>CAZDJG010000123.1:0-6635 GCA_964505695.1 uncultured Ruminococcus sp.
CGTACTGACAAGTCAAGTTCCTCAATGGTCATCTCAAGGATCTTCTCCTTGCCCTTGTCGTCCTTTTCTACCATAATTTCGGTGATAGCGGACTCATCAGAAAGATTGCTGAAGGATTTAAGATGCTCAATGAGGAGATTGGCTGCCTGAGACACGGCTTCCTTGGCAGATACGGTACCGTCTGTCCATACCTCAAGGATAAGCTTATCGTAGTCTGTAACCTGTCCGAGACGAGTATCCTCGACGCGGAAGTTTACTTTCAGTACAGGCGTGTAGATAGAGTCAACGGCGATCACATCAATACCGAGGTTGAAAAGCTGCTTGTTCTTTTCAGCGGGAACATATCCTCTTCCCCTATCGATGGTGATCTCCATATAAAGCTTAGCGTCCTTGCCCAGAGTAGCGATATGCATATCGGGAACAAGGATATCGACCTCAGAATCGGTCTTGATATCTCCGGCAGTGACCTCGCACTCGTCCTCAGCCTCAATATAGATGGTTTTCGGACCTTCGCCGTAGAGCTTAGCAGTAAGACCCTTGAGGTTAAGGATGATCTCCGTGACATCCTCTTTAACCCCGGGAATTGTAGATAATTCATGGTGCACGCCGTCAATCTTGACAGAAGTGACAGCAACACCCGGAAGCGAGGAGAGCAGTACCCTTCTGAGGCTGTTGCCCAGAGTAGTACCATAGCCGCGCTCCAGAGGAGCGAGAACGAACATACCGTACGTGCCGTTTACATCCAGCTTGACGGTCTCAATTTCCGGCTTTTCGATTTTTTCAAGCATTTATAAAACCCTCCTATAGTCGCATTGTGGCGTAAAGCGTTGCTCAAAGCAGTTATTACTTGGAGTACAGCTCGACGATCAGGTGTGTCTGCGTCTCATAATCGAGATCTTCAGCCATAGGCATACGAACGACCTTAGCGGCAAAGTTAGCCTTATCAGATTCAAGCCAGAGAGGAACGACCTTGTTTGCATTTACCTCAACGATCTCCTTGAACTTAGCGCTGTCACGGCTGCCTTCGTGAAGAGCAATAACGTCGCCTGCCTTAACGCGGTAAGAAGGGATATTTACACGCTTGCCGTTTACGGTGAAATGTCTGTGAGTAACGAGCTGTCTTGCTTCTCTTCTTGTAAGAGCAAGACCCATTCTGTAAACTACGTTATCAAGACGGGATTCAAGGATAGTGATAAGGTTATCACCGGCCTTGCCCTCCATCTTGGAAGCAATTTCAAAATAGTGATGGAAAGGCTTCTCAAGAACGCCGTAGATGAACTTGAGCTTCTGCTTTTCCTTGAGCTGCATACCGTATTCGGAAACCTTTCTTCTGTTGTTAGCGCCGGGATTTCTGTTGGATTCCTTGGAAATGCCCATAACCATAGGACTGATGCCAAGGTATCTGCATCTCTTCAAAATAGGTTCTTTATTTAAAGCCATTGCAATAACACCTCCTGTAAATTAGACACGTCTTCTCTTGGGAGGACGGCATCCGTTGTGGGGAATGGGGGTCACATCCTTGATGAGTCTTACCTCAAGACCCACAGTCTGAAGCGCTCTGATAGCAGCCTCTCTTCCTGCGCCGGGGCCCTTGACGTAAACCTCAACTGTTTTAAGTCCGTGCTCCATAGCAGCTCTCGCAGCAGTTTCGGCAGCGGTCTGAGCAGCAAAGGGAGTAGACTTCTTTGAACCTCTGAAACCGAGTCCGCCTGCGGACGCCCATGAAAGAGCGTTGCCCTGAGTATCGGTGATAGTTACGATAGTATTGTTGAAAGTGGACTGGATATGAACAGCGCCATTTTCAATGTTCTTACGTTCGCGACGTCTTCTTATGGTAGTTTTTTTACCCTTAACCTGAGCCATTTATCAGTCCCTCCTTACTTCTTCTTGTTAGCGATGGTCTTAACAGGACCCTTGCGTGTTCTTGCATTGGTCTTGGTTCTCTGACCTCTTACGGGCAGACCCTTGCGGTGACGAACGCCTCTGTAGCAGCCGATCTCAACAAGTCTTTTGATATTGAGAGCAACGTTTCTTCTCAGGTCGCCCTCAACCATAAAGTTGTGATCAATGTAGTCACGGAGCTTAGCGACATCGTCTTCGCTGAGATCCTTAACTCTTGTATCAGGGTTTACACCTGTGTTTGCGAGAATAATATCCGCAGATTTACGACCGATACCGTAGATATAAGTGAGTCCTATCTCAACTCTCTTATTCTTAGGAAGGTCAACACCGGCAATACGTGCCATTAAAATGCACCTCCGAAATAAATTTGAACTTAACGTCCATGTGTTTATGGCGATTTATTTGATCCTTATTTCATGCTGTCACATTATGTGACAGCAACAGCATTCAGCCCTGACGCTGCTTATGCTTAGGATTTTCGCAGATAACCATTACCTTGCCTTTTCTTTTGATAACTTTGCATTTTTCGCAAATAGGCTTAACGGAAGGTCTTACTTTCATGATAATCCTCCTTCTCAAATGGTTGTTTTCAGCGGCAGATCCGTATTACTTGGCTCTCCATGTGATCCTGCCCTTAGTCAGGTCGTACGGAGACATTTCAACGGTTACCTTGTCGCCGGGAACGATTCTGATATAGTTCATTCTCAGTTTGCCCGATACATGAGCAAGTATCTTATGTCCGTTTGCAAGCTCCACCTGAAAATTAGCGTTTGGGAGAGCCTCGATAACGGTACCCTCAATCTCAATTACATCTTCCTTAGACAAGCTGACAGCCTCCTTGGATTTAGGTTTCAGTTGAATTACGGGAACTTTCCGATGAGGAATATTCCGCGATTACGCTTCTGAGCTTTTTATCGGTCAGGGCTTCCGTATCTATGACAGTATTGGTAAAAGCTGTATGCTTTATACGCTTTTTTTTGGGAGAGTCAAGTCTGCGCTCCTTACCGTCGGCAAGATAAAGGAAATCACCGTCCGCTTTGACGACAACGAGAAATTTCCCTTTGTCTCTGCCTGCAAGGCTGCGGACTATTCTGCCGTTGACTGCTTCCACATCAGCGTCCCCCTCTAAATGATAGTGGGCTTGGTAAGGATCACCGGCCCCTCGGACGTGATTGCGACTGTATGCTCAAAGTGAGCGGAGAGTGAACCGGATTTTGTCAACACAGTCCAGCCGTCGGGAAGGACCTTCACGTCCTCTCCTACTGCGTTGATCATCGGCTCGATTGCGATCGTCATGCCTGCGACCAGTCTCGGACCTCTTCCCTCTTTTCCGAAATTGGGAACCTCGGGAGATTCGTGGAGCTTTGTGCCCACCCCGTGACCGACGTACTGCTTGACGACGCCGTATCCGTAAGAAGTGCAGTACTCCTCAACAGCATGGGAGACATCTCCCACACGGTTTCCTGCGACAGCCTTTTCAATGCCCTTGTAAAGGCTCTCATTGGTAACCTTGAGAAGTCTTGCAGCCTCCTCAGAAACATTTCCGACAGCAAACGTATAAGCGGTATCACCGTGGAAGCCGTCTATAAAAGCGCCCACGTCAATGCTTACGACATCGCCCTCCTTTATATGCTCATGCTTGGAGGGAATACCGTGAATGACCTTGTTGTTTATTGAAATGCAGGCTGAGGCGGGAAATCCGCCGTACCCCAGAAAAGAGGGGGTTGCGCCGTGCTTTACAATATAGTCGTGGATAATTTTATCCAGCTCATATGTGGTCATACCCGCTTTAATCGACTGTCCGCCGAAGTGGAGCGCATTACCGGCGATAATACCGGCCCTGCGCATTTTTTCCAGCTCAGACTTGGATTTAACACTAATCATTGCTGCGCCTTCTTCAGTAAATAATCAGGCATTGACCGCCTCAAGAACAAGCTTGGAGGTATCGGCTACCTCAGCCTGACCCGTAACGGTTCTGAGTTTGCCCTTTCCCTTGTAGAAATCAACCAGGGGAGCAGTAGCCTCGTGATAAGTTTTAAGTCTGTCGATAACAGTTTCGGGAGCGTCGTCCTTGCGCTGAACAGCATTGCCGCCGCACTTATCGCACTTACCCTCGACCTTGGGAGGGTTAAATTCGATATGATAGGTAGCGCCGCAGGATTCGCAGACCCTTCTTCCGCCCAGACGAGCCTTGATAGTCTCATCGGGAACGGATATTTCGATCACCTTGTCGATCTGAACGCCCATAGCCTCAAGAGCCTCAGCCTGAGGAACAGTTCTTGGGAAACCGTCAAGAATAAAGCCGTTCTTGCAGTCGTCCTCAGCGATCCTGTCCTTGAGTATGCCGATAACGACCTCATCCGGAACGAGAGCGCCTGCGTCCATAAAGCTTTTGGCTTTAAGACCGCACTCTGTGCCGTTCTTTACGGCAGCTCTGAGAATATTGCCTGTAGAAATCTGGGGAATGTTAAGAGTACTGCCGAGCACCTCAGCCTGAGTACCCTTGCCTGCACCGGGAGCGCCGAGCAAAATAAGATTCATACATTTCGTCCTTTCAGAGTTTCGGGTTTTGATTATTCAAGGAAGCCCTTATGGTGACGCATCATCATCTGGGACTCCATAGTTCTGACAGTTTCAAGCGCAACGCTTACGATAATGAGTATCGACGTACCGCCCATAGAGATGTTCATAGCGGGAACCGCCATATGGAACAATATGGGGAAAATTGCGATAATACCGAGGCATACAGCGCCGATAAGGGTGATCTTTGAAAGAACCCTCTGAATGAAATCGCTTGTAGGCTTACCGGGTCTGATACCGGGAATGCCGCCGTTGTTCTGACGGAGGTTATTTGCGATCTCAATGGGATTATACTGCATTGAAACGTAGAAGTAGTTGAATGCAATAATAAGAATGAAATAAACAACAGCATACCAGCCGCTGGAATAATTGAAGAAATTGAGAAATCCGTTATAGAATTTCTGACCGAAGCTCCATGCAGAAGAATCGCCTGTAGGTCTTTTCACAAACATTTCAATAGTCTGAGGAATAGACATAAATGCCATTGCGAAGATGATGGGCATAACGCCGCTCATAGCTATCTTAATGGGAATATGTGTATTCTGACCGCCGTACTGCTTTCTGCCCACGACTCTCTTGGCGTACTGAATGGGAATACGTCTTTCGGCATTGTTCATAAGAACGATAAAGCCGATCATTATCACATAAATGATAAGAACGAGGATACTGAGGAAGATATAGTTTTTATCCGATTCCGCAAGAGCGAACATAGCAATGATATCCGAAGGACCTCTTGCTACGATACCTGCAAAAAGGATAATGGAAATGCCGTTTCCTATACCGTTTTCATTGACAAGATTGCCGAGGAAAACGATGAGATTTGAGCCTGCCGTAAATACCGCAATAATAACTATAGCAGTGAATACTCCCTCAAAGCCCGTTGTGTAATCCACAGCGCCCTGAGTTCTCATAGAGAGATAATAAGCGTAGGACATTACCAGTGAAATTGCAAGAGCAACGAAGCTTGTGATCTTTTGCAGCTTTTTCCTGCCCTCCTCGCCCTCTTTCTGAAGATTTTCAAGCGGAGGGAGCGCATAGGTCAGGAGCTGAACGATGATCGAAGCGTTGATATAGGGCTGGATCGAAAGGGCAAAAACCGTACCCTTAGAGAGAGCGCCGCCCGAAAGCATATCCAGGTAACCGAATATATTTCCGTCCTGCACCATATTTGAAAGAGCGTCGGGGTTAAGGAACGGAACGGGAATAGCGCATCCGAGACGGAAAATAATTATAATGAGTAATGTGTATAAGAGCTTTTTTCTCAGCTCAGGGGTTCTCCAAGCATTACGCATGGTTTCAAACACATTACATCACCTCAGCCTTCCCGCCTGCTTTCTCGATTTTTTCCTTAGCTGAAGCGGAGAATGCAGCAGCCCTAACGGTAAGATTTTTGGTAAGCTCGCCGTTTCCGAGGATCTTAACGCCGTTGTTTGTTTTCTTTACAAGACCGCTTGCTTTAAGAAGCTCGGCGTCAACAACGGTACCGTCAACAAATTTATCAAGATCAGAAACATTGACAGTGGAATACTTAGCAGCAAAAATATTGTTGAATCCTCTCTTGGGGATTCTTCTGGTCATGGGCATCTGTCCGCCTTCAAAGCCGGGTCTTACGCCGCCGCCCGAACGGGCATTCTGTCCCTTATGGCCCTTGCCGGCGGTCTTGCCGTTGCCGGAGCCGTGACCTCTGCCGACTCTTTTAACGTCCTTAACGGAGCCTGCGGCAGGAGAAAGTTCATATAACTTCATAATAATCGCACCTCCCTGCAATTTAAGCGTTTGTTACGTTGACGAGGTGGGAAATCTTTCTGATTTTACCCTGTACAGCAGCGTTATCCTGCTGAGTAGTAGTATCGCCTATTTTTTTAAGACCGAGAGAATGAGCCGTAGCGATCTGGTCTTTTTTACAGCTATTAAGACTTTTTACAAGCTTTATCGTAACCATCACCGTCATCCTCCTTAGCCTAAGATTTCCTTAACGGACTTGCCTCTTACGGCAGCGACTTCCTTAGCGCTGCGCAGGCTGGAAAGTCCCTGAAGAGTTGCTCTTACGACATTGCAGGCATTATTGGAACGAAGGGACTTCGTTCTGATATCCTTGATACCGGCAACCTCAATGACTGCACGAACGGGGCCTCCTGCGATAACACCGGTAC
>CAZDJG010000124.1:0-6630 GCA_964505695.1 uncultured Ruminococcus sp.
AATCTGCAAGCAGATGTGCGGCAAAGGCGTCAGCCGTTAATTGTTCGGTATTGCCTAAACTCATATACTGGTTTTCATTTGAACGGGGATCGGTATTACAGGGCTGCGGGAGCATAAGCTTTTGCAGCCCTTTTTTCTGTCATTTTTACGCAATTTATTACAGCAAGACACAGAAATAGACTGATACTAAAAACCATTTAAACTCAGGATATCTTTGACAAAAATCCGCACCGTTTTCTGCGTCAAAGAACCTTGCCAGGCGCCAAGCCTGCCTGCGGTTCTTTTCCTTGAAACCGGCACGGCTTTTCGCCAAATCTTATCCTTCGTTCAAACGGTTTTTAGTATGACAAAAGAAAGCGGCAGCGAAATGCTGCCGAATTTTTTTGAAAAAACTATTGACAAGGACGGAAAAATATGCTATAACTGTACTATGATAGTTAATACACCTAGTACAGTTAGTACAGCTAAAAAGAAAGGAGAAGAACATTGAACCACGCATTTTGTCTGACAGGGGGAATAATAGCAGCTTTTCCGATATCGGAACTTATTGATGCTTGCAGCAGACAAAAAAAATTCCCATCACGAAAAAACGGAAAGGAGTGCCGCAGATGTTCGATATAGACCTTCAGAGCAGAACACCCATTTATGAGCAGCTTTACAGACGCGTTACCGAGCTTGTGGTAAAAAAACAGCTCTCCCCGGGCGATAAGCTGCCGTCGGTAAGAGAACTTGCCAAATCGTTGGGAGTCAACCCCAACACGGTTTCAAAAGCATTCCAGAACCTTGAACGGGACGGAGTGATATGCTCCCTTCCGGGCAGAGGCAGCTTTATTTCCGATACCCGCCCTGCGGCTGTGCTGGAAAACGCAATGACCGATTTCAGAAATGCGGTCACGGAGGCGGTTCTGTCGGGACTTGAGGAGGAAGCCATGCTCTCGGCTGTAAAGGAAATTTATCAAAAGGAAAGGGGCAGCGCAAATGATTAAGCTAACAGGCGTTACAAAAAAATTCGGCGATTTTACCGCCCTCGATAATATCGATCTGATCATTCCCAAGGGGACATCATTCGGTCTTTTAGGCTCGAACGGCGCGGGAAAATCCACCATACTTCGGCTTTTGTCGGGAATATACCGAGCGGAAAGCGGCAGCGTTTCCATTGACGGGCAGGAGGTATTTGACAATGTTCCGGTGAAAAACAGGGTGTTTTTCATAAACGATGAAACAGTTCAGTTCGGTTCGTTTACGGTAAAACAGCTAAAAAAATATTACAAGGGCTTTTACCCGGATTTCTCCGACGAGGTATTCGGCAGCCTGCTTGAAACCGTAAAGCTGCCCGAAAACAAAAATATCGACCGCTTTTCAAAGGGAATGAAGAGGCAGGCTATAGTTATCACGGGACTTGCAAGCGGTGCGGATTATCTTCTCCTTGACGAGGCGTTCGACGGTCTTGACCCCACTATGAGGATAATCGTAAAGCGTATGCTCGTTGACGCTATGCTCGACAGAAAGCTTACCACCGTTATCTCCTCCCACAATTTAAAGGAGATAAACGAGATATGCGACAGCGTTGCGCTTCTTCATCAGGGAAAAATTCTTTTCAACCGTGACCTTGACTCCATAAAAGGAAATATCCATAAGGTACAGGCGGCTTTCGGCAGTGAATATTCCCGTGAGGACTTTGAAAAATACGGCATTCTCCACTACAGCCGCAGCCAGAGCATACACTATATAATCATGAAAGGCTCGGAACAGGAAATAAGAGAAAAATTCGCGGATAAGGATCCGCTGGTTCTCGACCTTATCCCCCTTACGCTGGAGGAAATATTTATTTACGAAATGGAGGGCATGGGATATGACGCAGGTCAGCTCGATTAACAATCCCGACATAAGCCTTGAGAACAAAAAAGGCAGATTTTTCTCAAAAGCAGTCATGCACAATGCAAGGCAGAATATAATCCAAAACCTGAAGCTCATAATAGTTCTTTTCGTGCTTCATATTGCGGGAGCGCCTTTGGTACTGATGTCGCTTATCTGCCAGATACCCGTTTACGGCAGAAATTTTGATACTGATGTTTATATGTCAATTGCGGCTATAAGCACGGCTCTGGGCGCTGCGGGCGGCATAATATGCGCACTGAGCATTTTCAGCTATCTTTACAAAAAATCCGACGTTGATATGCGGCTGGGGCTGCCCATGACCACGGCACAGAGATTTGTTTCGGATTTTCTGTCGGGACTGTTTGTTTATGTGATGCCCTTTCTCGCAGCGCAGATACTTACATGGATACTTATGCTTATAGGACATCTCACCCTGGACGGAAAAACCTTTACAGACACCTCTTCCCCTATATATCAGAGCGAAACTTCTTTGAACCACGTATTTTCCGAATGGGAATGCAACATTTTTAGTGAAACAGCTCCCATGCTCTGGAGAGGCATACTGGGCGGCATTCTTCTGATGCTGATGTTCTATGTCGTTACGGTGCTTGTTACAGCCTGCTGCGGAAATATTTTTGAATGTGTGGCTTACAACATTTTGCTCAATGTCCTTGTTCCCCTTATGCTTTATCTCATTTGCGCCGTTATAGCCGACAAAGCGGTCTGCATAGACCTTGAGCGTATGCTCAACAAGCCCATGGCGCTGTGCAGCCCCGGCGGCGGAGTTTTCGGACTGGTGATGGCGCTTCAGGACTGTGTGGATTCCTTTGAGGATTATTTCATCGCCACCGTACCCGAATCATACTATTCTTTCGGCAAATGGTGCGTACTCTTTCTTCTTGTGACCGCGGTTCTCGGTGCAGCAGCATATCTTATTTACAGATTACGCAGGGCGGAGGATACGGGAAAACCTGTGGTATTCGGAGTGTTTTACCACATAATAATGATACTCTCAGTTTTCTGCATTTCCTATGCGTTCATGATAAATGATGATTATGACAATATTATCCCCATGATAATTATAACCGCCCTCCTTTACATGATATTCCATGTGGTAAGAAACAGAGGCTTTTCCCGAATTGTCAGGGGAATAGTTTCCTATGCCGTGACCCTCGGAGTATGCATAGGCTCCTATGCGGTAATAGATACCACACAGGGTTTTCATGCAGGCAGCTATGTTCCCGACCCTTCGGATATAAAGTCGGTAACGCTGCCCTATGCGGGGGTGTTCGCTTCGCAGCACTGGGGATATATTAACCGTGACAATTTTAATACCGTGCTTACCGACGCCGATAATATTGCCGCAATAACGGATATCCACAAGAGCTGTGTGCAGAACCTCGGAAACAGCGACGATTACAGCGCTCGGACGACGAATATGGAAATAGCATATACCATGAAATCGGGCAGGACTGTTTTCAGAAACATAGAGCTTGACGAAAGCAGCATAGCCTCCCTTGCCGCAATGGATATGACGGAGGAAATGCGGCAGATAAGGGCAGACTATGCGGCAGCGCTTGTTCTTGAAAGTGAACGGAATTTTGAAAATTACACAGGCTCGAACTATGACCCCGCACTTGCCGCTCAGTGGCGGTTAATTCTGGGCGAAAAGGATATAGACGGCTTTGTGTCCGTTCCGCTCCGCGGACTGCCCGACGACTTCGGGGAGAAGCTCTGCGATGCGCTCAGGGCGGATATTTTAAATGAAACAGCCGAGGAATACTATACTCCCGAAGGAAATATTTATCAGCTCGATCTTATCAGCAATTCGATCATGATCAAGGACAGCTACAGGGAAACCATAGCATATCTGCGCTCCTGCGGCTTTGATCCGCTGCCTGAAAATTCGGAAAAAATTGCCGAAAAATTCATTTCAAACGGAATGGAAATAAAAATGAACAGCTATCCGCTGCAGAAATATATGTCGGGCGAGGAAAATATTACCGCATACATCTCGGAAGCTCCCTTCAATCTCCATGACAGATTTGACTCAGCGGACGGAAAATATACGTACGTAAGTATCAGCGGATATACACAAGCGCATTCGTACAACACGAACACCGCTCCCGATCCGGCGCTTTCCGCCGATCTGAGCAGGCTGCTCAGCGTTTCAAAGAAGATGTATATATCCGATGAAATCAGTTATACTATCATCGTGGACGGAAGACGCGCCGCAATCCCTGTGCAGTATAACGAGCTTGCCGAAAGAGTATTCATCAGAATGACCGCCGAATATTTTGCCGATATTACCTATAATACCTCGGTTTACGGCGATCCGGAAGCAAACAATATTTTCTTCCTCAGAAGCTTTACGGAGTTTTACGGACGGGATAAAATACAGTCCGCTCTTGAATATTATTACGGCAGCCTCGCATCGGATATCTGCGGCGCAATGTTTGATTTTGCGGCGCAGTACAGCGAATAACCGTGCAGAACACGAATGCGGCGAAAGGGTTTGCAGTTCCGTCCGCGCTTTTTGCAAAAAGCATACGGATATGAATACGCAGCAGATCAGAAAACTGCGGGAAAGGAATGCAGACCATGAAAATCAGCAGAATATCCGCTCTGCTTGCAGCAGGTATTGCAGCGGCAATGCTTACTGCCTGCGGAGCCAATGAAAACGGCAGTCAGACAAACGGAAGCGATTCCTCATCCGCCTCATCAGGCAGCAGCTCGGATAACGGCAGTTCCGGAAACGGAAGCATCGGAGATTCGGGAAATGCGGGACATTCAATGGATATTGACGGCGACGGCTTTATCGAGGACGTTGTGACCGATGCAGAGGATATCGTTGACGATGCCGTAACGGGAGCAGAAGATATCCTTGACGATATTCTTCCCGGCGAACACGACAATAATACGGTAACGACAACTCAGAACAGATAAAACGGGTGAAACCGCTGAAAATCAAAAAAACGGATATCCGGCTTTTCGGATATCCGTTTTCATTTGTTGAAAAAGCGACTAAACAAAAAATCTGCACAAATAAGGTCACAGCAAAGCTTAGATCAAGCCTTTTCAAAGGCTTGGTCAACCTCCGCGGAGGGCAAAATATTATTTTGGGGTTCTCTATAAACCGGGACACGAGCAAAGCCTCGTCCATTGGTTCGGTCAGATGCAAGGCATCAGACCGCAGTAATACTTGCTGTCTTACAAGGTCTGATAACGAAGCAGATGACCGAACCAATAGAGGATTTGCCGTGAAGGAGGTTTATAGAGGTTCCCATAATTAAACTTTCCAAGGGTGACAATGCCCCATTGCCACCTGCAAGCCTTTTCAAAAGCTTGACCCAAGCTTTACCGCGACCTTATTTGTGAGGTTTTTTTTACTTGCCCGCTTTCCGGCAGCCCTTTGGCAGGCTGTTCTCACTCTGCGCTTACCTCGGGGGCGGCAATTTCATAATCGCCCTCCGTATTCATTGCCCTTATCATTGCGTCAATAAGGCTCTGCTGGGAAACGGTCTTTGTAAATCTGTCAAATACGCCGAAGCCGTTCTTGCCGTTCCAGCCGTTATCCCAGTAAACGGGGATACAGCCGTTGTCTTTTGCGGCTTTTACGGTGTATTCAAGCCAGTAACGCCTGTACTCATTGAAATTATCATCAATATAGGATTTGTCGGTAACTCCCATCTCGCCGATAATTACGGGATATCCTGCGCTTACGAACTTATCGCCCAGAAGCTTCATCTGTGAATCCACATAATCCTCCTGACCCCAGTTGTCAAAATCCTCGACGGCATATTTGCCCCACTGAGTTTTTGCTGACGTGATGTTTTCGTCAAGAGTGAAGTTGTAAGGGTCGTAGTAGTGAACGGATATCATAAGACGGTTCTCCTCCGAGGTGCAAAGGCTGTCCGTCGGAATAACAAAGCCGTAATCCCCTGCGGTATACTCGATATTTGTGTTCCAGCCGGGGATAAGCAGCCAGCGCTTTGTGTTATTGGAGCCTGTTTTTCTTACCGTATCCACGAAGATCTGATTGTAGGCGTTGATGTTTTCATAGGCTGCGGAGTCAGGCTTACCGTATGTGTTGTTAAACTCCTCGTTCATGGATTCAAAGATCAGATGCTCATCGTAGTCCTTGAATCTTTCTGCGATCTGAGTCCATACCTTTTCGTATTTATCCTTTATCTCGTCCTGATTTTCGTCTGCGCAGAGCAGCCAGCCGCCGTCAACGGTGTAATAGCCGTCGCCGTGAATATTCATGACCGCATACATATCGTTGTTTACAACGTAATCCACGACCTCCTGCACACGGTTAAGCCATGCCTCGCTGATAGTATAATCCGGTCCCTCGCCTATCATGGAAAGGTAGGAAACAGGTATTCTTACTGTTTTAAAGCCCTGCTCCTTTACACAGGCGATAAGCTCCTCGGTGATGACCGCATTGCCCCATGCGGTTTCGGAGGGTATCTTGTTTGTGGACGCTTCAAGCTGATTTCCCAGGTTCCAGCCCATGCCCATAGCGGCGGTTATTTCCTTCTGCCCAAGCTCCTCCCAGTCTGCGCCGCTCTCCGCTTTGCAGCCTGCAAGAACGGATACCGACATTACTGCGGCGGCGGCTGCGCAAAGCAGTTTTTTTGCAAATTTCATAAGTAACTCCTCTTTTCCCTTTTTACGGCTGAAATCGTTTACAAATATATAAGGGGTTCTCTATAAACCGGGACACGAGCAAAGCCTCGTCCATTGGTT
>CAZDJG010000125.1:0-6265 GCA_964505695.1 uncultured Ruminococcus sp.
ATAGAGGATTTGCCGTGAAGGAGGTTTATAGAGGTTCCCTTTAGGCAATACCGAACAAAGAACGGCTTGCGCCTTTGTGCCGAATCTGCTTGCAGATTTTCCGTCATCTTGTACAAAAAATTCTTGACAGGCGACAGCCTGCCTGCAAATTTTTCGTGCAACCTGACGAAAAATCTGACTGCGCATCTTCAGCGCAATCTTTATTCGGTATTGCCTTTAATTATATTCCAAATCCCCCCCTGTTGTCAAGAGAAAAATTCAAATTTATACCATAATAATCCACAAAAATATTCCGACATATCGGCGACAGCGGATCTTACGGCAAGCGAGCTAATTTTTCCGAACCCTATACGTCAGAAACGGTTCAGCCCCGATTTTTTCATAAGAGAGGGAAAATCCCTGTAGCACATATCCGTGTCGGCATGACCGGAAACGCCGCATATACTGCCCTTCCATGAATTTTGCCATATGCCGATATCATTTTCGGGAACGCACACGGGAAAAACGTTTTCCACCCTTGCCGTCCACACCGTAAACCGCTTCGGGATGCCGCTGCTCAGTTTATCGCCGAAAAAGCTGTCATAGCTGTAAACTCCGGCCCATGCGCCGTGCTCCTCAAGCCTTTCGCAGAAGCTTTTTACAATTTCGGTACAAACGCTTCCCGAAAGTCCGCCCTGCTCCTCAAAATCGCCGTAAAGGGGCAGCTCAAAGCTTTTCCCTTTTACGATCTCAAGCATAAAATCCGCCTCGGCGGCAGCCTCTGCGGGAGTTTTTGCATAGCTGTAGTGGTATGCGCCTATGTAAAGTCCCGCCGCTGCCGCTTTCCCGTAATATTCCTCAAATCTTCTGTCCCTCTGACGGGGAGAGCTTATCCCGAACCCCGTTCTTATGATCACCCCGTCTATGCCCGAACTCTTTACCCCGTTAAAATCCACGCTCCCGTTGTGATGTGAAAGGTCTATAAGCCTGAGCTTAACATTATTCATCGGTTTTTCCTCCCTTTTTCTCCGCCTCCGACTTTATGCTCCCTGCGATCTTCAGCAAAAACGGCGGAAGCGGTGCGCCGATATCGCCTATATTTTCCAGAATGGAAATGATCTCGTTTGCAATGAGCCAGACCGCTGCGGCAGAAGCGACAACAAAGCTCAGCTTCAGCGATAACCCGCCCGTCCGTGCCGCATATCCGAGCAGGATATCAAGCATACCTCCCACCGCCACCAGCAGCCACATACATATTTTTTTGGCTATCCCTCTTGCGGATCTGTATGATTTTATGCTTTCACCCCGATATTTTGCCGCGCAAAGCCCTGTGCAGTAATCAATAATATTGCAGCAGACAAGTATCAGCACAGGCACATACAATATCCCCAGCCATGAGGATAAAAAAGCACCCGCAGCCGTAAATATCTCCTTTATTTTTCTTGCCATTTAGCAGCTCCTTTCATAACTACAGCAATGTTTTTATTATGGGGTTTTCTATAAACCGGGACACGGGCAAAGCCTCATCCATTGGTTCGGTCTGATGCAAGGCATCAGACCGCAGTAAGAATAGATCCTTACGGATCTGTTGTCTTATACTAAAAACCATTTAAACTCAGGATATCTTTGACGAAAATCCGCACCGTTTTCTGCGTCAAAGAACCTTGCCAGGCGCCAAGCCTGCCTGCGGTTCTTTTCCTTGAAACCGGCACGGCTTTTCGCCAAATCTTATCCTTCGTTCAAACGGTTTTTAGTATTACAATGCTCATGATACGCCATAAAACAAAGCACAAACGGTTTATACTTCCCGCCGCAGCAAATCACGCAGAAACGGTCGGATAAATCACTATATACGATTTGTCCGACCGGAGATGCGACCCATTTGCAAGAGCGGGAAGTATAAGATTGGTCTGCCACTGATAATGGCAGCTCAGCTTGCGATTCTTGCCGTCGCGGCTGCTGCGGCTGCCGGCTTGGCTATATTACAGCTTTTCGTAAATTCTCAGAAGACGGTTGTATTTTGCGGTGCGTTCTCCTCTGGAGGGCGCGCCTGTTTTTATAAGTCCCGTATTCAGCGCAACCGAAAGATCGGCAATAAAGGAATCCTCCGTTTCTCCGCTGCGGTGGGAAATAATTGAGTCAAAGCCGTTTTTGCGTGCCATTCTCACAGCGTCCATGGTTTCGGTAAGCGTGCCTATCTGATTGAGCTTGATAAGGATAGCGTTTCCGCAGCCCTGCTCGATCCCCTTTTTGAGCCGTCCCGTATTTGTAACAAAAAGATCGTCGCCCACAAGCCGAATCTTGCCGCCCAGACGCTTTGTGATCTCCTGCCAGCCCTTCCAGTCCTCCTCGTCAAGCGGATCCTCGATGGAAAAAATAGGATATTTTCCGCATATGTCTTCCCAATGACCGATAAGCTCCTCCGAGGTACGGGCAAGCTTTTTCTTCGGCATAAAATATCCGCCGTCCTTGCCTTTCCACTCGCTTGCGGCAGCGTCAAGAGAAATGAGGAAATCCTTTCCCGGCGTATAGCCTGCTCTCTCCACTGCCTCAAGAATAAGCTCAAGAGCCTCCTCCTCCGAGGAAAGCTCGGGGGCAAATCCTCCCTCATCGCCAACAGCGGTGTTAAGTCCCCTTTCCTTTAAAATTGCCGCAAGGGAATGGAAAACCTCGGCACACATTCGTACAGCCTCGGGAAAATTTTCCGCACCCTTGGGGAATATCATAAATTCCTGGACATCAAGATTATTTCCCGCATGAGCACCGCCGTTTAAAATGTTCATCATAGGCAGCGGAAGCTCAGCCGCCTGCGCCCCTCCGAGAAATCTGAAAAGGGGTATTTTAAGACTGTTTGCGGCAGCGTCTGCGCAGGCAAGGCTTACCGCAAGAATTGCGTTTGCTCCGAGGTTTGTTTTTTCCTCTGTTCCGTCAAGTTCTCTGAGGCGGGAATCAATAAGTCGTGTTTCCAAAGCGCACATTCCCGTGATACCGCCTCTGATAATGGAATTTATATTGTCTGCCGCCTTTAAAACGCCCTTGCCGCCATAGCGTTTTCCTCCGTCGCGCAGCTCAAGGGCTTCAAATTTTCCCGTGCTTGCTCCGCTGGGCGCACGTCCCGCTCCGACCGAGCCGTCCGATAACACTACTTCCGCTTCGACCGTGGGATTACCTCTCGAATCAAGTATCTCGCGTCCCGTTACAAATGATATGCTTCTGCCGCCTGTGTTCATAAAAACTCATTTCCTTTCACAGAATAATTTTAATGTGATTATTATTCTGCAAAATGAAAAAAATATACATTACCGCAAATATATGCATAAGCTATATAAAATGAAAAGGGATATCGTTTTTGCCGACATCCCTTTTAATATATGGGGTTCTCTATAAACCGGGACACGAGCAAAGCCTCGTCCATTGGTTCGGTCAGATGCAAGGCATCAGACCGCAGTAATACTTGCTGTCTTACAAGGTCTGATAACGAAGCAGATGAACGAACCAATAGAGGATTTGCCGTGAAGGAGGTTTATAGAGGTTCCCATATATTATTCCTCTGTAGCTTCTTCTTCGTCTCCGAAATCCGTTGCCTCCATAAGCTTTTCCCATGTTGAATTTACGCTTTCAACACACTCGCAGTACTTCTCCGAGATCATTTCCTTTGGTATTCCCAGATTATCCGCAAGCTGCTTCATTTTAGCCCACTCGGCATTTTCATAGGCAATAACAGCGTCGTAAAGCATACCCGCCCTGCCACTGTGGGAAATAAGCGCATCCTTGATCTCATCTCCGATGGGGAGCTGTCCGAGTATTTCATCAAGAGGCTGCTGCATGAGCTTTCCGAGAGTGGAGAACATTCCCATAAGATATGCCTCAGAACGCGAAATAGGCATATCATCCGCGAATTCAACCAGCTCCGAGCAAAAGCTTCCTCTGAGGAATGACAGCTTTATAAGCTCATCGGGCATAGCGCCGTCGTCGGTTTTGAAGCTGAGCAGATATATCCACTGCTTGAGCTGCCCGAGTCCAAGGATAACAAGCGCCTGTTTAACCGATTTCGCACGGTTTCTCAGCGCGAAATATGCGGAATTGACAAGCTTCAGCAACGCATATGTAAGCGAAACATCTCTTGAAACTATTTCCTCTATCTCGTCTATATCCGGCTCATCCTTATTGACTGCAACCATAAGCATCATAAAGTTGCCGTGCATTACCTTTGATTTCTGCAAGGCGGCGGGCATTTTCTCCGAAACATACGAACCCTGAAAGCTTACGCAGCCGTAAAGCTTTGCCTTTTCATACGCATCGGCGCAGTCGATATTATAGGCAATCATGCTCTTTCCGAAGGATTTTCCGATCCTTATTACATTTTCAAGAGAGGGATCGGTGTAATTTTTGAAATTGACCTTTATATAATCAACTATATCCAACACGCCGAAATACCTCGGAGCAAACTCAAAATCAATGACTGCGACCTTATACCCCGCCTGCTTGAACTTGGTTATAAGGGAGTGGGACATAGGATTGGTAATAAGAGTGTCCTCGATCTGAATGACCAGTTTTGAGGTATCAAACATTTTTGGGATATTTTTCACAAGAAGATTTCTCGTAAAAGTGATATAGGCTGTTTTTCCGCTCATAAAATTTTCACTGTCCATGGAGGAGAGAAAATTTTCAATAGCGTTTGCAGCGGACGTATCGTCAGCCTGCCACATTTCCACCTGATCATCAGCATACATTATTTCATATCCGACTGCTTTCTGATCTTTATTCATTATAGTTTGTCTTACAATATAAGGCTCCATAGGCGTTATACTCTCCTTCGCGGATGATAACATATAAATTTATACATATTATACCACAGCTTGCAAAAAATTTCAACAGTAATTTAGTAATTTTTTATAATGTTTTTTTGTGCAATATTATTGAAAACGCAACAAAAGGCTGTCTCCGGCAAAATGGCAGAAACAGCCTAAAAAAATTAAAGCAAAAGCTCATTTTCACGGATAATACGCTTGATACGGTAAATTTTCCGCTTTTTCTTATCCCTGCCGAATCTGCGCTTGTCCTCTTCAAAAACGTTTCCGCCGACGGAAACGGAGATATCCGTATGTATGCCCCCTGCCTGCGCTCCTGCACCGCTGCCGATATTCTCGGCGCTTGCTTCGGGTTCATCGCTGTAGGAAACAAGGGCAAAAACCGAAAAATGACTTGTGTTGAATGAAATTGTATTTCCCGCCGCTCCGCTTGAGATATCCCCTTCAATGACGGTCATACTGCCGTCGTCCTCAAGACGGACGACCTTCAGATCATCGAAATGCCCCTCCATTTCACGGGGTATCGGCAGCGTGATATCTGCTGAATAGCCATCGGAAAGCTGGAGCTTCTGTTTCTGTTCGGTGGTAAAAAGAGTTATATCAACAGGAGAAATACAAAGATTGTCAGTAGAGATACCGTATCTGCCAAACGCACTCTTTACCTGATCGGACATATTCTCCGAGGTGCGGAACATTGCGGTAACGTCCTTTTTCAGAGTACGTATATTAAGAGTCAGACCATAGCTGAGATTATCCTCCGCAAGTCCCGAAAGAGTGATCTTATCTGCAATTTCAGTGGGCGTTGCGGCAACTCTCGGATGCTCGGGCAGTTTTTTTGTCGGATCGGGACGCTCCGCAGCGGCTGAAGACTGAACTGCCTCTGTTTCTTCTGCAGAAGCGGAGGCTGCCGCAAAAGGCACTGTCATAAACGCAAACGCACCCGACATAATAAGGGAAACTATCCTGCCGCCGAGAGGACGAAAGGACGCCTGTGCGGATTCACGAATTTTTTCGCCGATCTCCACAGCACTCTGCCTGATATAGTCCGCCGAATAAACAGCAACCACCGCACCCACACAGAAAAGCTTTGCCCATCTGTGCTTTGCGGCAAATTCAACCGTCTTCGCGGCTCTGATATTAGCTTTTTCCGAAGAAATGATCATATCCGTTCTTCCTTGTCTAAGATTTTCTTGCTTTTAACACCTTATAATAATATTATACGTCATATACAAAAATTTGTCAAGCCTTTTATGCGTTTTTCTCACGGCAACAGCATTTATACTAAAAACCGTTTGAACTCAGGATATCTTTGGCGAAAAGCCGTGCCGGTTTCAAGGAAAAGAACCGCAGGCAGGTCCTCCGCCCGGCAAGGTTCTTTGACGCAGAAAACGGTGCGGATCTTCGTCAAAGATATCCTGAGTTTAAGGCAATACCGAATAAAGATTGCGCTGAAGATGCGCAGTCAGATTTTTCGT
>CAZDJG010000126.1:0-6264 GCA_964505695.1 uncultured Ruminococcus sp.
CCGACGCACTCCACCCATTTTCTCTTTTCAAACCGGTTTCTAGAGGTTCCCTAAAATAAAAACGGAGGTATCATTATGGCAATTCTGGTAACGGGCGGCGCAGGATACATCGGCTCTCATACTTGCACGGAGCTTTTAAATGCGGGAGAGGAGATAGTTGTTCTCGACAATTTTTCAAACTCAAAGCCGAGAGCTCTTGAGATCATAAAGGAGCTTACAGGCAAGGATTTCAGATTCTATGAGGCCGATCTGCTTGACAGGGAAGCAGTCGAAAGGGTCTTTTCGGAAAATTCCATTGATTCGGTCATACATTTTGCAGGTCTTAAAGCGGTCGGCGAATCGGTCAGAAAACCTATCGAATATTATCACAATAATATTACGGGAACGCTTATCCTCTGCGATGTTATGAGAAAGCACGGCTGCAAGCGGATAGTTTTCAGCTCCTCCGCAACGGTTTACGGTTCGCCCAAAAGCGTTCCCATAAGGGAGGATTTCCCTCTTTCCACAACAAACCCCTACGGCTCCACAAAGCTTATGATCGAGGGTATACTCAAGGACATTTACACCTCAGACAACGAGTGGAGCATTGCGCTGCTCAGATACTTTAATCCTATCGGAGCGCACAAGAGCGGCAGGCTGGGCGAAAATCCCAACGGTATTCCCAATAATCTTATGCCCTACATACAGCAGGTAGCGGTAGGAAAGCTTCCCGAGCTGGGAGTTTTCGGAAATGATTATCCCACTCACGACGGAACGGGCGTAAGGGATTACATTCATGTTGTTGATCTTGCGCTGGGTCATGTCAAGGCAATAGAAAAGGTTCGTTCCATGACGGGCGTGGGAATTTGGAATCTGGGAACGGGCAAGGGATATTCAGTGCTTGACGTGGTAAACGCATTTATCAAGGCAAGCGGAGTTGATATTCCTTATTCCATCAAGCCGAGGAGAGCCGGAGATATTGCCGAGTGCTATGCCGATCCCGAAAAAGCTGCAAGGGAGCTTGGCTGGAGAGCCGAAAGAGGTATCGAGGAAATGTGCGAGGACAGCTGGAGATTTATCAAAAACAATCCCGAGGGTCTTTGATGCGGAAAATCGGGAAGAGTCAGCATAATATTATGCCGCTTATGACGATTGGTCATATTTTATCAAGGAAACGGGGAAAGGGGTGAGAAATGCGACAGCATTTCGAGTGATGGAGTCGCTCTCTGCGGAGAGCGGACGCGACCGCTCCCCCTTTTTACGGATTTATTCAAAATTAAACCTTCCAAACGTTCCGGTGGAACGTTTGGAACAAAGTTATACCATTATCTTATTTTCTATAGTACATGAAAAATCTTTAACCTGCCTGATCTGCGGTTTTTGAGAGCTTTCCGTATTTGAGCAGGGGAGAGATATATTTGTATACCGCAACTGTAATTGCAGTACAGCAAAGTCCTTTGACAAGGGTAAAGGGCATATTGAACATGACCAGTGCGTCAAGAAGTGTTTCCACATTGGGGTTTAACGCTTTGTATGCTCCGATTATGGTATCCATAGGCATGATATTTGCATAAAACGGATAAGAGATAAAGTAATTGGTCGGAATGCTTATCAGCGCCATTGCGGCAGAGCCTGCCAGCGAGCCGATTATGGCATTTTTTTTGGTTTTGTGAGCTTTATAAATGATTCCTGCGGGTATGACCAATGCGCAGCCTATAATAAAGTTAGCAAGCTCTCCTATGCCCCCCGAATATGTAAGCATGATATTTACCAGATTTTTGATAAGGCAGACAAATACTCCCGAAAGCGGTCCTATAGCGAATGCAGAAATGAGTGCGGGAAGGTCTGACAGGTCAAACTTCACAAAGCTTGGAATGAACATCGGAAGCGATACCTCCAGAAACATCAGTACTGTTGACATTGCTCCCATAATGGCGGTCACGGTAAGCTGTCTTACCTTGGGCGTTTCGGTGTTTGGTTTGAAGATTTGGTTGTTCATACAGATTCCTCCATAATACTAAAAACCATTTAAACTCAGGATATCCTTGACGAAAATCCGTACCGTTTTCTGCGTCAAAGAACCTTGCCGGGTGATCTCCCCCTGCGGGGGGAGTGTCGCCGTAGGTGACAGAGGGGCTGACCGAAAGAAGCAAGCCTGCCTGCGGTTCTTTTCCTTGAAACCGGCACAGCTTTTCGCCAAATCTTATCCTTCGTTCAAACGGTTTTCAGTATAAAATATTTAATAAAAGCAATCTGTCAAAAAAAGCCCTTGATCCATAAAAATGAATCAAGGGCTTGGGGTATACGCAGTTATACGCTGTGTTTCTTTCATCCGGACTTGAGCCGCCGCATATCCTTTTTCGGAATGCAGGACCTTTACCGTCGGTTTCGGAGTTTCACCGAATCATGCGTTTTTCCTTTTGGGAAATCCGCTCGCGGACTTTACCGCCGGTGAGGATTTTCACCTCGCCCTGAAACAAATTGCATTTATTCGGTTGTTTTTTTGCAAAGCGTACCTTGCAATATCATTCTTCGACCCCGGCGTCCTTTTCGTCAATTTCGTCAAGATCGAATTCCAGAAGCTCGCCGCAGTTGGGACAGGTTATTGAACCGTCCTCAATCATAGCTTCGTTAAGGCAGATAGTGTCGCTGCAGGTGGGGCAGGTGACCTCATAAAGCTCTTCGTCGTCAAACAGCTCATCATCATCCTCATCCTCGCTTCCGCACTCATCAAAGTCGTGATGGTGACCGCAGCCGCACTCGTCTTCATCAATTTCGTAAAAATCCTTTTCAAGCTCTCCGAGATCCTCGTCAATGGTATCAACGACCTCGGAAATCTCCTCCATATCACTCTGCATATCCGTTATTTCGTCAGCCATGTCCGAAAGGATATCAGCAATAAGGCCGATAACCTTGTCATTGGTATCAAGACCTTCCATCAGTCCTTTAAGATAAGCAACTCTTTCTGTAAGCGTCATAGGTTACAGCCTCCTTTAAAATATGGGAATTTTATATAGGGGTTCTCTATAAACCGGGACACGAGCAAAGCCTCGTCCATTGGTTCGGTCAGATGCAAGGCATCAGACCGCAGTAATACTTGCTGTCTTACAAGGTCTGATAACGAAGCAGATGACCGAACCAATAGAGGATTTGCCGTGAAGGAGGTTTATAGAGGTTCCCTATAGCCGCAAATCGTGCGGATATATTACGGGGAAAATTACGCTCTTTCCATATACTCTCCCGTACGGGTGTCGATCCTTATCATGTCGCCCTCGTTAATAAAGAGGGGAACCTTTATCTCAGCGCCTGTTTCGAGAGTAGCGGGTTTGGTTGCGTTTGTGGCGGTATCGCCCTTGAAGCCGGGGTCTGTCTGAGTGACCTGAAGCTCAACAAAGTTGGGCGGCTCTACAGCGAATACCTTGCCCTTATAGGAGCAGATCTTGCATATCATCTGTTCCTTGACGAATTTGAAGTTATCTGAAAGCTCGGAGGAGCTGATAGGTGTCTGCTCATAGGTTTCGGGATCCATGAAATAATAGAGATCGCCGTCGTTATAGGAATATTCCATATCCTTTCTTTCCACGAAAGCGGTGGGAAATTTTGCGGAAGGGTTATAGCTCTTTTCGATTACGGAGCCTGTGATAACGTTTTTGATCTTGGTTCTTACGAAAGCAGCGCCCTTTCCGGGTTTAACGTGCTGGAATTCAACGATCTGAAGAACATTGCCGTCCTCTTCAAAAGTCATTCCGTTTCTGAAATCGCCTGCTGTGATCATATTTAACCTCCAAAAATTTGTTTAGATTGGGAGCATAAGCTCCCTAAGATAAAACAGACATGATAAACATCATAAGATATATATTATGATACCACATTCTTTCTGAAATTGCAAGAGCTTTTTATAATTTTATCAGTTTTTTGGGTGCATTTGTCAAATTAAGGCAGGAATTTTGTTTTATTACTACAAAATCCTCGATCCTTACGCCGAATTTGCCGGGCAGATATATTCCCGGTTCCACGGTCATTATCATATTTTCCTTTAAAACGGTATCGTCCCTTGTGTTGGCGCAGGGGGATTCGTGTATCTCCATGCCCACGCTGTGACCCAGACCGTGACCGAATGCGCTGCCGAATCCGTTTGCGGCAATGAAATCCCTTGCGGCGCAGTCGAGGCACTTTCCCGTAATGCCCTCCGAGGCGGCGGCTATAGCCCTTTTCTGCGCCTCAAGTACGATATAATAGACGCTTTCCATTTCCTTGGACGGTTCACCCAGAACAACTGTTCTTGTCATGTCGCTGTGGTAGCCGTTACAGACCGCACCGAAGTCCATGAGGATAAATTCGCCCTTTTTCAGCGGCTTATCCGAGGGGACGCCGTGGGGCATCGAGGTATTTATGCCGCACAGTGCGATAGTTTCAAAGGACAGCTCCTCCGCTCCGTTTCTGAGCATATATTCATTCAGGCTCAGGGCGATCTCCTTTTCGGTAACGCCCTCCTTAATGAAGTCCAGAGTGTTTTCAAGAGCGGATTCCGCGATCCTCTGCGCCTTTATCATAAAGGCGATCTCCTCGTCGGATTTAACGGCTCTCATATCGTTTATGAGTGCGCTGAGGGTATCCCCCGAATCAATTTCGATTTCGGAGGGGAGGCGGTCGTAAAGGGTGTCAAGCTGAGCTACTGTCATGGTTTCGTTTTCAATCATTACCCTTTCCGAGCCGTGTTTTTTTATAAGATCGCTTAGCTGCCCGTAAAGCTTTTCCTGCAAAATGACCTCGCAGTCGGAAACCGTGCTGCGGGCCTTTTCGATATATCTGAAATCAATTATAAGATATGCGCCGTCGGGAAAAACGATAACAGTTCCCGCCGATGACTTCATTCCCGTAAAATAACGCCTGTTTATATCCGATGTGATAAGGGCGCATGAGCCGTCTGGGATCTGGCTGCGAAGCGTATCAATTCTGTTCATTTTCCTTTTCCCCAATCATATTTTTCAGAGCATACAGCCCCAGAATGTAGCTTTCCTTGCCGAAGCCCGCTATCTGACCTGCGCACACGGGAGAGATGACCGAATGATGTCTGAACTCCTCCCGCTTGTGGATATTTGACATATGCACCTCGATAACGGGTATCTTTACAGCGGCGATTGCGTCCCTGATGGCATAGCTGTAGTGGGTGTATGCTCCTGCGTTTATCACGATGCCCGAAAAGTCGATGCGTGCAGCATGGATACGGTCGATTATCTCACCCTCGCAGTTTGACTGAAAGCATTCGCACTCGTCAAAGCCAAGCTCCGATGCCTTTTCTTTTATCATTGAGCAGACGCTCTGATAGCTGTCGCTGCCGTATGTTCCCGGTTCGCGCTCGCCCAGAAGATTTAAATTCGGTCCGTTTATAATAAGTGCTTTCATAGTTCCTCCTATACTTATACTCAATATTTATATTTATAGAGGCTCCCTTATGCTTATTCTATTCGCAGCAGCTGTAAATTTTGCAGTCGGGGTCTAAAAAATCATGCCGCTTTGCGAAAGCGGCAATTACATGACGATCCATAAAATCTGCGCAGGAAAAACGGCAGGAATATCCGTCCGAGGTTTCCAAAATAACATTAAACCGCTGTATCACACCAACGAAAATCAGGTTCATATACATATTTTGATTTTCCACATAAGGATATACGGAAATAATGGTTTTATTTTCAAGTATCTGCTGATTTCCGTGTATATCGCTGTAGGTGGTGAACATTTCTCCTAATACACAGCATGGAATCCATGCAGCGGAATATTTCTCCGCCGTAATAATCCCCTTCGTATTCGGTGCGCGGAACGTCAAGACTGCCGATAAGCGCATTCATTCCGCTGATGTATTTATCCTTGTTGAGGATAAGGTTTCCCGTCTGCTCAAGCTCCTGCTCCATAGGCTTTCTGTTTGACATCTCTTTTTTATGTGCGGCAAGCGCCTTTTCGACCTTTCTGCGGTTCCCCGCACTCAGAGGTTTATCGGGAGCGTACAGATTTTTATCTCCCACGGCGGCATTGCGGAACATATACACCGCCATTGCAAGGCTGAGCAGGGGCAGGAAGCATCGCATAAGCAAAAACATGGCGATGCTTTTGTCGGTAAATTTTGTTCGGTATTGCCTTAGCGGAAAAAATACTGCCATTGCCGAAAAAAACAGTCCTGCGGCTATCCTGCTGACAAGCCGTTTCCTTATCCATGATTTTGCCCCGTTTTATCTTATGGGAACCTCTATAAACCTCCTTCACGGCAAATCCTCTATTGGTTCGGTC
>CAZDJG010000127.1:0-6214 GCA_964505695.1 uncultured Ruminococcus sp.
CCTGACGAAAAAATCTGACTGCGCATCTTCAGCGCAATCTTTATTCGGTATTGTCCTAATATTAAAATGTTCGGTATACGGAGGAAACGTTAATGGAAAAACAGCTTAATAGCTTTATTTGCAGCGAAGAAAATGTCAGGATCGGCGGAAGAACCGTTTTTGAAAACAATATCAGATACATAGATTATACCTG
The DNA here is from genome assembly GCA_964505695.1 of uncultured Ruminococcus sp. Taxonomy (GTDB): domain Bacteria; phylum Bacillota; class Clostridia; order Oscillospirales; family Ruminococcaceae; genus Huintestinicola. Next base: position 194 of record CAZDJG010000127.1, read on the forward strand.
CTCCTTTGCAGAGTTTGAGTTTATCGGTTCATACGCGCAGGCGGAGATCATCTCCGACCTTACGCCTTCCGAGGAGATATTCAGAGCATGGGCTGCGGTTTTTGTAAACGGTGAAAAGCAGCCGTCAAAGCGGTTTAAGCTAAATGAAAAAAAAGCGGTTTACGAGCTGTATTCCTCCGACAAGGTACAGCGTGTAAAGATCAGGATCATGAAAATCTCCGAGGCGGCTTTTGCAAAAATGGGCATTTCCGAGATACGCATTGACGGCGAACTGCTCCCTCCTCCCGGGGCTGAGCATAACAGACGGATAGAGTTTGTGGGCGATTCCATCACCTGCGGCTACGGTATCGAGGGCGTATGGAACAAGGACGTTTTCTCAACCGAAACGGAAAATCCTCTTAAAGGCTATGCATATAAGACCGCCGCTCTGTGCAATGCGGAGTTCCAGTATGTTTCATGGAGCGGTATGGGCGTTATCTCCTGCTGGGTCGATGAAAATGCCGAAAAGCCTCTCGACGGCTGGCTTATAAACGATATTTACCCCTATACCGACAGCGGTCTGGAAAATACTCTCGGTCGTGAGGGGCATGAAAATCACACGAAATGGGATTTTTCAAAATACGTTCCTCAGATAATCGTTTTCAACATGGGTACAAACGACCAGTCATGGACAAAAAAAATACCCGAAAGAACAGAGCATTTCGGAGAGGAATATTTTAAGTTTATAAAAAGCCTCAGAAAATATAATCCCGACGCTTACATTGTCTGCGCCTACGGCGTAATGGACGATCCTCTTGCTCAAACCGAGGAGGAACAGGTGAACCGTTTCAGAAGGGAGCTTGACGGCAGGATAGAATTTATCCGTCTTCCGGTTCAGCTCGAATCGGACGGTATAGGAGCGGACTGGCACCCCTCCGAAAAGACCCACGATAAAATGGCAGCCCTGCTTTCGGACAGACTGAATGAAATTTTCAAGAATATGGGCATATGAGCGCAAAAAAAGGTATAAGGGAACCTCTATAAATATCAAAATACGCCGCTGTCAGGGTCAAAATGAATGTCGTACACAACCTTGACAGCAGCATATTTTTTGATTACCGGCAATTAAGCGGTTGTTCCGAAATATTGTGAACCATGATTTATGATTCAGACCATTTCTTATACTAATCTTTTATCTACAGTTTGGTTAAAGATTAGTATTAATCTTAATTTTTCCACCTTTTCAGCGCAGGATAAAGCTTTGTGAGATATTCCCGTACCTCCGTATCGGTTTTAAACCGTTCACCTATATAAAAAGGAATACAGCTTTCAATCATTTCCTCCATAGTTTCATTCTTGCTGAAACTTCCATTGGGGTAACAATATCTGCAATACTCGGTACTGCTGCTTCCGTAAGCGTTTTTGCCGTAATCGCTTTGGTGCATTGCCATACCGCAGCTCTGACAGATATGATAGCCGCCCGTCACTTCGATAATGTTGTTATCGGGATCGGTGAGATGAAAATAATTATATGTGGGATAAGTCTCACGGATCTCCGTAATTTCACCTATATTCAGTTTTTTCACACGCTCATATTCCGTAAGCAGATCCTCGATCCAGTAATTCTGTACAAATTTGTAGGGACTGCTAAGGTCAGTACAGTGTCCGATAAGGTTGCTTTCATTCATAAGCGAAATGCACTTGTTGTCAAAATAGAACTCCACAAATTTATCTCCGCTGCGGCAGCGGTCGCCGACCTTTACGTCAAGAAATTTCCCGTAAAATTCCACCGACCGCTCAAAATCCTTGACTATAAGGTAAATGCTTCCAAGGTGAAGCGGATTTTTTGTTTGCCTGCTCATCTTCGATACTCCGAAGCAGCAGCGTATCCGTTGAAACATTGAATAGCTCGCTCATACGGATAATTTTATCCACATCGGGAATAGCCTGTCCAAGCTCCCATTTTGAAACTGACTGCCTTGATACCTCCAGCATTTCCGAAAGACGTTCCTGCGTCAAGCCTTTTTGCACACGCAGATTTTGTATTTGATCTCCGATCGTCATAATACTAAAAACCATTTAAACTCAGGATATCTTTGACAAAAATCCGCACCGTTTTCTGCGTCAAAGAACCTTGCCAGGCGCCAAGCCTGCCTGCGGTTCTTTTCCTTGAAACCGGCACGGCTTTTCGCCAAATCTTATCCTTCGTTCAAACGGTTTTTAGTATAAGACCGCCTCCTTTTGATATATTGTATCATATTTTTCAGGATCAGTCCACCAAGACGAATTGGAACTTTCGCAGCTGTAGGGTGCGAAAGCTGTTACATATGATTCTGCAAAAATACAGATCACCTCCGAAAACCAATGACTTTCAGAGGTGATCTGTATTCATACTGATTTTTTAACTATCAATGCGCATACTGTTTTTCATTTGCTTTTACGGAACGTTCCGCCCCTCATGGAGTTAAGTATTGCAAGCACGGAAACGCCCACATCGGAAAATACCGCCGCCCACATATTTGCATAGCCCAGTGCGCCGAGTATCAGCACCAGCAGCTTTACTCCAAGGGCGAAAACTATGTTTTGTCTGACAATTGTCATGATCTTCCGGGATATCCTTACCGCCAAAGCGATTTTTTTCGGGTCGTCGTCCATAATGACTATATCCGCCGCTTCAATGGCTGCGTCCGAGCCTATTGCGCCCATTGCTATTCCGATATCAGCTCTGGTAAGAACGGGGGCGTCGTTTATTCCGTCTCCCACAAAGATCAGATTTTCCTTTTCGTTCTTTTCCGAAAGAAGCTTTTCAACGATATCTACCTTGTCGCCCGGCAAAAGCTGTGCATAATATTCGTCTATGCCAAGCTCCTTTGCGCAGTCCGCACCGACCCTCTTATCGTCCCCCGTGAGCATTACCGTTTTTCTTATACCCAGACTGCGCAGGTCGCTTATCGCCTCCGCCACCCCGTCCTTCGGACTGTCGGAAATAATAATATGTCCCTTATAAACGCCGTCCGCCGCAACGTGTACCTCCGTACCCGTTTTGTGGCACTCATGCGCTCCGCTGATGTTTTCCTCGGTCATAAGCTTTAAATTTCCCGCAGAAACGTTAACTCCGTCAATTACAGCTTTTACTCCTCTGCCCGCTATCTCTTTAAAACCGCCGATCCTTGATGTGTCGCAGGGCTTTCCCCACGCGCGCTTCAGGGATACGGATATGGGGTGATCGCTGTAGCATTCGGCAAGACAGGCAAGCTCCAGAAGCTCCGGCTCCGACGTACTGTCTGTATGAACCGCAGACACCTCAAAGCTGCCCTTTGTAAGTGTTCCCGTTTTGTCAAATACGGCAATTCCCGCCGAGGCAAGGGCTTCAAGATAGTTTCCTCCCTTGATCAGCACTCCTTCCCTCGAAGCGCCTCCGATGCCGCTGAAAAAGCTGAGGGGGATAGATATAACAAGCGCACAGGGACAGGAAATTACAAGAAATGTCATTGCACGGTAGACCCATTCGGAAACATCTCCCGTAATTACCGACGGGATAATAGCCAGCAGCACCGCTCCTATCACCACCGCAGGAGTGTAATACCTTGAAAATCTGGTAATAAAATTCTCGCTTCTGGATTTTTTTTCCTGTGAATTTTCCACAAGCTCCAGAATTTTTGTAACAGTTGATTCGCCGTATTCCTTTGTGACCCTTACCCGTATTATTCCCGTAAGGTTTACCGAGCCGCTTATTATTTCGCTGCCCTCGGTAACATCTCTCGGAACGGATTCTCCCGTAAGCGCGGAGGTATCGACTGCGGACGTACCCGAAACTATAACGCCGTCAAGAGGTACCCTTTCTCCTGGCTTTATCACAATAATACTGCCCGTTTCGACTGTTTCCGGATCTGTCTGTTCGATCTCTCCCTTTTCATTCTCGATATTTGCATAATCGGGACGGATATCCATAAGCTCGGAAATGGATTTTCTCGATCTGCTTACCGCGCAGGACTGAAAAAGCTCGCCCACCTGATAAAAGAGCATGACCGCAGTCCCCTCGGAATAATCGCCCGTTGCAAATGCGCCGATCGTTGCGATAGTCATAAGAAAGCATTCGTCAAAGACCTGACCGTGAACGATCCCCAGAACCGCTTTTTTCAGAATATCCCAGCCGATGACCGCATAGGGAACCAGATAGCACACAAGCTCCCATATGCCGATCTCTGCTCCCGAAACACCGAAAAATATCATTTCAGCCGCCAGAATAACAAAGCTTATTATTATCCTGACAAGCATTTTCTTCTGTTTGCGTGTCATTACAGACTCTCCTCACAAAACAATTGTGCAGTCGGGTTCTATTTTCCTGCACTCGGAAACAGCCTTTTTCATAATTTCGTCAAAGCGGTTTTCCTCGGCGGTGACGGTAAGCTTCTGAGAAATAAAGCTTACCGAGGCGGATTCCACTCCGTCTATTTTTTTTATTGCATCCTCCATTTTCCTTGCGCAGTTTGCACAGTCCAAATCTATAAGCTTAAATACCTTTTTCATAATTGCAACTCTCCTTTAAATCATTCTTCAACATGTTCCATGCCTGTTTCGATAATGCTCTTTACATGATCATCGGAAAGGGAATAAAAAACTATTTTTCCCTCCTTGCGGAATTTGATCAGCTTGTTGCTTTTGAGCACCCTGAGCTGATGGGAAACAGCCGTCTGACTGAGTCCCAGAAGCTGCGCCATATCGTTTACGCAAAGCTCCGCTTCAAGCAGAGCGTAAAGTATGCGTATGCGCGTCGTATCTCCGAAAACCTTATACAGCTCGGCAAGATCGTAAAGTATCTCGTCGGGGGGCATCTGCGCCGTTACCTTGTTTACAACGTCCTCATGCACGCAAAGATACTCGTCACGTCCGTTATTTTCATTCACAGCAGCCATCTCCTTATTTTATAATTACACAAAATCCCGCAGGCAGCGCCCCGCTCATCAGTCTTGCGGAATATTCCGCACAGCCGTTCGCTTCGGCGTTTTCTGCGATAAATTTCATATATTCGTCAAAATTAAAGCTGTTTTTCGCCTTAAATCCAAAAAAACTGAAAATCGCAAGAATAAGCTTGGAGAAAGCATATTCTCTTTGCAAATAGGTGGGAATGATTATTTTTCCGCCTTTTTTTGTTACCCGCACAAGCTCGGAAAAGGCTTTTCGGGGATTATCGAGGAGATGAATAACATTGCCTGCTATCACTGCGTCATATGTACAGTCGGAATCTTTAAGGGAAAGTATATCCCTCTTTGCAAAGCTGATGTTTGTTACCCCGTTCTTCCTTGCTTTTTTCATAGAACGGATAAGCATCTGCCCTGAATAATCCGTGCATCTTACATGACGTGCTTTCCTTGCCGCCGCCATTGACAGCATACCCGTTCCGGCGGCACAGTCAAGAACAAAGGCACCGTCAGGTATCTCATTCTCTGCAGCCGATACGATCTGTCTGTTTACGGAACGGTTTACAAGCTGTGCTGTATCGTAAAGACCTGCTATCCTGTCCCAAAAGATTTTTGCCATATTGACCATCCTTTCATACAATATATGTTCATCTGTTCATATGATAACATATTGGTTTCTGCTTGTCAAGATAAACTATCAAGCATTCCTATTTAATATGACTCATATAAAATATCATATGGCAGTAAAATGTTTATGTATAAAATAAATAGCAGTTCTCCGTTTGACGAATAAAAAAGGAGCTATGGAAATTTTTTCCGCAGTTCCTCTCAGTATGTTGAAAAAGATATAGAGGTTCCCTATAGATATTTGTGTAATAGTATTGCTTTGTTCCAAATGTTCCGGTGTAACATTTGGAAGATTTATAGGATTGCTATAACTTCATTGCCGGTTGATTTTGCTTTATCTCGCAAGATAGTACCAAAGGGGGTCCCTTCCTTTCGCCCCCTTCCCTTTCGTTTTTTAATCACTTTAAGGCAATACCGAATTTGCACATCGACGTTTCGGACTTAAGGTCACCTCTAAAAACCTTGTTTGAGAGAAAATGTGCGGAGCACGCCG
>CAZDJG010000128.1:0-6109 GCA_964505695.1 uncultured Ruminococcus sp.
ATCCTCCGAAAGCTCCTGTACTAAGCTTACCATATCCGCAGGCAGCTTGTCAAGCCTTGCGGGGGAGATCATTCAAAATCACCCTCCCCGTAAATATCGCCGCCGTCCTGTGCTTCGGAAAGTATTTTCTTTGCCTGCTCCTCCGTTTCCCCATACCATTTCATGCGGAACTCCCAAGGAGCCATCAGCTTGTCCCGCACGTCCTGCCTGTCACGCTCACGTTCCGCCGCCTCGTCGATTATCACCGACACTGCCGGGATTAAACTGAAACTGCACCGCCGTCTAAATTATCTAATGCTTAGCAGCAGTGGAGAATTTTTCATGCAATATGACGGAAATTATGCAAGCAAGCTGCGTGCCAAGCCGTTAGGTGGGATTTAATCAGTGGTTACCTAGCGGACGGGAGAGTATTGAGCGTGATAAAAAAACGCGGATATATAGATTTGAGGATAAGAAAATCGGCTGAATGGCACAAAAAAGACAAATCGGGCAGTGTTTTAGAAGTTTCCGAGGAGGTCTATTCAAAAGTGAGCGGTTTTTATGTCAGATTACTTTTCACGTTATTTCCAAGGAAAATTTCCCTTGGTCCAGCCTTTTTTTTCCCAATAATCAACATCGGCAGGGTTAAAGCCGTTTTTTTGCATCAATGACATAATGCTAAAAAATGCCTTTGTTTTTATATCAGGTTTTATTTTGCCCACTCTTTTTGAAATTTTCATTGCAAGAGAAGTCGTACTTTTATCAATTTTGGATTTTATTTTTGGTTTTACCATTTCCCATCTTGTTTCCATAACGGCAAAACCGAGTTTATATGTTTTTGCAATTCCCCAGAAAAATGTGCTGTCTGCCATATCTTTTATAGCACTTCCCATTCCTGCACCTGCGGCAGTTGAAATACATATCGCTTGTTTTTTAAACATCTTTTCTTCGGGGCGGTGAACTAAAAATCTGTATCCATAATGGTCTAAAAACGCTTTCATAGCACCTGTTGAATGCATAACATATACAGGACTTGCGAGGATAATAACATCTGCATTATCCATAGCGTCAGTTATGGGCTTGAGCTTTTCGTAATGGGGGCATTTGGTTTCATCTGTAAAACAAACCGTGCAGCCTTTACAGAACGAATCAAAATCCTTAGGGAGGAAGAATTCAGTAACCTCTCCTCCAAGCTTACTGCAAAGTTCATTTGCAATGTTATATGTTGAGCCTTTATGACTCTGTCCGTGTATTACAGTTATTTTCAATATTTTTCCTCCTTGATGTTGCGCATTATCAGGGTATACAATTAAGTAAGAGCATTTTCAACAAACCTGTCAAAAGCAGCAGCGCCATCGGCATTGCGTTTGTAAACTCCTGCGTGCTCAAGAACCTTTGCAAAAACGATTCCTATCTCATCACGGATAACATCGTTTACATTATCGGGGGTAATGCTGCGCCTTGAGGAAAATTCATCAGCCCAGTCTGCGTGTTTTTCAAGAACAGGATCCTCACGAACTGCTGTTATTCCTTTATTTATAAGTGTGTCTGCGAGTAGTTGCATTTCATTTTTTAGACGTGCGGGAAGAACAGCAAGTCCCATTACTTCAATCAGACCGATATTTTCTTTTTTGATATGGTGAAGCTCTTTGTGTGGGTGGTATACTCCTAACGGGTGTTCTTCTGTTGTGATATTGTTTCTGAGAACAAGGTCAAGCTCGTACAATTCTCCGTTTCTGCGGGCGATTGGGGTTATGGTATTATGAGGTTCGCCGTCGGTTTCGGCATAGATAAAGACAGCCTCGTCGGTATATCCTCTCCATTTTGTGAGAATAATATCCGCAAGCTCCACAAGTCTCGAACTGTCATTTCCTCTGAGCCTCAGCACTGACATGGGCCATTTTACCCTGCCGACGGTTATATCTTCAAATCCCTTTATCTTATACTCCTTTTCAATTTCAGCCAATGCCATTGCAAATGTGTAGTTTCCTCCCTGAAAATGCTCATGGCTGAGAATAGAACCGCCGACTATCGGAAGATCGGCATTGGAGCCTATGAAATAATGAGGAAACTGCCTTACAAAATCAAACAGCTTTGCAAATGCTTTTTTGTCAATGACCATGGGAGTGTGCTTGGTATTGAAAAGAATACAATGTTCATTATAATAAACGTAAGGCGAATACTGAAAACCCCATTTTTCGCCGCATATATCCACGGGGATAATTCGGTGATTCTGCCGTGCAGGATGATCAAGACGTCCTGCATATCCAACATTTTCGGGACAAAGCAAGCATTTGGGATAACCGCTCTGTTTTGCATTCTTAGCGGCTGCAATGGCTTTAGGGTCTTTTTCGGGCTTGGAAAGATTTATAGTGATATCAAGCATACCATATTCGGTTTCTGATTTCCATTTGATATCCTTTGCTATCCTGTAGCGCCGGATATAGTCAGTATCACAGCTCAGCTTATAGTAATTGTTTGTTGCCATAACCGGAGATATTTTGTAATCATCTCTGAATTTGGCTATTACCTCTGAAGGGCGCGGAGTAAGACATGACATAAGCTTTGTATCGAGAAGATCGCGGCAGGTAATACTGTTGGATATTATTTTTTTTTCGCAGGCAAAATCAAGAAGATTTTTAAGAATTTCATCCAACCCTGCATCGGGTACTGCTTCTGGTTCTTCATATTCATCAAGACCGAGAGCGGAAAGAACAGAATTTACAGCAAATGTTTTGTCATCAAGGGTTATAAGACCGTTTTTCAGACCATACTGCGCAAGGGCGGCAATATATTCGTTTATCATTTGAACTCCTCCGTTTATGTAATTATTTTCCTTATTATAACATATCCTGCACTGTAAATCAATGGATTTTAGTTTCATTCCCATGTAAAATTATATTATTTTACATTAAAACTCCTTTAGCAAATACAGTGACAGTGCATATGAAACAGCTTATTTTTCAATTGCAAATCACCGCTTTTCCGAAATAAGTGAACGAACCGAGTTTTTATATATTATTTTCCCGCTTACGGGGATCCTGCCGATATTGTAAAACGGATTTTCGGTTTTTTTGATAATTGTGTCTACGGCAAGAGCAGACATTTGCTCGGTATTTACTTCTATAGTGGTGATTTTCGGTTCAGACATATCCGAATACATTGAATTATCAAAACCGGTAACAGAAATATCCTGAGGAATACGGTATCCCTCCTTGATAAGCTGCTTAATAAGCTGATATGCCGTTCCGTCGCAGTTGCATACAAATGCGGTAGGCATATCCACCGGCAGACGTATGGGTATCATAAGTCCGTCATCGCCTCTGTCATCAAGAACATAATTTGAGCTTACGTGAATACCGTGCTCCATGAGAGATTTAACATATCCGAGATACCTGTCCTGAATGGAGCTTGTGGCTTTGACGGAACCTACGAAAGCAAGCTTCCTGTGACCTATGTTTATTAAATAGCTGGTAATATCGTAGGAGGCATAAAAGCTGTCTCCTATAATGCAGTCTGTATTCTTTCTGTCATAATAAAAATCAAGAAACACAACAGGAAAATTTTTAGAAGTTATAAGCTCAATATACGCTTTTGACATTTGACCGAGTATTATTGCACCGTCAGTCTTTTCCGGAGTAAGCAGTTCGGGATAAACAAGTTTTTCTTCATCGGAAGATGAAATCGTGTGAAAAAAAGCGTATCGTCCCCTGTCCTGGAGAAGGGAGGATATATGCTTATAATATTTAAGATAAAACGAGTCAGCATCTATAAATCTTGTTGACGCAAGAACACATATATTTCCGGTAAGATTTCCGTGATGTAATTTGCGCTTCGGACTATAGATATATCCAAGCTCCTCAGCCGTGCGGCAGATCCTTTCACGCATTGCGTTGCTTACTCCGCTTTTTCCGCTAAGAGCCTTTGAAACCGCAACAACGCTTATGCCGAGTCTGTCGGCAATATCCTGCATTTTTACTTCCTTTTGCATATTCTCACATCTTTCTTTTAATTAAGTACAGCAAGAAAGGAATGCAAATATCCTTTCAATTCATATAATTCTTCAATAAGCAGATGTAAAATTATAAAACACTTTTCGATATTATTGAATTTGTCATATAAGTTTTTTTATTATACCATATAATCTACGATAAATCAAATAAAGGCAATACCGAACAAAGAACGACTTGCGCCTTTGCACCGAATCTGATTGCAGATTTTCCGTCATCTTGCACAAAAAATCCTTGACAGGCGACAGCCTGCCTGCGAATTTTTCGTGCAACCTGACGAAAAATCTGACTGCGCATCTTCAGCGCAATCTTTATTCGGTATTGCCTAAAATTGCACTGCTTCAGCAGTCTTTATAAATGAAAAATTGTAAAATGCACATATTTTTTCAAATTTTATAATAAAATGTTTGACAAAGCCGATTTTGTGTGATATAATAAGAAAAAATATTGGAGGTGTGCTGTTATGGCAAAGAGAAAACCCAATAAATTTGCAAATCAGGAAATTGAGAATGCAGAAAATAAATCCACAAAAACCGCTGCTGCTGTTGCAGAAGTTCCTGCTGTCAAAGAGGTAAAAGCAGAAACTGAAGCTAAGGCTGAGGTCAAGGCAGATGTTCCCGCTAAAAAAGCACCATCTGAAAAAAAATCTGCTTCCGTAAAATCTCCTGCCGCAAAGAAATCGGAAAGTGTTTCCGCAGCTGCAGAAAAGTCCGCTTCAAAGAAAGCGCCCGACAAGGCAGCAAAGGTCATCGTTCAGTTTAACGGCAAGGAATACGATACCGATGAAATCGCTGAAATGTGCAGGGTTGCTTATAAGGCTGATAATTCCAGGAAGCAGATTCGTTCTCTGGAAATTTATATCAAGCCTGAAGAGCATAAGGCATATTATGTTGTAAACGGTAAGGCAGACGGTCTTTCAATTGATCTTTGATTTTCATTTTTGAAAACAAGGATATTCCGTCTTACTCAAATCTACTTGAAAAAAGCTGTAATTTCAAACGGTACATATATTCCGCTTGAGATTACAGCTTTTTTTCAAAGAATATATGCAGAAAAATCTGTTGACGAAAGGTGAAAAATGATGTAAAATATTATTGACGGCTCAATTGATATTGATGGAATAAAATTACTTTGAAAGGGTTTTATCTATGAGAATAAATTTTCATCTTCCCGATTTCTGCGGAAACTATAAAATGAATCTATATCTTGCAGATATTATCAAGGAGCATCCCGAATATTTTTACGATGGAATATGTATCGCCTCATCATATGGCTGCTTTCCTCCTGCTGCGTGGAACGGAGGAAGAACGGTAACAGGCGCAGTCCGCCGTGAATTTATAGATTTTATAATCAGGCAGTACAATTCAAGAGGTATACCTATAAGGTACACTTTTACAAATCCGCTCATAAAGGAAATCCATCTTAAAGATCCATTCTGCAACATGATAACTCGGATAGCTGAAAACGGACTAAACGAGATAATCGTAAATGTTCCGGTTCTTGAAGATTATATAAGAAAAAATTATCCTGCATATCCCCTTATTTCCTCAACTGTAAAACAGCTTGAGGATAAAAACGAGCTGCTTGCCGAGCTTGAAAAGGATTATAAGCTTGTTGTTCTTGATTATAACTGGAATAATCGTTTTGACGAGCTTGAAGATCTTCCTTATAAAGATAAAATAGAAATACTTGTAAATCCCTACTGTTCACCGCATTGCAAACGAAGAAAAAAACATTATGAATTTCTGGGAGAACGTCAGTTCGAGCACAATCTTCAGGTTTTCGGAAATGAAAAACAAGCTCTCAGATCCATAGAAAAAAAGGATTTCCCGTGTCCCAACATGAGTCTTGATTTTTATGATACAACGGGCTTTGAAACTCATGTTTCTCCTGAACAGATTTACGAAAAATACGTTCCTATGGGGTATAACAATTTTAAAATTGAGGGAAGGCTTATGCACCCGGCGGATATTCTTGAAAGCTACATGTATTATCTTGTAAAGCCGGAACACAGGGATGCTTTGCGTCTGAAAATGCTTAAAAACCTCCTTGAGAAAAAGTAATTTCTTAAGGGAACCTCTATAAACCTCCTTCACGGCAAATCCTCTATTGGTTCGGTC
>CAZDJG010000129.1:0-6078 GCA_964505695.1 uncultured Ruminococcus sp.
CGGCGCACTCTGCCGATTTTCTCTTTTCAAACCGGTTTCTAGAGGTTCCCTATAGATTTTTATTTTTTATGGAATCTGTACCGTATATGTGCAATATGCTGTAAATTTAAATCCGACATCAAATTTATTTGTGAATGTATACAAAGTCAAAATTCTGATGCAACAAAACAGCCGCCGATTTCCACTATATATATGACAGGGCTCAGAAGAGCGAGCATATATATAAACCCGGTACATGATTCATATCAATCTGCTTTGCTGCAAAAGCGGATGCGAGGTGATTCACTACAATGAGCTTGGATTTTACCGCCTCTGTAAGACGAGCACAGGCGGGAGATGCCGGAGCGTTTGCCGAACTATATTCCCTTGTTTACAAGGATCTGTATCGGATCGCTCTGCTGAACCTGAACAATCAACACGACGCTTCCGATGTGGTTAGCGACACAGTGCTGGAAGCTTATACCTCCATCTCAAAGCTGAGAGATGAAAAAGCATTTAAAGCCTGGATAACAAAGATCCTTACGGTAAAGATAAAAAACAAACGCAGGGAATATAAACAGATAAACAATTTCCGGGAAGATGTGGACGAGCTCAGCGAGGCGGATCAGGCAGCCGTAAGCAACGATATTGATTTCGGCAGCCTTGAACTGACGGAGGGCTTTAAGCAGCTAAGCGACGAGGAGCGAATGGTGCTGTCACTCAGTGTTGTTTCGGGCTACAAAAGCGAAGAGATCGCCAGAATGTTCGGTACAAACGCAAATACCGTGCGTTCAAAGGCGGCAAGAGCTAAGGCTAAGCTGAAACAGTTCCTGACATAGATCTCAAAAGAAAGGAGGATCGGAAGCATGAGCTTTGATAAAAAACTCAGAAATGCCATAGAGGATATCGAGGTTCCCGCGGAGCTGCTGCCCGAAAGCATTGAAGCAATGCTCAGGAGCAGAGGCGTACAGAAAAATATAACCGCCGCAGACCGCTCGGAATCAATAAAGATCACGGCAAAGCGTACAAACCGTTCGGTAATCATGAGAACCATTGCCGCAGCTGCAGCGTGCGTGGCTCTTGCGGGCGGATTTGCCGCTTTCCGCAATCAGAACGCAAAGCCTGTTGAGATAGAAAGCGAAATAAATTACGAGGCTGTCAGAATGCAGTCCTACGATGAGCTTTATAACGTATATACGGGCATTTACCTTAATTCTGAGGCAAACGGCGGCGCCGATGGCATTGAAAACGGCGACGGTGTGGAAATAATTCCCGATGAAACTGCAATCATCGGCGAGACTGAACCTGCCGTGACCGAAGCACCTCCGGCAATAACCGAGGTCACTCCCGCACCCGAAGCTGCTCCCCCGGAAATAGCCGAGGCGGCAAGATCGGATTTTTCCGATGCGGATATCGTTAAAAGCGACAGCGATTCCATTTACTACATCTGCGGCGGAACGCTTTATGTTGTTTCAAAGGACGGCATGGCTGTTACTCAAGAGATAAAAACCGAGAACACCCCGTTTGAAATGTATGTAAGAGGAAACAGTCTTGTCCTTGTCAGCGCGGTAAATGCTTCCGATACTCAGTCCGAGGACGGGTCTGACCGTCAATGCGTGGCAGTGGATATCTACGCCATTTCTTCGGGTTCCCTCGAACACATCAAAACATATAAGCAGAGCGGTGTTTATACCTCTGCAAGAATAGATGAGAGCGGCGTTCTGTATCTTGTAACGGGTTACTCCGATTACAGGGAATCTCCCCTTGACGGGAATGCCGAGCTTGATAATTATGTACCTTCCTATTATATCGACAATGAAAAATATTTCGTTGCCGCCGAGGATATAACGGTTCCTCAGGGTGCTAACAATACCGATTATACGGTTATTTCCTCCGTTAAATGCAGCGAGCCTGTGAATATTTCCGTCAAAGCGGTTCTGGGCAGCAGCGCAAACGCATATTGCTCCGAGGATACCCTTTATGTTACGTCTTCGGGCATGAGGGATAACAAGCAGTATACGGCGATCACTTCCTTTGCCCTTTCCGAGGGCGGTCTTGGCTACAAGGCAAGCGGAGCGGTCGAAGGAGAGCTTATCAGCCGATACAGCATGAACTTCAGCGAAAACGGCTTCAGAATAGCTTGCCGCAGCTATGACGAAAACGGCATGATGATAACAAACATCTATTCTCTCGATGATTCTCTGAATGTCATTTCCGCATCGGAAAATCTTCTTCCCGGCGTGATCATCAGCTCCGTTAAATTTGACGGCAACTATGCCGGTCTTATGGAAAACGGCAAAACAGAGCCATCTCTCGTTGTTGATCTCACTCAGAGCGTTCCAATAGGAAATACGGAGGAAAGATTTTTCTCCGCTCCGTATGTGAATAAGCTTTCCGATACTCTTATGGCAGGCATCACCGCATCGGAGGACGAAAACGGCAAATGCACCTCACTAAAGCTGGAAATGTACAGCTCCATAAACGGCGAAAAGCTGAGCGAGATAGCTTTTGCAGAGTTTGAGGACGTTGATTCTCCTGCAATCTACGACAAAAAAGCTATGCTTATCGACGCCGAAAACAGTATCGTGGGAATCCCCGTTTCAAGCGTAAACGAATTTGGAGTGAAAAATCAGTATTACGTTTTCGGATATGACGAGAACGGATTTGTTCAGAAGGGCGTTATTGAGTATAATGACATTGACGACAGCTATAAGTTTGAAAGAGCAGTCGTGACCGACGGTATGCTTTATATCATAGGCAGCGGAAGAATGGTTTCAGTAAGACTTTCCGATATGACTGTTTTTGAATCGTTTGATTTCTAATCCGTCAAATGCTGTCCTTCAGGTGAAGATAATAAAAAACAGGCTGCTGCGGCAAGATTTTCTTTGCTGCAGCAGCCTGTTTTTTCATTGTCAATGCAAAGCTGTGAGTAATTGCCGCTTGCGAAGGGTGACAAGAGCGGCACTGACCCTTGACCGCAGCTCACCGCTGTGACTGCTGCGCTAAAAGCTTGTTTTTCTTGTTCCAGAGCTGCTCGGAAAGGTCAACATAATATTCGTGGGGATTTTCAAACCTTGTTACCTCGCACCACAGGGTATCAAGCTGCGATCTGCAAAAATCCCTTATCTGGGTTGCCGTGGGAGAATCATATATACATCTGCCCTTGTCAAATATCTGCACAAGGAGCTTTTTAGCCGTAAAATCAGTAACGGTCTTTTTCTTGTAGGGATGCTCAGGGTCAAAAATCGTGTACGGCGCGCTGTCGTCTACTTCCTCGCCATGGCAGGTAATAAGGTCTGCAATGGCTTTTCCCGTGGCATTGTCGTAAAATCTCCACAGCTCCTTGAAATCGGGAGTAGTGATCTTTGCAACGTTTTCCGAAAGCTTTATTTTGGGTATAAGCTCCCCGTTCCTTTCAACGGCTGTAAGCTTATATACTCCTCCGAAAACAGGCTCGCTCCTTGAGGTTATTAGCCGCTCTCCGACTCCGAAGCTGTCGATACACGCTCCCTGCCTGAGTATATCCTCGATAATATATTCATCGAGAGAGTTTGAAACGCATATCTTTGCGTCGGCAAAGCCTGCCTCGTCAAGCATTTTTCTTGCCCTTTTGGTGAGATATGTGATATCGCCGCTGTCTATCCTTATTCCCGCAGGGGTATGTCCTGCCGCTCTCAGCTCTTTAAACACGGTTATAGCACTCGGAATGCCCGATTTAAGCACATTATAGGTATCCACAAGGAGGGTGCAGGAATCGGGATAGCATTTTGCATAGGCTCTGAACGCTTCAAGCTCACTGTCAAACATCTGTACCCAGCTATGCGCCATAGTTCCGAGGGCGGGAATCCCCATCTCCTTGTCGGAAATGGTGCAGGCAGTTCCGGAGCAGCCGCCTATATAAGCCGCTCTTGCGCCATAAACCGCTCCGTCGCAGCCCTGCGCCCTCCTCGAACCGAATTCCATAACAGGTCTGCCCTCCGCCGCCTTGACGATCCTTGCCGCCTTTGTGGCAATAAGGCTCTGATGATTTATGCACAGCAGAAGCATCGTTTCCGCAAGCTGAGCCTGAATTGCGGGACCCTTTACTATCACAAGCGGCTCGTTGGGAAAAACGGGCGTTCCTTCGGGTATCGCCCACACATCGCAGGAAAATTCAAAGCAGCGAAGATATTCAAGAAATTTCTCCGAAAATATCCTCTTATCCCTCAGATATCCGATATCGTCCTCGGAAAAGCGCAGATTTTTGATATATTCTATCGCCTGCTCCAGTCCGCACATTACCGCAAAGCCGCCGCTGTCGGGTACCTTGCGGAAATAAAGATCGAAGCAGCATACCGTATCGGCAAGACCGTTTTCAAGGTAGCCGTTTCCCATGGTAAGCTCGTAAAAATCCGTAAGCAGAGTCAGGTTTCTCTCGTTCATAGCTATGTTCCTTTCGTATTATCCGACTGCATAAACCGTATCATACCGCCATATCACAGGGGGCTTAACGGTTTCGCAGCCAAGCTGTTTCTTTGAGGCTTCGGCAACGGCGGCGGCGTAGCACAGGTCGCAGGTGAATATTTCGGGTAAACGGCCGGTTACCGAAAGATAGATATTTGAATACCCCGTATAAAGCTTCGGATCGTCAAATTCCAAAGAACCCGAGGAAGCGGTACAGTCGCCGAAAACCACGGCGTTTTCCCTGAAATATTCGTCCGTATAACCCGACAGACGCTCATACAGCTTGGTATTTTCTCCTACGCCCTCCTTTTTCAGCATGGATATCAGCTCGTCCAGCTCTGTCTTTGAGGTTATAAGCATTGCCCGTCCGCCGCTTGGGGATTGGAAATCTCTGAATTTGTAAATATCGGCGGAAGCCGTTTTTACCTCCGTAAGCCCGTCAAAGGGAGCTTCGTCATATTTGTGAGCTTTGATATATTCATTTTCCTCTGCGATTATCTCCCGATATCCCGGAAAAGTTGTCATATACATTTGTGCAAATCTCAGCAAATGCGAACAGTGCTGCACCTCGACGCTTTCCGAATAAAAATCAAGCATGGAATAATCGCCGTTTAAATCTCCGAAATCGTTATTTAACTGCCATGAAAGCTCGAAGCTTGTCATATCCGTAGCGGCTGCATAATTTTTCCGGTCAAGGCTTTTGGCTATTTCCTCCCCGTAAAAAGCAAATCCGCGCATTCCGTCCTCACATACTCTGCTTGACATCAGCTCGTCGTATATTATCTGCATATCCTTTTCGGATATGTTTACTTTTTTTACCGTTTCAATTTGTTCGGAAATGAAATTATCATACTTCATTTCACTGTCGAAAGTGCTTATATAATATTCAAAGACATATCCATACCATGATAACGACATACCGAAATCGGGCGGACGCTTTGCAACCTTTGATAATTTCCCGTTCCATGCGCCGTTTTCATCAAGGTAATATGTTCCGATGGGGGTCTTTGCGGTTTTTGCGGACATCAGACCGTCGTTTTCGGGGTCGAAATAATACCATTTGCCGCCTTGTTTATACCAGCCCTGCCATTTTATGCCGTCATTATAGCAGTACGTTCCCCTTTTCGTTTTGGCAAAGCCCGTAAACGGGGATATTTCGCCGTTTTTCACCTTTACCATTGCGTTCCCAGTGCCTTTAAGCCCGTCCTTTTCCGTGTTTACGTCCACGTCAATGCCCGAATGTGTGTATTGGTCATAAACCGTGTATTTCTGTGCCGAGGCAATGGGCGCCGATAATGCTATAAAAGCGGCTGCAATAAGAACAGATACAATATTTTTTATAATAATTCCTCCTCTGTTCGGAGCGTCTGATACTAACAATCCCATTTAAGGCAATACCGAATAAAGATTGCGCTGAAGATGCGCAGTCAGATTTTTCGTCAGGTTGCACGAAAAATTCGCAGGCAGGCCGGGTAGTCTGCGGACAGCGCCTGTCAAGGATTTTTTGTGTAAGATGACGAAAGATCTGCAAGCAGATTCGGTGCAAAGACGCAAGTCGCTCTTTGTTCGGTATTGCCTTAATAAACAAATAAAGAATACATTATGGGAACCTCTATAAACCTCCTTCACGGCAAATCCTCTATTGGTTCGATCATC
>CAZDJG010000130.1:0-6004 GCA_964505695.1 uncultured Ruminococcus sp.
AAATCTGACTGCGCATCTTCAGCGCAATCTTTATTCGGTATTGCCTTAATTTTATTATCGGATGACCATTCGATAAGTGAAATACCGTCAAATCCATCTGTGCCGCCGTCTTGCATTTTACACTTGAAATACCATTCTGCTGCTGTCTGATTTTCCTTGTGAAAAAACTGTTTTATATCCCACACAAGAACCCTGCCGCGGGTATTCCATTCATCAAACCAGTGTTTAACAGTTGTGAGGTTTTCATATTTTGGACCCCAGCTTTCAACATAGACAACGTTTTCCGTAAAAATATCGTTTATTCCCAAATCCTTCTGCTGAAGCCACATATCGAACCACAGCCTGATTATTTTTTCTCTTTCGTGCATTTTATCGCCTCCGTAATACCTTATATGTTCATCTGAAAATACCATAGCCAAATGTGTTTTGTCAAACAAAACCTTTTGGATTATCATTTACTATACAGGCAACAAGAATTATATTTAAGCTATTGTTGTATATTTTTTGAAAAAATGTTGATTTTTACAAAATAATATGTTATAATGATTTTGGCAAATAAAAAACGGAGGAAACTGCATCATGGATAAAAGACTTACCGACATTACCGACCCGTCAATAATCATTCCTGCCGACGGCTGCGGGGATATTTATTTTCGATTGTTCAATAATATGTGTTGCGGACTGAGTATTTTTGAGCTCAATGGGAAAAAGGTGCGCGCGCTGTATCTTAATGAGCGGTATTTTGACATTGTGGGTTATTCCAAGGAGCAATATCTTCCATATCTCGATAATGTAACGGTTACTCTTTTTGAGGAGGATGAACAGCTTATTTTGAGTCATGCCGAAGAATGTCTGAAAAATAAAACAGATTTTATCTGTCAGGTAAGAGGCTACAGATTTGACGGCTCTGTGGGCTGGTTTTCCATACGGGTGAGGAACATTGATTTTATAAAAAGCGATAATCCCGTTTTTCTTGCCGTTCTTAACGATATAACCGATGAAAAGGAGCTCGAGCATCGGTACGCTATATGCATGGAACGCTACAGGATCCTTGAGGAAACAAGCAGTGCTTTTCTGTTTGAATATAATCTTGAAAACGATTGCATGACCTTTTTTCCCGAACCGGGCAAGTCGAGGATCATTGAAAATTACTGCCTGTATCTGCGCAGAAGCGACAGAGTATATGCCGATGATGTTATTTATTTTTACAATGTACTGGTCAAAGCTTTTCGCAGGACGTGCAAAGGATATATTGACGTGCGATCCTTTGACAATGAAAAAAATGACTATGTGATCTGCCGTATGCACTATTCAAGCGTTGCTGATGAGTACGGCATTATAATTCGTATACTCGGAAGAATGGAGTATGTAGAGGAAAACAGCGGAATGAAGGCGGAGCTTCTGGCAGAAAAATCCTGCACAGCCGTAGAAGGACTTCCGGGCAGCATTGAAACCATTGCCATGATCAAGGAACGTATAGCTGTGTCGGGTTGTGGTATGCTTGTGGTCGCAGATATAGATGATTTTACCAGTTTCAGCCTCAAGTACGGTGAAAAGGTCGCAGAGGATGCTATAAGGCTTATTGCGGGACTTCTTACGGATATTTTTGACGAAGGTCTTATATTTCGTTTCCTTGGAGATGAGTTTGTGGTTTTTATGGAAAACATTTCAGAGCCTGAGCTGTATGACAGATTTGAAAAGCTTCAGGCGGCGGTAAAAACGGTTTCCTTTAACGGCATTCATGGCATGGAAAGCTTGGGGCTTACTCTCAGCATAGGTGCTTCATGGACGCAGAGCATAGGAAAAGCCAATATCAAGGATTTCTTTATAACCGCTGACAGAGCAATGCTTAAGGCTAAAAAGGACGGTAAAAACAGAATGTATATTGACAAAATTATTTTCTGATATGTTGTTTTCAACGGTTGTTCATAGTATAAAAAGCCGTTATTTGAGGCTTTTTTGTATAAGATATTGACGAATGGGGTACGATATGTTATAATTAAGGCATATTATTAAAAAGGAACTGTACCCGAATGACTGTTTATTATATTCTCATGCTGCTGATACTCGGATTTGCATATCCCTTGTGTATACGGAAGCCTTCGGCTAAAAAAAATACCGTTTACGTATGTATTGTTTTCGGATATATGCTTGTAATGTCTGTTTTAAGATACGGAATAGGCAATGATTACTTCAATTACCGCTCCTATTTGTACGGAATGACGGATAACGGTCTGTCTTTTATTCAGACGGTGAGGATATACGGGCTTGAACCGGGATATGTGCTGCTTTTAAAGGCGGCTGCGCTTCTGGGCGGAGATTATATTGTCCTGAACGTCATAACGGCAGTGCTGATAATCGTTCCCACAGCGTATATCATTTTAAAATACAGTAAAATGCCGTGGCTGTCCGCCTGGCTGTACCTGACGGTGACATTTTTCTATAATTCCCTGAATTTTACCCGTCAGAGCCTATCTGTTGCGGTTATTTTTCTTGGGTGGCGTTTTTTTAGGGATAAAAAGCATATCCCTGCGGTGCTGATAATTATTGCAGCGTCAATGTTTCATATTTCTGCGCTTGTGCTGCTGCCGGTATATTTTTTGTCATTGATAAAGCCGTCGGCAAAGACTCTTGCTGTTATCGGGGCTTTGGGACTTACGATATTTATTTTTTCCGAGAAGATTCTTTATGCCGTAACGACATATATTCTGCCCCGATATGCAAAATATATGGACACCGTATATATTACAAAGGGGCTTTCTCCCGTATTTCTTATAATTCCGGGTCTGATCATGCTGCTTATGCTTTCGGTTTATTTCGCAGGCTGGAAGGACAAGTCTGACGAAGCTGCTATGCTTGCAAATTTCAGTTTTTATAATTTCTTCATCTGGCTGTTTATAGTAAAGCATTTTATAATTGAGCGCTTTACAATGCCGATTTATATTTTTATTTTGCTTTCAATTCCTGAGATCCTTGATTTTCTTAAAAATTATACGATTACAGCCAATAAAAAAATGTCTGCCGCAAAGGAGCTTGTTTATAAGGCAAGCAAGGGCGGCAAAAGGCTGTTTCCTGCAGCGGCAGGTCTTATTCTTATATCGACCTTTTTGTATAACAGGTTTTGCATAGGTGAGGGAGTTCACGGAGTATTTCCCTATAAATCAATAATTTCGCCTGTTTACGGTCTTACGGACGAAATGCTTGAAACAAGTTACCGTGAGCTTTATACCAATGCCGATTTTATGCAGTTTCTCGGAATGGCAGACAGAGGAAATTATACGGTCATTCTTACAGTGAACGGAGAAACAGGTACAAAACTGGAATATCAGTACAGGCGTTTCCTGAAGCGATTGGGCTTCAGGACGGACTTCAGAACTCTTGACGGCAAAAGCTATATAGGCGTGGCAAGCGGCGGCAAGGCAATTTTTGAAAAGACGGACAGTAATGCTGTTACAGAAAACATCAGTCTGTACGGAGGGCAGACAAAAATAAGCATTACAAGCGCCGGAAGCGTTACAGATCAGCCTGCTGCAAGGATAATCGTTGACGGCAAGGAATATGCCTCTAACGGAAACGGTCTGAATTTTGCGCTTTTTGACAACAAGCTGAAAAAAATAGTTGCTGCACAGTCCTATGATACCTCCGATTATCATTATGAGCTGAAAGGCACAAGTGCTTTTTACGGCGAGATACTTATAGAGGAATGACTGTAACCGAATTGATAACAAATGTTTGTTGACTTGTGTCAGATTATGGAATATAATAATATCAGTGTGCAGCTTGTCTGTTGAAGCTCCTGTCGATCTTCACCATGCTGTTCACTGATATTTTTCTGAGGGAGGTAAGCTTTTGAAAAAGAAAACGGCTATAGCCGCCGCTATGGTAATGCTTACAGCCTGTGCTGCCGAAGAGACTGTTCCTGCCGAAAAGTATGTGGCAGTTTATGAGGAATTGACCTCGGTTCCGGAAACGACAGCATCGGAAACCTATGAGACTGCTGCTGAATCGTTAGAGCCGCTTACAGCTGAAAACGGATACGAGTATCTTCAAAATGTACTTTTTGTGGGTGACAGCGTTTGCAAAAGCTTTTATGAAAGCGGATTGCTTCCTAAGGATCAGGTCATTTCGATAGAGGGCGCATCGGCATATAATATTCTTGATTATAAAATTAACAGCGTTCTCGTAAGTGAAATGGTAAAAAACGCCGGAATGCCTTATATATATCTTTGGTTCGGCGAGGAGGCAAATTTAGCGGAAAAATCCTCCAAAGAATACGGCAGGGAGATACTGGAGCTTTCAGAGGAGATACGCGGTATTTGTCCGGAAAGCATGGTGCTTGCGCTCAGCTTTCCTCCGATGCCTGAAGAAAATGAAAACAGCGGCAAAACTGCGGAATATAATGATATGCTCCATATGTCAATACGCTCCACTCCCGATGAATACATAATTTACAAGAATATTTCATACTGTATATCCGACAGAAACGGTTTCCTTGCCGAAGAATATCTTCAGGGATATTCTTCGGCGGCGGCAGTTCTTGACGTAATAGAAAGGGACAGGTTTTATAATGATATGATTGCGGACGGAAATGGGGAATATGCAAATATAACCGCAGTTCGTCCCGAATATAAGGTCAGTGAGGGAAAAACCGCATATCTGACATTTGACGACGGTCCGTCAAAATATACCCCCGAAATACTTGAGATACTCAGAGAAAATGATATAAAGGCGACCTTTTTCATAACAGGCTGGTGTATTGACGGCAGGGAACATATTCTCAGACAGATTGCCGATGAAGGGCATACGGTTGCTCTCCACAGCTATAGTCATGATTATGAGCAAATATATGCTTCAAAGCGTGCATGGCTGGACGATTTTGCCAAGGTGTACGGCAGGGTATATGCTGTAACGGGTCAGAAGCCGTGGGCATTCAGATTTCCGGGAGGCAGCTACAATCATTTTAACCGTGATACAGCCGATGAGATCATTGCAGAAATGCAGGAAAGAGGCTTTGCCTATTATGACTGGAACGGCGCTACCGCTGACGCATCTGCCGAGGCAACGTATGAAAGCTGTATTGAAAATCTTAAAGAAAGCATAAATTACGAGCATGAGGTGGTTCTTATGCATGATTCACTGGAGCTTACTCCCAAATATCTTCAGGAGGTGATAGATCATATCAGGGGAGAGGGATACTCCTTTGAAACTATCGATACGGCAGATGAAGTACATTTTTGATTCAGGCTCATATAAAGATTTTACCAAATTTGTATATGATTTTTTTCTTCTATTTGCACATATTTTATCATAATATATACGGACAAGATTTTGAAAGGATAATAATGAGATGGATCTGCTTACATTATTTCTTATTGCAGTGGGACTTTCTATGGACGCATTTGCGGTTTCGGTCTGTAAGGGACTTGCCGTATCGCAGTACAAACTTAAATATTCTCTTATATGTGGCATATGGTTCGGCATTTTTCAGGCTCTTATGCCCGTTATAGGATATCTGCTCGGTATGAATTTTACTCAGTGGATAACTGCGTTTGATCACTGGATAGCGTTTGTTTTGCTGGGATTTATAGGATTTGGGATGATAAGGGAGGCACTTAAAGCAGACGATGAGGAAAGTGACCCTTCATTTTCCTTAAAGGTCATGCTTATGCTTGCAGTTGCTACAAGCGTTGACGCTCTTGCGGTAGGAATAACATTTGCATTTCTTTCGGTAAATATATTTGCGGCAGTTGCATTTATCGGGATATGCACTTTTGTTATATCTTCAGTCGGAGTCAAAATAGGTGCGGTTTTCGGAGCAAAATATAAATCAGGTGCGGAGATCGCTGGAGGTATAATACTTATTTCACTTGGGATAAAAATTCTTATAGAGCATCTTTTACAATAGAATCCTGCCTTGCGGTCTTTGCGAAAAACAGAAAAGAATAATATGATAAAATGATGAAAATTTAAATAATCAGTTGACGGTATAGTTACATTATGCTAA
>CAZDJG010000131.1:0-5990 GCA_964505695.1 uncultured Ruminococcus sp.
GAACTTAACAGCGCCTGCGGAATTATTGACAGGTCTATGCTTTACACCACAAAAAGCGATCTCAAGGATTCTGTTACCATTTATTCGGATATCGGCACAAAGCTGCTGGGAGTATTCGTATTTCTCCTGACAATGGCAGTCATCATCACCATACACAACAGCATAACCACCTCAATTGAAATGGATTACGCTGATCTGGGTGTGCTGAAATCACAGGGATTTACCACGGGGCAGATACAGCTTACCTATATTCTCGAGTACTCCATTGCCCTGCTCATAGGCGCAGCGGCGGGAATACTCGTATCGATCCCCCTCACATCTGCTCTGAGCAGGCTTTTCATGGTCATAACGGGCATACTCACCTGCGGAAAGGCGGCTGTGGGAAGCTGCCTGCTTATTGCTCTGGCAATTGCAGCGGTATGCTCGGTGTTTATCGTCATCTCGGCGGCAAGGGTCGGCAGGATATCTCCCGTGAGGGCGCTGAACGGCGGCAGAGAGGACGTTTATTTTTCAAACAGGCTGAATGTTAAAATAAGAAAAAAGCCCCTTATCTTCTTCATTGCCCTCCGTCAGCTCACCTCGGGAATCGGAAAATACATAGGAAGCTGCGTTATCACCGCTCTGCTTGTGTTCTTTATGATAAGCATTACGGCTATGACGGGGGGAATGTCCTATGAAACATTTTTCGGTAATCTAAACACCATCAGCATTTCCATGATGATGTTTGATAATTTTGAACAGTCAGATATGGACGCTTTGAAGGACGATATCAAAAAAGAATACGATTCTGCTGATGCGTTCTTTACCACACATTATAACGTGCAGGCAGAGGACAATATTTACAGCATTGCAGTTACCGACAATGTGGAGCTTCAGGCAAAAATCTACAACGGACGAAGCCCCGTTTATTCCAATGAAATTGCAATAACGGAGATTGCTGCAGAGGAAACGGGAAAGGGGATCGGTGATTCTCTCACTGTTCATACCGACTTCGGCACCGAGGATTACATCATAACCGGATTTTATCAGACCACCTCCGAATTTGGCAGAACATTCATTATGGATTACTCCGCCGCCGAAAAGCTGGGCATACCTGTTCAGAACGGCTTTATCAACATGGAGGGCTGCTCGGAGGAGGATCTGAATGCTATGCTTGCCATGCTGGAGGACAAATTCGGTGATAAGCTTATTGCGGAAAAATACGAAATGAGTGCTTCTTTGAACGGTCTGGCTTCAACTCTGGAAACTCTGCTGAATGTAATGGTCATATCGGTGTTCTCCATTTCCTGTGTGT
This sequence comes from uncultured Ruminococcus sp., assembly GCA_964505695.1. Lineage (GTDB taxonomy): Bacteria > Bacillota > Clostridia > Oscillospirales > Ruminococcaceae > Huintestinicola. The sequence continues at coordinate 1,295 of CAZDJG010000131.1, forward strand.
TTGCTTTTCTTGTGGTGAATATGCTCTGCCGAAAGGCACTGCTCTTTGAAAAGCGTGATATCGGCATTTACAAGGCAAACGGATTTTCATCATCCGCCCTCAGAATGCAGTTTTCTGTCAGATTCCTGATTATCGCAATTGTCGGTTCTGCCATAGGAACCTTGCTTTCGGTATTCTTTACCCGTCCTCTGTTTTCGGCAATTCTGCGAATCGTCGGAATTACTGATTTTATCAGTGATTCAAGTCCCCTGTCACTTTTTGCTCCGGGCGGGGCAATATGCCTTTGCTTCCTGCTTTTCTCCTATTTCTCTTCACGAAAGGTAAAGAGCGTCGAAACAAGAGATCTTATCTGCGAGTGATTTCGCAGACAGTTGATCCTGCTTTTAACGCCATAATACTTGTGATTTTATGATGTCACAAGTATTATGGCGTTTTTTCAAAGGAAGCCGATATGAATGAATACTGTCTGAAGCTGATTAACGGTCACAATGTCAATGACGTTGACAACGGAATTTACAAGACACGGAAACAGATTACTCCTCCCACTCTCTTAGAGCCGTTCAGTATCTTGTAGTGTGCGGATTTTCGAGCATAATTTTGCAGCCGACAATGCAAAAATCCGCTATTGTATTATTTCATAAAAGCCTGCGGACATGGGAGGAACGTTCACCATGCCGTTCGAGCAGGATATCTCTCCTCCTATAGAATATATATGGCTCTTTATCATATAATCTCCCCCGAAGCTTACCCTGCGGTCTGCGGGATTTATCACAACAAGTATTTTTTCATTTTCCGAACTTCTTATATATGCAAGGGGATATTCGTTTTTCTCCGCATAAACAAATTCTATCTCTCCCCTGCTTATAAGAGCTTTATGCTCCCGTCTTATCCTGATAAGCCTTTTTACCTCGCTGTAAAGAGAATCCGGATCGTTTATCTGAGCCTGCACCGTAGGACGGTCATCATCGGGGTCAATGGGAATGTAAAGCCTTTCCGGAGCGGCAGAGCTGAAGCCTGCACTTGGTCCGCTGTTCCACTGCATTGGCGAACGGGAGCCTGTTCTTCCGTAGCCTCCCTCAACGGAAGTAAGACCTTCAACATATCTCATACCTATTTCATCGCCGTAATAAATAAACGGAGCGCCGGGAACGGACATAAGAAACGCAAAGGCGATCTTCAGCTCGTTTCCGTGAATGCTTCTTGCAAGCCTGTCCATATCATGATTTCCCGATGGAATACAGATAAGACCCTTCTTTTCCGATTTAAGGTAATTTTCCTTATATTTATTCACAAATTCGGAAACATCTCCCTTTCCCCTTGACGAAAAGAAAGGCTCCGGACAGCGGAACAGGTCATTATAATGCGACGAACCGAAATGGAGCAGAAAATCCATGTGAAATCCGCCCTGGAGGGATTTATCGGGTTCTCCCCACTCCGAAACCATTGCTGCGTCGGGAAATTCCCTGTCAAGGAATTCTCTGATCTTCTGCCACAGTCTTACCGTACCTTTTCCGTCCTCGTCATTTTTTACAAGCGACCCTGCCATATCAACACGGAAACCGTCGCAGCCCATTTTCAGCCAGAATCGCATAACGTCTTTCATTGCCTCAAGGGTCGCCTTCGGTCCCTCGTCGTCAACAGACTGCTGCCACGTTCTTTCGGGCTTATAATAGCCGTAATTGAGCGCAGGCTGATGAGAAAAGAAATTTACGGCGCAGGAACCGTCCCTGTCGGAGATGCCTCTGAGCGAACCCATTCCCTGAGGCTCTTCCCATATGCTGTCCGTCCATACGTATCTGTCAGTAAACTCGTTTTTCTGAGCCTTCATGGATTCCCTGAACCATTTGTGCTGTACGGAGGTATGTCCCGGAACAAGGTCAAGCAGAACGTGCATTCCCCTGCTGTGCGCTTCGTCGAAAACCCTTTTCAGATCCTCGTTTGTTCCGTACCTCGGCGCTGCGGTGAGATAGTCTGAAACGTCATAGCCTGCGTCCCCGAACGGAGACATAAAGCACGGATTTATCCATATTGCGCTGCACCCAAGCTCACGGATATAATCGAGCCTGCTTATTATCCCCTGAAAGTCCCCTATGCCGTCTCCGTTTGAATCCTTGAAGGACTGGGGATATATTTCGTAAAATACCGCATCGTCAAGCCACTCCGGCTGTCTGTTCATAATAAATTCCTCCTTCATAAAATTGGAAACACTTATTAAATCCGGTTCGCAGATTTAATCAGTGGTTACTTATGGCAATACCGAATATAGATTGCGCTGAATATGCACAGTCAGATTTTTCGTCAGGTTATACGAAAAATTCGAAGGCAGGCTGCCGCCTGTCAAGGATTTTTTGTGCAGGATGACGGAAAATCTGCAAGCAGATTCGGTGCAAAGGCGGGAGATATTTTCCTTATACGCCCGAATATGCCCCACTCGGTAGACTCACGCAGCAGAATGGTATACGATACAATTGTGTTCAGTCAGGATATGCTGATAAGCTCTGCAAATGACCGGAGTATCCCGCAGATAATTTATCCGCTCATAACGGGTGCAATGAAAATATCCCTGCCTACAGACAGGGATAACGTTTATTACGATGAAATAAGGACATCCGCTGAAAATATTGCCGCCTGCGCAAAAAGCAACACTCCGTTACACGATATGCTTATGAAAAGCGAGCTTTTAAGGCTGATATAGCTGATTAAAGAAAGCGGAGCCGTGACCGAAAAAAACGAGCTTTCCAAAGACAGCTTTATAAGCAGCACCATTGAATTTATGACCGAAAACAGCAGCGAGAACATCACTGTGGAAATGCTTGCGCAAAATGTTCATCTAAGCAAAAGCTGCTTTATGCACCGTTTCAGCGCAGTTCTCGGAATCAGCGCCACAGAATAAGAATACGAAAAGCGTGCGAGCGTCTGATGTCAGGAGACAGAAGCGTCAGCAGTATTGCCTTTGACTGCGGTTACAGAAACCTTTCAAACTTCAACAGGCAGTTTAAAAGCATAACAGGCTGTCAGCCAAAGGAATACAGAAAGAAAATGTCCGTATTATGTTGATTATTTTTTTTCTTCCTCACCGCTGTATTCATAGCCGTAGCTGTTGTAATAACCATTCTTTTTGCTGTATCTTCCGCCATAGGACTTTGTTCCGCCGCCGCAAAAGGATTTTATAAATCCAAGCTTTCTGCCGTTTGCAAGGCTTACCTTTTCAAGAGCCTCGGCAATATCGGGATGTGTAGTGGAATTTTCACGGACAACGAAAACATGACCGCCGATTATTCCGTTTAAAAGCTGTGAATCCGTTACCACGTTGATTGGCGGAGTATCCATTAAAATGTAATCGTATTTTTCCGAATAGACCTCCAGAAGCCTGCGCATTGCCTCCGAACCGATAAGCTCGGTGGGATTGGGCGGAATGGGTCCTGAGGTTATCACATCAAGAGAAGGCTTTACATTCTTTACAATAGCATCCTCCGCCTGACAAAAACCGCCGAGGACTGAGGACAGACCTTTTGATGCATTAAGCTTAAAGGCGGTCTGGACCGTGGGCTTTCTCATATCGCAGTCGATAAGCAGAACCTTTTTTCCCATATCAGCAAAGGCGATAGACATATTTGCGCAGGTGGTGGACTTTCCCTCTCCCGGAACAGCGCTTGTAAAGCTGATGATATTCTTTCCCGCAGCAGCGGTGGAAAACATAAGATTTGTACGTGCCGCCCTGTATGCCTCGCTTATCACAAAGGGCGTATTTTCATCGAGAATATACCGTTTTCCCGATGAAATACTTTTTCTTTTTTTTGCACCCGACGAACCCTTTGCTGCTCCTCCGTAACCGCCATAGCCGTATTTACCGCCCGATGAACCCTCGAAATCGGCGATCTCCGCAAAAACGGGAATATCATAGATCTTTGCAAGATCGTCGGCAGGAGTAACGGTGACGCTTAAAAGCTCTCTTGCAAAAAAGAATATATAAGCCGCAGCCGCACCTATTATAAATCCCCCTGCCGAAAAAAGCACCACTCCGGGAGATGACGGCTTATCGGCAATCTCGCCGTATTCCACGACCTCAATGGAGCCTGACTTGATGACCCTCATAAACTCGTCGCGCGCAAGCTCAACAAGGACGTTTACAATATCCGCAGAAAGCTCCGGATCTCCGCTTTCTGCGGTAACCCTCATTACCTCGGTGCTGTTTACCGATGTCACGGAGATCATTTTGCTCAGTTCCTCCTTAGTATAAGGAAGATCAAGCTCAAATATCACCGAATCGAGCATTTTGTTGCTCTGGAAAATGATCTGGCAGGTATTTACCAGCTTCTGAGCCGCAGTGATATCGTTGATATTAAGCGTCTCTCCCGTATTCTGGTTATTCTCCACGTAAAGCATTGCGGAGGACTCATATTTTTTCGGTACGAGAAACTTTGCTGCCGCAAAGCCTGCCGCTCCCGCAATCACCGCAGATACGGCAACCGGAAGAATACGCCGCCGCAGAACCGACCATAGCTGTTTTATATCAAGACTGTCCTCCATAGGAAGAATGCTCCTTTACTTCTTTTTACTAAACCTCCTCGGAAACAGGAGAAGTGCTGTATGGCGCAGCAATTTTGTTGTCAGGCAAAGCCAATTTTCCGCAGGAATACTTACCGGGGTTCTCTATAAACCGGGACACGAGCAAAGCCTCGTCCATTGGTTCGGT
>CAZDJG010000132.1:0-5954 GCA_964505695.1 uncultured Ruminococcus sp.
GGCGCTCCGATAAGACGGCTTACGGAGTGCTTTTCCATATATTCGGTCATATCAATGCGGACAATATTTTTCTCATCGTCAAAAAGCGCCTGAGCAAGCGCCTTCGCAAGCTCGGTCTTGCCTACGCCAGTAGGTCCCATGAACAAGAATGAGCCGAGAGGACGGTTCGGATCCTGAATACCCGCTCTTGAACGGAGTATCGCTTCGCTGACCTTTTCCACAGCCTCGTCCTGACCTATCACCCTTTTATGGAGCACCTCGTCGAGATGCAGCAGCTTTTCACGCTCTCCCTCCATCAGCTTTGATACGGGAATGCCTGTCCATCTGCCGACGATCTTGGCGATTTCCTCGTCCGTTACCTTATCGCGGAGCAGGGTGTTCTTTTCGTAATCGTCTGCCGCGTCTTCAGCCTCCTCAAGCTGCTTTTTCAGTTCGGGTAGCCTGCCGTATTTAAGCTCGGCAGCCTTGTTAAGGTCATAGCTGCGCTCTGCGGCAGCAATATCTGAATTTGTTTTTTCAATATCTTCACGGAGCTTTTGCAGACGGGAAATAGAATTTTTCTCATTCTCCCAGCGTGTTTTCATGGAATTGAACTCATCACGCAGCTCGGAAAGCTCCTTTCTGACCTCGGAAAGCTGTTCCTTTGAAAGCTTATCCTCTTCCTTTTTAAGAGCAGTTTCGGCAATTTCCTTCTGCATGATCTTTCTTGCTATGTCATCAAGCTCGGTAGGCATTGAGTTCATCTCCGTACGGATAAGAGCGCACGCCTCGTCCACAAGGTCGATAGCTTTATCGGGAAGAAATCTGTCTGTGATATAGCGGTTTGAAAGAATGGCTGCGGTGATAAGCGCGCTGTCCTGTATTTTTACACCGTGAAAGACCTCGTAACGTTCTTTAAGACCTCTGAGTATCGAAACAGTGTCCTCCACCGTGGGCTCGTCAACATGAACAGGCTGAAAACGTCTTTCAAGCGCAGGGTCTTTTTCAATGTACTGGCGGTACTCGTTAAGAGTAGTTGCACCTATACAGTGCAGTTCTCCCCTTGCAAGCATAGGCTTGAGAAGATTTCCCGCATCCATTGCTCCGTCGGATTTTCCTGCGCCGACAATGGTGTGCAGCTCATCGATAAAGAGGATTATTTTTCCCTCCGACTTTTTTACCTCATTGAGGACTGCCTTTAGCCTTTCCTCAAACTCGCCCCTGAATTTTGCTCCCGAAATAAGGGCGCCCATATCAAGGGAAAAAAGCTTTCTGTCCTTCAGGTTGTCGGGAACATCTCCTCTGACGATACGCTGGGCAAGTCCTTCTGCAATGGCTGTCTTGCCAACTCCGGGTTCTCCGATGAGTACAGGGTTGTTTTTGGTTTTACGGGAAAGGATACGGATGGTATTTCTTATCTCGCTGTCGCGTCCTATTACCGGATCGAGCTTATTACGGCGGGCAAGCTCCACAAGATCCTGTCCGTATTTCGTTAAAACATCGTAGGTATCCTCGGGAGTATCGGTGGTCACTCTCTGATTTCCTCTAACCTCCCTGAGGACATTTAAAAAGCTGTTTTTATCAAGTGCAAAATCCTTGAAAAGCTGCTTTATATCCTTGTCGGCATTGTCGAAATATGAAAGCATGATGTGTTCAACGCTTACATACTCGTCCCCCATATTTTTAGCGATAGCTTCTGAGGCGTTCAGTAGCTTATCGAGGGACTGTGAGATATAAACCGTGTTCATATCACGTCCGCTTCCCGTTACCTTCGGAATACCCGCCATTATCCGTTCAAGGCTTCCCGAAATCACATTGGCGTCCTTGCCCATTTTTTTCATGAGCTGCGGAACAAGACCGTTTTCCTGATTCATAAGGGCATACAGCAGATGCGGCTGATCTACGTTTGTGTTGCGGTATTCAATTGCTGTATCCTGTGCAGACCTGATCGCATCGATCGTTTTTTTGGTAAGTTTTTCCATATTCATAATATCATCTTCCTTTCGGATCGTTTTTTGCTTTAGATAACCTCTATAAAAAGTTCCAAACGCTAACCTTCACGGAAAGCCTCGGCTTTAAAATATATATTCATGATAAATCACTCCCGTTTATTTTGTATTTTTATGCCGAAAATATCAGCGGAAAAAAACTTGACAAGAGCATAAAAATGTGATATAGTTTATTTTATAGTGCTTTAATGAAAGGATGTGTCCGGATGTCTGCGGATAAAAACGGATTTAAAACGATTGCCGAAAACCGTAAGGCAAGGCACGATTATTTCATTATCGAAAGCTATGAGGCAGGCATTGAGCTTGTGGGAACCGAGGTCAAGGCTATCCGTCAGGGCGGCGTGAATCTCAAAGATTCATGGTGTACTATTGAAAACGGTGAGCTTTGGGTAAAGGGTATGAATATATCCCCCTATGACCACGGAAATATTTTCAACCGTGACCCAATGAGGGTCAGGAGGCTTTTGCTCCATAAAAAGGAAATAAACAAGCTTTTCGGCACTGTCAAGCAGGACGGACTTACTCTTATCCCCATTTCACTTTATTTTAAGGGTTCACGGGTAAAGGTTCAGGTCGGTTTGTGCAAGGGCAAAAAGCTTCACGACAAGCGTGATGCTATGGCTGCCGAGGCTGCAAAACGCGATATCGACAGAGCCATCAAGGAAAAGAACAGATAAAGCATCTGTTTCATGGGGATGTAAAGGCTTCGACGGGGATCGTGAAACATGATAAGCGAGCAGAGGACTGTGCTGATCTCTTTAACCCGCACACGTTTTAAAATTAGACGACAACGATAATTTTGAATTAGCAGCTGCGTAAGCGCTGCTCGTCTGACCGGAAAGTACCGCGGTTCCGGTTCAGGCGCCGATTAGCGGTGAACGTCATTCGGGAGTGTCTGCGCCCGCATGATGTATTGCAGACTACTGAGCACAGTTGTGTGTCTGTTCACGGCTGTGCGAGGGAATGTAAATAACAGACTACGCTCGTAGAAGGTCGTGCGGATCGGTTTTCGGACACGGGTTCGATTCCCGTCATCTCCACCATTTTTATCTGCAAAGCATAACGCTTTGCAGATTTTTTCTTTTATTTACAGTATAAGCTGATATTATGACAATAATGTGACGCTGCTGTGTTATTAAAGTAAATTTTAGCACTCACATATGGTGAGTGCTAAAATTTCGGAATATGCTGAAAAATTACTGCAGCTCACCGAAATAACTTTTACGGGTTTTCAGCAGATACTTTAATATAGGTCACCTCTAAAAACCTTGTTTGAGAGAAAATTTGCGGAGCACGCCGTCTGCTTCGTCAAACCTCCTCGCAAGGCATCAAGCCTTGCTTCGTCGGCTTTCCTAGCATCCGACGCACTCCACCCATTTTCTCTTTTCAAACCGGTTTCTAGAGGTTCCCTATAGTATATCATATCAGAGACTGCTTGTATATATTTTCCGCTATTTCTAATCTGATTTTAATTTTCGCTGCGGTATGTCCCCCTCTTACTAAACAGAACATTTTAATATTCAGAGCATAATATAAAATACGGCAGTAATGAGGTCTTATTCACACGGACCCGTCACCGCCGTTTAATATTATAACCGAAAGGAGCGGGAAAATTTGTACGATAATGATAAATGCAGTACAGTCGGACTTACTGTTCCAAAAGGACGGTTTCCGGAAAATACGCCTCTCGCAATGGCATATGTTCCATTTCAAAGCTGGGAGGACACCTATGCCGAAAATGTAGCTCTTGCCAAGGGAACAATTTTTCCCTCACTTGATCTGCCTTTTTTAGGAAGGGAGGGCGCTGAAAAATATGGAAAATAAACGCCGTCAGCTTATGTCCGCTATTCAGATGTATGACTTTTATCTCTATGAGCTTCAGCTTTATCTTGATTCTCACCCCACCTGCCGAAACGGTCTGAATGCTTTCCGCAAGTACAGAGAGCTTCGTGAAAAAGCTGTAAACACCTACACCGAATTATTCGGTCCCATCACTCCCATTCAGTCAAACTGCGATAACGTTTTTGAATGGGCAAAAGGACCGTGGCCGTGGGAAAAGGAGGCTAACTAAGTTATGTGGACATATGAAAAACGTCTTGAATATCCCGTTAAAATAAAAAATCCCAACCCTGCTCTTGCAAAGATCATAATTACACAGCTTGGAGGTCCTGACTGCAAAAAGTTATAAAAGATTTCAGACGGCGGCTCATTTATAAAAAATTTCTATCGACCTTGTATCGGAATCAAAAATAATTTTTTCTATTATTTCACACAAAACGGAATTTTTTAATTCCGCTGTAACATCGGGATTGATAATGATATCATATAAATTAACGATCATGCCGCACTTGTCGCTCATATTGTCATGCTGCTCTGACTTTTCATTTATACTCTCCTCGATAATCTTTATAGCCTGAGTGATCTTTTGCTTATTATCCCTGTACTCGTCTAATGTATCAATGCCGTTTTCATAAGCAGCTCTGACACGCTCCAGCTTTGCATATTCTTTTTTCATCTGCACCGTATAATATTCGCAGCTTTTTTCGTCCCTTTTAGGGATCCTTTTTATATGCATATTAGTATACATTAAATCATGCTCAAGAGCGTTTATTACAGCTCCGTTGATCTTGGACAAGGATATGTAATGCGATCTGGCGCACTGACCGTGCATATACCGATAACACTGCAAGCCTTTTCCTGCACCGGAAACTGTCAGTACAGCTCCGCAGGCACTGCACCTTACAAGTCCTTTAAGCATGAACATAGCAGGAGCCTGCGAGGTATGCTTCGGATATTTTTCTTTCATCTGAATGATCATCGTCTGAACCTTATCAAAATCACTTTGAGCTATTATAGGCATATGACTGCCGTCGGAAATCACAGTATTCTCAGTTGGTATATATCTTGACGAAGCAGAAGCCTTTCCGTTGGTATTCCAGCGTAGCTTTCCGGTATAAACAGGATTGGTAAGAATGTATTCGACTGTCCTGTTAGCAAACGGCTTGCCGCGGCGTGTTACGGCACCGATACCGTTAAGCCATTTGGCGATCGAAAATATGCGCTCCCCCTCAATATATTTTGAAAATATCCTGCGGACAATCTCCGCTTTTTCAGGATCAATCTCAAATCTGCCGTTACCCATAACATACCCGAACGGAGGTGCCGAAACAACACCTCCCCTTTCAGCTTTTTCCGTCATTCCCCTTTTTACCTCTTCCGCAAGATTGACGGAATAATATTCGTCCATCGCCTCAAGAAGGGCCTCAATAAGAATAGATGTTTTGTCATCGCTCAGTTGTTCCGATATTGATACAACATCTATGCCGCATTGCTTGCGCAGCATGGATTTATATACTATGCTGTCCTCACGATTTCTTGCAAACCGTGAAAACTTCCAGATCAAAATAATATCAAACGGCTTTGGTTCGGATTTTGCAGCAGAGATCATTCTCATAAATCCGGGACGTTTTTCTGCTTTTCTTCCGCTGATGCCCTCATCCTGAAAAATAAACCTGTCAGGCAAAGCGATATCATGGTTATCAGCATATTCCCTGATAGCTTTAAGCTGGCTTTCGGGAGAAAGCTCCACCTGCATATCGGTCGAAACTCGTATGTATGCTGCTCCTGTCTTCATATAATCACCCATAAACTCTGTTCTTGTTATAACTGCCGACAGCAGTTATATTTATGGGAACCTCTATAAACCTCCTTCACGGCAAATCCTCTATTGGTTCGGTCATCTGCTTCGTTATCAGACCTTGTAAGACAGCAAGTATTACTGCGGTCTGATGCCTTGCATCTGACCGAACCAATGGACGAGGCTTTGCTCGTGTCCCGGTTTATAGAGAACCCCTTATATTATATTGACCCTGCCGTATCAATATTCAAATACAAAGCCTTTGCTTTTTTCAGCAATAATTAGTGTCCCCTCAACAACCACGCCAGCGCAATTCAACCCCCAAAGAC
>CAZDJG010000133.1:0-5863 GCA_964505695.1 uncultured Ruminococcus sp.
CGAAAAATCTATGAACCGTGCCATTGCACGTATCTCCTGCGAAATCATTGAGCGCAACAAGGGCGCAGAGGAGCTTTGCTTTATTGGGATCATGTCAAGAGGCGTTTTTATAGCGCAGAGAATTGCAGAAAGACTTCACGAAACAGAAGGGTTTGATATTCCCATCGGAATACTTGATATCACAGCCTACAGGGACGATATCAAGGCTGATGTGGATAAATCCTCTGTTTCTTTTGATGTAAGAGATAAAAAGGTCGTGCTTGTGGACGATGTCATTTTTACGGGAAGAAGCTCCCGCGCGGCTATCGATGCTGTTATGAGCAGGGGCAGACCGCAGAGCATTCAGCTTGCCGTGCTTATTGACAGAGGACACAGGGAATTGCCTATACGCCCCGATTATGTCGGGAAAAATGTTCCCACATCAAGAGAGGAAACCGTCAGGGTCATGGTCAGGGAGGCAGACGGCTGCGATAAGGTGGTTATCCTCGAACAGGATAACACAGGGAAAGGAATAAGCGAATGAAAACACTTTATAAAGGACTTACCGTTTACAGCGAAAAGGACAGCTTTAAGGCGGATATTCTTGTTGAGGGGGAAAAAATTGCCGATGTCGGCAAAAATCTGAAAGTCTACGCCGATCTTGTATATGACTGCAAAGGTCTTGCGGCTCTTCCTGCGCTGTGCGATATCCATGTTCATTTCAGGGATCCGGGACAGACATATAAGGAAGATGTGCTTACAGGCTGCGCCGCTGCAGCAGCAGGAGGATTTACTGCTGTATGCTGTATGCCCAACACAAAGCCTGTCTGTGACAATGTACGGACAGCAGAATATATTATTGAGAAGGCAAAGCCCACAGGCGTCAGAGTCTATCCCGTCTGTGCCGTAACACGGGGCATGAGCGGAGCGGAGGCTGCCGATTACGGCGAATATGTGAGGTCGGGGATAAAAATGATTTCCGATGACGGCAGACCTGTTGAAAATGCGGAGCTTATGCGCAGCGCACTCGAAAGGTCAAAGGAAAACGGTCTGCTTGTTGCTTCTCACTGCGAGGATCTGTCTATTATAAACGGCGGAATCATGCATAAAGGCGAAATATCCGAAAAGCTCGGCGTAAAGGGCATGGACAGAGCCTCAGAGGACAGCATTACCGCAAGGGAGATCGCTCTGGCTGATTCATGCGGTGCAAGGATACACATCTGCCACGTTTCCACAAAGGGCAGTATTGGAATTATCAGGGACGCAAAAAAAAGGGGAATAAAGGTCACTTGTGAAACCGCTCCTCATTATTTTATGTATACCCATGAAAAGCTTCTTGCAAAGGACGCCGATTACAGAATGAACCCACCGCTTAGAGAAGAATCGGACAGGGAAGCTGTTCTCACCGGGATTCTAGACGGAACGGTGGACTGCATTGTTACCGACCATGCCCCTCACACAGCCGAGGAAAAGGCTGATTTTGAAAATGCGCCCAACGGTGTTGTGGGACTTGAAACCTCCTTTGCTGCCGCTCTTACCGCGCTTTATCATACGGGAAGGCTTCCTATTACAAGAATAGTTACCCTTATGTCCGCACAGCCCAGACGCATTCTTGGAATCAAAGAGGCAGTTATCGAAAAGGGAGCAGACGCAGAATTTATTATTGCGGATCCTGACCGTGAATGGACGATCGATCCCATGAGGCTTGCATCAAAATCAAAGAACACTGTTTTTAAAGGTGAAAAGCTCAGAGGAAAGGTTCTAATAACCGTTTCAAAGGGCAAAGTCATATATGAATATCCGTCCGCTGTAAAAAGGAGTGATAAAATGTCATTTGACAGACTTATCGAAAAAATTATCGAGCTGCAGAACCCTTCCGTTGTCGGACTTGATCCGAAGCTGGAGTATATTCCGCAGCATATTAAGGACAAATGCGCCGCAAAGCACGGCGCAGGACTGAAAGCCGCCGCAGATGCCATTTATAAGTTTAACAAGGGTATAATCGACGCTGTCTGCGATATCGTTCCCGCTGTAAAGCCTCAGGCGGCATATTACGAAATGTACGGATATCACGGCGTAAAGGCGCTTTACAAAACAATCAGATATGCTCAGTCAAAGGGAATGTATGTCATCCTTGACGGAAAGAGAAACGATATAGGAGCGACCATGGAGGCATACAGCGCAGCATATCTCGGTTCTGCCGAGGTTTACGGTGAAAAGGTATCTCCTTTCGGTGCAGACGCACTGACGGTGAACGGTTATCTGGGTACAGACGGGATAAAGCCCGCTCTTGACACAGGCGGCGGTATCTTTGTTCTTGTAAAGACCTCCAACAAATCATCGGGAGAGCTTCAGGACAGACGCTTGTGCGACGGAAAGACCATTTATGAAACAATGGGTGATATGTGCGAGAAATGGGGAGCAGATCATATGGGGAGCTACGGTTACTCCGATGTCGGAGCAGTAGTTGGCGCGACCTATCCGGAAATGCTTGCCGAAATGCGCAAAAAGCTTCCTCATACATTTTTCCTTGTTCCTGGCTACGGCGCACAGGGAGGCGGAGCGGAGGGTGCTGCCAAGGGCTTTGATGAAAACGGTCTGGGCGCAATCATAAATTCGTCCCGCAGTATCATGTGTGCTTACAAAAACGAAGGCTGCGACGAGCACGAATATGCCGCTGCAGCAAGACGGGAGGCACTGAGAATGAAAGAGGATATCACCTCGCATATCCCGCAGATCAAAGCGCCGTAAGAAAACGCTTGAATTATCCGTGAAAACGGTAAATTATAAAATTTAGGAGGATAACAAATGTCTTTATTCAATATGGGAGACAAGGCTTATGTTATGCTTGCAAACGGTCGTATTTTCGAGGGCTGCTCCTTTGGCGCAAAGGGTACGTCGGTCGGGGAAATCGTTTTTGCAACGGGAATGACGGGTTATGAGGAAACCCTGTCCGATCCCAGCTACTTTGGTCAGATCGTTACCCAGACCTTTCCCCTTATCGGAAATTACGGAGTAAACGACCATGACTATGAATCCAGGGGTTCATGCGTAAGCGGATATATTGTCAGGGAATGGTGCAATACTCCCTCAAATTTCAGATGCGAGGGCAATGTTGACGAATTTCTTAAAAAGCACAATATCATCGGTATCCATTCCATAGATACCAGATGCCTTACAAGAATTATCCGTGAAAGCGGCGTTATGAACGGCGTTATCACAACGGAAAACGTTTATGAAATGAAGGACGAGCTTATGTCCCGCATAAAGGCTTTTTCCGTAAAGGATGCTGTAAGATCAGTAACCGTTAAGGAGCAGGAATGCTTTACATCCGAAGATCCTTTGTATAACGTAGTTCTTTACGACTTTGGATACAAGTACAATATAAGAAGAGAGCTTGTTAAGAGAGGCTGCAATGTTACGGTCGTTCCCTCATGGACAACAGCCGAAGAGGTTATGGCAATGAAACCCGACGGGATAATGCTTTCAAACGGTCCCGGCGACCCCACGGAAAATACCGATGTTATTGAAAGCCTCAAAAAGCTCAGGAATTCGGGGATCCCGATCTTCGGTATATGTCTGGGTCATCAGCTTATGGCTCTCGCAAACGGCGCTGTTACCGAAAAGCTCAAGTACGGTCACAGAGGAGCAAATCAGCCGGTTATAGATATTGCCCTCGGTAAAACCTTCGTTACCTCACAGAATCACGGCTATGCGGTTGTAAGCGAAAGTATTGATCCCGCTGTGGGCGAGGTATCTCATAAAAATGCAAACGACCAGACCTGCGAGGGGGTACGGTATCATAATTTTCCATGCTTTACCGTTCAGTTTCACCCTGAAGCCTGCGGCGGTCCTCAGGACACCGCATACCTTTTCGACGAGTTTATAGATATGATCAGATCCTCAAAGGAGGCTAAGTAAAATGCCGCTTCGCAGTGATATTAAAAAGGTTCTTGTAATAGGCTCGGGTCCTATCATTATAGGTCAGGCAGCCGAATTTGACTATGCAGGCACACAGGCGTGCCGTGCGCTCAAGCAGGAGGGACTTGAGGTCGTACTTATCAACTCCAACCCCGCAACCATTATGACCGATAAGGCAATGGCAGATAAGGTTTATATTGAACCGCTCACCCTCGACGTTGTAAAGAAAATCATTGAAATTGAAAAGCCTGACAGCATTCTGTCTACTCTCGGCGGTCAGACGGGTCTTACTCTTTCCATGCAGCTTGCCGAATGCGGTTTCCTTGATAAACATAACGTAAAACTCCTTGGAGCAAATCCCGAAACTATCCATAAGGCAGAAGACAGACAGGCTTTCAAGGATACTATGGAGAAGATCGGAGAGCCTGTTATCCCCTCAAAGGTAGTCGAGACCGTTCCCGACGCCGTTGATTTTGCAAAGGTGATAAGCTATCCCGTTATCGTCCGTCCCGCATTTACTCTCGGCGGCACAGGCGGCGGTATCGCATATAATGAGGAAGAGCTTATCGATATCGCAACAAACGGTCTGAGACTTTCTCCCATTACTCAGATCCTTGTTGAAAAATGTATCAGCGGCTGGAAGGAGATAGAGTTCGAGGTCATAAGAGACAGCAAGGGAAATGTTATTACCGTCTGCTCAATGGAAAATTTCGACCCCGTGGGAGTTCACACCGGCGATTCCATCGTTATTGCTCCTGCGGTAACTCTTTCGGATAAGGAATATCAGATGCTCAGAACCGCAGCTCTTAATATTATTTCCGAGCTGAAGGTCGAAGGCGGCTGCAACTGTCAGTTTGCGCTGCACCCTTCCTCCTTTGAATATGCGGTCATTGAGGTAAATCCCAGAGTTTCCCGTTCCTCAGCACTGGCGTCAAAGGCTACCGGATATCCGATAGCAAAGGTTGCAACAAGGATAGCTATCGGCTACACTCTTGACGAGATAATCAACGCCGTTACGGGAAAAACCTATGCCTGCTTTGAGCCTGCACTTGACTACGTTGTCGTAAAATTTCCCAAATGGCCCTTTGATAAATTTGTTTATGCAAAGCGTACGCTCGGTACCCAGATGATGGCTACCGGTGAAGTCATGGCTATCGGCACGTCCTTTGAACAGGCAATGATGAAAGCTGTCCGTTCGATTGAGCTTGGTCTTGATTCGATGAATCTCAGGAAACTGAAAGAGCTTTCCGATGAGGAGATATACAATAAGCTGAAAGATGTTGACGATGAGCGTTCTTTTGTGGTGTTTGAGGCGATCAAGAGGGGAGTTTCCCTTGAGGATATCCACAATATCACCATGATAGACATATGGTTCCTTGCAAAGCTTAAAAATCTTGCCGAGCTTGAGAGGTACCTTGCAGACGGCGAGCTTACCTGCGAAAAATACGATCTGGCAAAGAAATACGGATATCTTGACAGTACCATTGAGAAAATAAGCGGTCAGAAATGCCCCAAGAGAACAAGAGCCGTATTTAAAATGGTCGATACCTGTGCAGGAGAGTTCAAGGCGGAAACACCGTATTTCTATTCAACATATGACGAGGAAAATGAAGCAAGACAGTTTATTGACCGTACCGACAAAGGAAAGAAGAAAATAATCGTTTTCGGTTCGGGCCCCATAAGAATAGGTCAGGGTATCGAATTTGATTATTGCTCCGTTCACTGCGTATGGGCACTCAAGGAAATGGGCTACGACGCTGTTATCTGCAACAATAATCCCGAAACCGTTTCCACAGATTTCGATACTGCCGACAGACTTTATTTTGACCCGCTTACCAAGGAGGATGTTGAGTCCATTATAGAAACGGAAAAGCCCTACGGCGTTGTTGTACAGTTCGGCGGTCAGACTGCCATAAAGCTTACAAAGCATCTTTCGGATATGGGTGTGAACATTCTCGGAACA
>CAZDJG010000134.1:0-5860 GCA_964505695.1 uncultured Ruminococcus sp.
CTGACCCTTGATTTTTCAAGCGGACTTACAAATGAAGGCTTGCTTATGCACATCATGCAGTATGCGACACCTGTTTTATGCGTAATAATGCTGGCTGTTACGGTTGCAAAGGCAAGTGAAATTACAAAGAGAGCTTTAGGAGGTTAATTATTATGGTTTCAATGAAAGCACTTATGTCCCTTTCACAGTACGATATGGGCGTACTTGACGGTATTGCAAAGGTGAAGGATATGCTTCAGGAGAACAACTCCTGTAACGGCAAGATCGCAAGGCTTATCGAGCATTATCACAGCAATACACAGGCTGAAATGGTAGGTATCAGGACCGAAACTGTAAATGCGGTTTCTGATGATACAGATGAGTCTGAACAGATGGAATTTGGTGATACCGATGATTAAAGCCGATGTACCACAGGATGTAACCGAGTACAAGGAGCAGTTTTTCTTCGGAATGAACAGCCGACAGCTTATCTGCTCCGTACTCATGATAGTCGTTGCAGTTCTTGTTTTCCTTGTGGGCAGCAAATTTATTTCAACGGATATTCTTGTGTATATCACAATCGCCCTTATTGCTCCGCTGGCGGCGGTGGGATTTCTGAAATATAACGGAATGGGCTTTGAAAAAATTGCTGCTACCGTTGCAGAGTTCTATGTTTCCAATCAGCGCAGGCGTATGGAATATCTTCCCGATGAAATGGAGATACACGATACGGTAAGGAAAATATATATTCAGCAGCTTGAAGAAGAACGCAAGGCTGAAAAGAAAAATATGAAGCGAAAGAGGTGAAACCTTTGAACGAAAATGAGATCGTTACGGGGACAACGGCTCCAACAGAAAGCATGACCGCTGCTCCCGTAAGTGAAGAAAGTGTTGTGAGTAATGAAAGCTCCGTTCCCGATACAGGAGAAATGACCGAGGAGATTACTTCGGACGTTTCTGAAACCGAAAGTGTGGAATCCTCTCTTTCACTGCCCGAGGGCATTGATGCCGATGCTCTTGTTTCAAGCATAGCAGCAGAGGGAGTATCGGAGGTAATGAGCGAGGCTGGAATTGAGCAGGAAACGGTTGTTCAGACGGCAATAGTCACACAGCCTGTTGTTACAGAAGCGGTTATTGTTACCGAACCGGTTATATCCGAAACCGAAATGTCGGAAACTGCTGAAATTGTAACAGAAGCGGCAGAGATAACAGAATCTGCAACGGCGGAAACTGAGGTAGCAGAGGTTGTTGCAGTCCCCGAAACCCCAAACGGGGTAATGGGATTTGTGCAGAGTAATCCCGCTGTTGTTGGTGTTCCTGCTGCCATAATCGCATTGGCTGTTGCTTTTCTTGCCATAACCCGCAGAACAAGACCCAAGCGTGGCATTATCGAAAATAACGATGATGTAAAGGAAAATATGAACGCCCGTGAGCGTGATGCGGCAAGGCTTGAAGCAAATAGACCGAAGAAAAAGGACAAGCGCAGTCAGAAGGTCGCAAAGGAAAAGGAGAAGAAGGATTTTTCAAAAAAAGTCCTGAACACTATTCCCTACAAGAAAATTTTATCCGACGATATTTTCTTCCTGGGAAAGAAAATGTACTCCAAGGCTTACACCTTTGATGACATCAACTTCAATCTTTCCGATGAAGAGCAGCAGTATATGTATCTTGAAAGATACATCGAATTTCTGTCAATTCTCGATGATACCGTTGACTGTCAGATATGCTGCTGGAACAGTCAGATAAACTTAGACGATTTCAAGAAGAAAACTCTGCTCCCTCAAAAGGCTGATGACCTTTTTGAATATCGGTATGAGTTCAATTCACGAGTATTGGAGGAAAATATCCGCAAAGGTCAGAACGCAATCCAGAAGCATATGTATATAACGCTTACGATTAAGGCTCCCGATGAAGAAACCGCAAGACGCAGGTTCAAGTCGCTGGATATTACTGCGACGAATACATTTAATCGTATCGGTAATACAAATATGCGAGTTCTCACTTCACAGGAGCGTGTGGAAATGCTTAAGGATTTCTTTGTGGGAACGGACGATATGCCTGTACCGCAGCTGACTGAAAAGGATTTTGCAAAGGGTATTGACAAGCTGTACTGCGCTCCCGATTACTTCGATTTTAAGAAAGACTATTTCATGTTCAACAACACTTATGCAAAGACCATTTACATAAGAGAATATCCCTCAACGGCTACATCGGAAATACTTACGGAACTGCTTGCAACAGGTATCGAAATTATGGTAACGACCAATATCGAAACCTATGACAGTGCCGAAGCGAGAAAGCTCGTTCAGCACCAGATAACGGCTATTGATACGGATATGGCAAAGCGTGAGGTCAAGGCGGCACAGCATGGTAATTTCAGCAATCAGATGCCCCAGCGTATAAAAAATCAGCGTGATGCAATGGTATCGGTTTATGACAAGATAACCATGAAGGACCAGAAGCTGTTTATGACCAATATGCAGATTCTCATAAAGGCTGAATCCTATGAGGAGCTTAACAATAACCTTGAGGTCATTGAAAGCACACTTAAAAGAAGCGGCTGCATAAAGGGTGAAATGGCATGGGAACAGGAGCATGGAATGTGCGACTGCCTGCCTATCGGCTATCAGCGTAAGTTCGGTTGGATGCGTACAATGCCCTCCGAATCTGTTGCAATATTCATGCCCTTTAACGTTAAGGAAATGCAGATGGAAAACAGCGTATATTATGGTCTGAATATGTTGTCACACAATATTATCCTGTTCGACCGTATGAAGGGGCTTGTGAATCCTTCGGGCTTTGTGCTTGCCTGCCCCGGTTCGGGTAAATCCTTTACTGTTAAGCGTGAGATCGTCAATGTATTTCTCGGATATGAGGACGCAGATATTTTGGTCATCGACCCGGAGCGTGAATATTGGAAGCTGGCAGAGGCATTTGGCGGTGAGGTAGTCAAGTTCAGCAACGGCTCAAAGAACCATATCAATCCCTTTGATTTTGATTTCAGGCTTCTGGAGGACGAAGAAATCGACATTATTGCCGACAAGTGCCAGCTGCTCACATCATTCATTTCGTGTATGGACAGCAAGCACCCTCTGAACGCACAGGAAAAATCCTTCGTAGACCGCTGCGTCCGCAAGGCTTATGCAAAGTCCAATGTTCTCACAACACTTGACCCCAAGGATATGCCTACACTGGGAACATTCCTTGAGTGCATGAAGGAAGAAAATGAGAACATAAACAAGGATATGAAGGACAAGCTGATAATTACCGTAGATATGTACGTTAATGGTTCTGCAAAGTATTTCGACAATCAGACCAACGTAAATACAAAATCCCGTTTCATTGCATATGACATTCGTGACCTTAACGGCAATTTGAAAACGCAGTCTATGCTTCTTATCCTTGACTACATCTGGAACAGGCTTTCGGAGAACAGAGATAAGGGCAGAAAAACCTACATCTATTTCGATGAAGCACACCTGTTGTTCCAGGACGAGTATTCCCTTGATTATCTCCGTATGTTATGGAAGAGAGCAAGAAAGTACGGCGGTGTGCTTACGGGAATCACACAGAATGTTGAAGATCTGCTGAAAGATGATAAGTCCCGTTCAATGCTCAGTAACTCAGAATTTCTTGTTCTTCTCAAACAGAATCCCACAGATGCGGCAAAGCTGCAGGATATTCTTCATTTCACAGATTCTGAAATTCAGTATGTAAATGATACTCCCGCAGGACATGGAATCCTTGTGCTGGGCGGCAAGACCAAGATACCGTTCTATGACGAGTTCCCCAAGGACACCAAGCTTTACAGCATGATGACCACCAATTTCAGCGAAACGGCGAAAATGCTTCAGGAGGAGATGGCACAAAAGGAATCCGAAGCATCGTAAGGAAAGAGAGGGAGATGTTTTATGCCAACAGTTGACAGAAAAAATACCGATACTGACGAAAAGCACTCCCTTTCCTCTTTTGATAAGAGAAAGGTGCAGAGAGTGACCTTTGGAGCAAGGCAGCAGAGCAGAAAAAAGTATAGGGTAGTAAAACACGAATATGGTTCTTCTGCTGCTCCCGATAAAGATTTTCGTGCTCCACCGGAGCACGAAGAAAATGTGGATAAACCCGCAGTAAAAAATAACTCTTATGAAAAGCAAACTGCCGTAAGCTCAACTTATTCTCATAAGAAAAGCAGCGAGCATAAATCGGACACAAGAAGTTCCGCTATTTCTCCCGAAATGGCACAGCGTATGCAGAGGGCGGCATATATTCAGCAGATGAATAATGAGAAAATATCTCAGAATATTACATCTGCAAATACAGTTGCCTATGATAAAAATGTTTCAACACCGATAGTGGAAAATGTTGAAAGAAATGTTGTTAAGAGCTGTGAGAAAAAGGATAATTCCGCAGTAGTTGAAAAGAAATCCGAAATATCCGAATACAAAAGCAGTATTTCACCCGAAATGGCGCAGCGTATGAAACGTGCGGCATTTCTCGCACAGCAGAACAAGGAGGCTATTCAGCTTAACCGAGCATCTGTTGTGAATGATGAAGCGGAAGCATTTCATGATAGTTCCGAAAACAGTTCAAAAAATACCACAGCAGACATTCCGAATAAAACGGATAATTCGGAACGCAAGCCTTTTGACAGCAGATTTTTATCCTTAAAATCGGATAACTCCGATGATATGACTGCTTCGGAAAAGCTGAAATTCAAGGTTAATATTGCAAAGGCTGAATTTATTGAGAAATTCAAAGATTCTATCAATACAAACCGCCGCAATGACCTTGGAGTGAGGTATCTTGAGGAGCATCGCAAGGAAGGGTATAAGTATGATACCGTTAGTGAAGCTGTTAATGACGGAGCAGCATTTAATGTTACTCCCGATCAGATAAGAGAGCTGGACGGCGGCGGTCATACGCTGATGGACAAGGCTCTGAAAATAAATGATTATTCGGTGTATAACCCCGATAATCCAGAATACCACAAGGGCAGAAATTCAGCTGATGGTGACTATATCGGCAAGGCAGTACAGATGGGAAAGACCGTTCAAAATTCATCTTCCGTCGGTTCTGCTGTAACCGATGTTGCCACCACTCTTGCGGCGGTCGAAGCCAAAAAGCTTGTCGCAAAGATAATGAAGGGCGAAAGCAGTGAAAAGGACAGGGCATTTATTGAAGAACACAAGGCACAGGGCAGAACAAAATATGTTGATGCCGAAAAGGAACGGTACAAGGTTGAACATAAGCTGTCCGAGAAAGAATCTGTTCCCGATGCAATGTCCCGAGAGGAGCGCAGAAATTTTCTGCATAACAGACGTGTTGCCGAAAAGCAGAAGTCTTTCTATGCCGAGCGTTTGCAGACCGAAAGAAAAAACAAGCAGAAGGAAATGTTCCTTGATTTCAACAAGGATAATCCCGATCTTGTTTCCAATACGGCAAAGGGAACAGGGAAGCGGTATGCAAAGAAAAAAGCCGCAAAAGCACTTATAGGCGGAGGAGTTTTGGCATCCATAATTCCAATAATCATTGTAATTATCGTTTTTGCTGTCATAGCTGCTTTCTTCGGCTGGCTTGTCCCTTACAGTTACTCTCTTGCAGGTGAGGACGGTGACGAAACCGAAGCAGCCACAAACGCAGAGGTAATTGACGGTTATGCCAAGCTGATAAAAAACTACATGGACGTTACCCAGGCATATTATTACCTGAATTATGGTGACTGGTACGGCGGCACATACAATTATCCCTCGCCCGATATAAGCTTTCCAGAATTTTTCAGTGAATATTGTCAGAGTATTGTCATTGAAATTCAGTCATATTACTATGATCTGATCGCAGCAGCCCCAAATGTTAATCAGAAAAATGCCTTGATAGACGCAATGAA
>CAZDJG010000135.1:0-5856 GCA_964505695.1 uncultured Ruminococcus sp.
CTTGAAAAGGGCGACCCGAAATATCCGTACTTTTACGATGCCACGGGCTACGGCACGGGCGAGGGCTTAGGCGGCTGGAACTGCCGTCATAATTTCTTCCCGTATTTCGAGGGTATTGACACGCCTTTTCATTCCCCCGATTTTTCCAAAGAGGAAAATGCCGAGTATTATGCTCTGACACAGAAGCAGCGCGGCTATGAACGGGCTGTCCGCAAATCGAAGCGGGAGCTTGCGGCTCTGGACGGTGCAAGGCAGTCGGCAGAAAATCCTGATTTAAAGGCGAAGCTTGACAGGGAATTTGCACGCAGGTCTGTTACCCTCAAAAACCGTGAGGCAAGACTTGAAAAATTCATCAAGGACAATGACTTGCAGAGAGATAATGCAAGGGTCAGGGTCGTCGGGTTTGGAAAATCTGTTTCTGGAAAAGCTGTATGGGCGGCTAAACGAAATGCAGCAGGCACATCTGTTACAGTTGCTTCCGAGCTTTACAAAGACACTTCCTTTAAGCCTGCTGAATATTTCAGCAGTAAGGAATACAGGGCTAAGTTTAATAGGATCGGTGGCTTGAATCCTCTTTCACGCAGCGCTGCTTATACAGCGGCAAGGGACTGTGTGCAGAATAATTATGGAGAGATGTCTGAAACCGTTAAGGTCATTGACAGGCTGACCGGAACTGAGCTGAAAAGCACAAGCCGGAAAGGTCTGAACGTACAGTTTGATTTCGCCGTGGGCAGGAATAATCAGTATGTTCTTATTCATAATCACCCGAACAATGCCCCGCTTAGCATTGACGATATACTCACTCTCAACAGCCGTACAGATATTAAAACCATGATTGCTGCAGGGCATGACGGAAAAATCTATTGGTTGGAGATTGGTGATGGAAAAAGGTTGTCATTTCCTTCTGATTTTGAAAAAAATCAAAAAATAAATGAATGGCACAGGCTTGTTAAAGAATATGACGGTAATTTTTATTATGCTTTGAAAAAAATGGCTGATGATAACGGCTGGAAAGTAGGCTGCGTATGATGCTAAACCCAGAACATATAGAAATCAATGATGAATTGGTTTATTATACTGATGACGAATTGGATAAAAAATTTACTGCATTTGCACAGCAATATGGTTGGACGCTTGAGGAATATAATAAAATCCTTGATAATCATATTTACAACTTTGACGAGGCAAATAAATTTGTAGTGAATTTACGAAAGAATAAGCACTCCGATTAAATTCAGGGTGCTTTAATTTTGCCTAAATATCCTATGAAAGGAGCTGATGACTATGGAAATTATATCCGAGCGAATCACGAATTTATCGGATTACGAAAAGAAAGTGCAAGCTGCACGCAGTCTTTGCAGTATGCTTGAACAGATCATTCAGACGGAAAAATATGAGAAAGCGGAATATCCGGTAAAAAAGCTGTCGCTTGAACTGCATGAGCTTGCAGATTATGAATTTGAGCTGGAAGCAAGAAAGATCAGTGCGGTTTAAATATGCCTAAAATCTTATGAAAGGATCTGATAAAATGAAAATGGAAGATTTTATATATTGCTGCTGTATGCACTCAGCAACAGCGATACGCTGCCGGGAAAGATAATCATCATATCCCATATTGCCGGAATAGCAGTTGTGATCGTTTTGGTCATACTGCAAATAATTTTAGCTGTAAAAAATCGTACAGACCGCATTAAAGCACGCCGAAAACGCCCTTAAAACATCGTTTAATAGAAACGAACTTGACAAATACACAAAATATCATTATAATAAAAATGGTAACATTATTATTACTGATGATTGGAAAAGCAAGTCTAAGCCTTCTATCCCCAAAGAATATAAACCTTTTGCTGTAATTGAAACAATAACTGCCGATAAAAAGGGCAACAGTCAAATTGACAGAAGTTTTTATAATGAAAACGGAAAGCTGTCAAAGCAGATACACAGCAAAGACCACGGAAATCGCAAATTGCACCCTTATGGAAAGCGAGGTGAACATAAGCATATATACAAATGGCTGCCCGAACAGAAACATCCAATCAGAACTACAGGTGAATTAAATGACTTTGATAGAAAGGAAAATGGTGATATTTTATGACTGCCTCGGATATAAAAAATAAAATATTGTTGTTTACCAATGATGTTATTTTTACATATAAAGATGAGGACATATTTATAAATCCTTGGAGTATTCACAAATTCGAGTTAGGGTATAAAGATATAGTAAAAACTTATGCTGACATAGACGAATTGATGAACGATAAGATATTTGATGGCAAATCGCTGACAGAGATTGCACCCGAAGTAATTTTTTAATCACCTTGCACAAAGGCAAGGTGATTATTTTATGCACAAAGCGAATTTTTTTGAAAAAGACTTGACTTTTTGTCTGCCAATATATATAATGTAATTAGTGGCAGACAAAAAGTGAGGTGATGAGATGAGTCCACGAACAGGCAGACCGAAAATTGAAAATCCCAAATCTGAAAGAATAACCGTTCGGCTTGACAATGAAAGCGTAACTACTCTGAATGAGTATTGTACAAAGAAAAAAGTTGAAAAAGCCGAAGCAATCCGCATAGGGATTTCTAAGTTAAGGGCTGACATAAAAGAAAAATAGCGTAAACCGCCACCTACCACAGTTCCGGTTTGCACTATTCAAACCCGACAAGGAAACCCTGTCTGAAATCTATTATACATCAGAACCCGATTATTCGTTTTCGTCTATATAGGGAAACCTCTATAGTTATTCTCATACATTTCTGTAAGCTCTTTGAAATCGTTGCTGTAGCGAGTGTTTTCCTTTACGTCCGAAAGCAGGCTCTTGACTCCCGAAATGCTCGAAGTTCCCTTGTATTCGCTGTCCTTTAAAAGCAAACCAAACTGTGCGACTGCACAGGCAAATTTCATTTTTCCGCTCATCTTGTCCGCAGGGGAATATGCGCTGCTGCCGATAGCAGCGGAGATCATTACGGATTTTTCTTCGCCGGGCTTTTTGTAGCGCACCCTGAGAGTACACCATTCGTCCTTGTTTTCGCCTGTGGGCTTGCTGTATTTAAGACTGCCGTTATTCTTTCCGTCCGAGGGAATGATTTCGTAAAGTACCGTAACGCTGTGACCTGCGCCCACATCTCCTGCGTCCTTTGCGTCGTTTTCAAAGTCTTCATTGTTAAGGCGGCGGTTATCATAGCCTATAAGGCGGTAGCTTTTTACGTTTTCGGGATTAAATTCGACCTGAAGCTTAACGTCCTTTGCAATGGTGTAAAGGGTGCTGTTTCGTTCCGCCGAAAGCACCTTGTAGGCTTCCTTTGCGGAGTCGATGTAATGATAGCTGCCGTTTCCGTTGTCGGCAAGGATCTCCATTTTGCTGTCCTTGAGATTTCCTTTGCCAAAGCCTAACGTCGTAAGATAAACTCCGCCCTTTCTCTTTTCCTCAACAAGCTCTTTAAGCTCGTTGTCATTGTATATCCCAACGTTGAGATCGCCGTCCGAGGCAAGGATTATGCGGTTGTTGCCGCCCTCGATAAAGTAACGCTCCGCAATGTCGTATGCGGCTCTGATACCGCCCTCGCCGTTTGTCGAGCCTTCCGCCCGGAGCAGAGAGGTCATTGCCCTTACGGTATTTTTCTGATTTCCCTTTGCGCCGGCAAGGATAACGCTTTCATATCCGGAATAGGTCACTATGGATATCCTGTCGTTTTCCGACATGGTTTCGGCAAGAGTATTGATAGACTCCACAACAAGGGGCAGCTTGTCCTCAGTGTCCATAGAGCCGCTTACGTCCACAAGAAAAACAAGATTTGAGTCGGGAGTTTCCTCATTGGGAATATCCCTGCCCTGAACGCCTATCATCATAAGCTTGCTGTCCTTGTTCCACGGGCAGTCTGAAAGCTCGTAGGTGAGGGAAAAGGGCGATGCGCCCGCAGGCTCGGCATAGTTATAGTCAAAATAATTGAGCATTTCCTCTATCCTTACGGCGTCCTCGGGTATATTGTCGCTGTCCTTTATGAGCCTTCTCGGATTTGCATAGGACGCGGTATCAACGTCTGCGGAAAATGTTGAAAGAGGGTCGGTAAGCGCGTTTTTATAGCCGCTTTCCTCAGCCTGCGAATATTCTTCGGTGTTTTCTTCAAAGGGACTGTTTACTGCCGCAAATGTTACCGAGCCTGCCGAAGGAGCGGGAGCGTATTCGACGGCTTCGGCTGCCTCCTCGTATACCGCCTCGTCCGAATAGCAGTCATCATCGGAATAATCTGCGTCCACTTCGTTGGTAACATAGGAACGGTGGATTCTTCCGGGCTTTAGCGTTACCGTATTTGAATAATCGCTGCCTATCATTACATCGTCATAGCTGTAGGTCACGGCTCTTACACGAAAGCTGCATTCATTATTGTACTCCACATTGCAGTACTCGTTCATAACGGAAGCGACCTTGCTGTACTTTTCCCCGCCCTTTTCCTTTCCGTAAACAATGTAGTAAAGCGCACCGTCCACGGGAGTCCAGGAAAGCCTTCCTCCATAATAGTAATCATCTGCCTGTGCCGAAAGCTCCGGCTTTGAACGCTTGAATTTGTTCACGGTATCCTTGTCCGAGAAAATAGGGGTGGGAAGATCGTCAAAATCTACCTTGGCTGAAACTGCTCCGCTCATTGCGGGAAATGCTCCTGCCGTTATAAGCAGGGCCAGAGCAAAGGATATAATTCTTTTTTTCATATGTATCGGCTCTCCTTTTAAGGTAATGTGTTGATTTTTCTTGTTTTATTATATAAGGGGTTCTCTATAAACCGGGACACGAGCAAAGCCTCGTCCATTGGTTCGGTCAGATGCAAGGCATCAGACCGCAGTAATACTTGCTGTCTTACAAGGTCTGATAACGAAGCAGATGACCGAACCAATAGAGGATTTGCCGTGAAGGAGGTTTATAGAGGTTCCCATAATATATCCGGTCCCATTGCAACAGAGTTGTCCTATATGTAACCAAAAATTGGATATTATTGTTTTTTTGGAAAACGGATTTTAGTATAAAAGCAAAAATAGGGGCTGTTGCAGCTTATCTGCAACAGCCCCCTCTGTTACCTACGGGCTTGGTTTCTCTTTAACGGTACTGACAAAATCAATCGGAGATGAGGTTAATATGCTGCGCTTATATATGGCTTTGCTATGAAATGTAAGTGTGAAACCGAAAGTAGATTTGGCTATTTTGCTGCGCTTAAATAAAATTTTGTTTTAAGCATTTCAAGAGAACCAAAGGGGGGAAACAATGGTGGAAGGGGAAAAGAAAAGCAAGGGCAAAAATCGGCTTTCCCCTTCCCCCAATGTTTCCCCCCCTTTGGAATCCCCCCTTCTTTCCCCTAACCCTTTCCGATTTTTATGCAATTTCATATGCTCCAACGCCGTTTCGGACTTATTTTGCAAAGGTCTGTTATTGCCTGCCATGCGATGGGGCTAAAGCTTGGGAACTCAGGACCCGCACTTTAGCCCCATCGCATGGACTGATTAGCCAATCTACACAAATTAAGCCCGAAACGGCGTCGAGTGCATGAAACTGCATAAAAAACGGGAGGGGAAGGGGAGAAAGGAAGGGGGATTCCAAAGGGGGAAACCAATAAGGGGGAGGGGAGTGCCGTTTTTTGCCCTTGCTTTTGTCGCCCCTCCCCCGCTTGGTTTCCCCCTTTGGTTCTCTCTTACAAGATAAAGTAAAATCAATCGGCGATATATATACTTTTGGATACAAATCAAGGGACTGTTACAGCAAAACTTCCTGCTGCAACAGCCCCGGTTTTTTATTGCCGAAATACGGCTTATTTTTATGGGGTTCTCTATAAACCGGGACACGAGCAAAGCCTCGTCCATTGGTTC
>CAZDJG010000136.1:0-5854 GCA_964505695.1 uncultured Ruminococcus sp.
TGACGAAAAATCTGACTGCGCATCTTCAGTGCAATCTTTATTCGGTATTGCCTTATTACTATAGGGAACCTCTATAATTAAACAGTTTTAACAAAATATTGCTGCCCAATATGTGTTATTTGACAAATTATTTTTATATGCAGATAAAATGAAATTTTTGCCGCACAATGGTTGTTTACTTATTATAAAGGATAAATATTGCGAAAGGGTGTTAATAAGCATGAAAAAAATCATAGCGATAATAGCCGCAGCCGTCGTAGCAGGAGCAACACTCCCCTGCGGGATATCTGCGGAGGAGGCAGAGAAACCGGTATCCTCAGCCTCAGCTTCACAGTCAGAGGAGGACGACGGCATGACCAAGGCACTGGCTATGGTCAAATCAAGAATAACGATCCCCGAAGAATATTCGGAATTTTCCTGCACCTCCGGTGAGTACAGGGGCATAAAAAGCTTTAACTTCCGATGGAGCAAGCCCGACAGCAGCGACTGCTATTTTATCCGTGTCCGGGGAGATATCATCGCCGAATATGAAGCCCCCGACAGGTATTCATTAAAATACAAGAGCGGCTTTTCCGAATACACACGAAAGGATTTCATAATCAAGGCTCAGAACTGGATATACAAAACGAACCCCTCAATGAGAGGATATATCTCGGCAGACGAATCCGACGTGGAGCTTTACCTTAACGATAATAATGTATACATAGGCTTTAAACGAAATTACAGTCAGATCCCCGTAAAGGAAACGGAAAATTACATTCGCATCGGTCTTGACAAATACACGGGCGAGGTAAACTATTTCAGCACAAGCTGGTGGCAGGGCGCAAAATTTTCCTCAGCCGAAAAGATCGTGCCGGAATCGGAGATCAGAAAAATATATTCCGGTGAAGTGACCGTAAAGCCATGGTACCGCATAAGCAGGGACGAAAACGGCAAAACGACGGCAAACATCGTATACGAGCCGCAGAACAGCTTTATTTACGACGCCTTCACGGGAGAACACTCCAAAATGAACGAGGATTATCTCGCCGCAATGGATACCGATAATTATGTTGCGGCAAATCCCATGTCCGGAGATGCCGGCGGTGGAGCGGAATATACTGAGGCCGTCGAAGAAGATGCGGCAGTAGAGGAAGCCGTTATGGAAGCAGGCTTTACCGAGCAGGAGAAAAAAGCCGTTGCCGACATGAGCAAAATGCTTACGTCGGAAAAATTCAAAGCGCTCATGCTGGAGGATAAATACATGGGCATAACCGAAAAGCATCTTGTGAACAATTTCAGCATAAACGAAAACGAAAACGCGGACTGCGGCTTTGCCATAAGCTGCAATTTCAGCATAAACAACAAAACGGATTACAGCGATATTTACGTTGAAGCCGACGCAGAATCGGGAAAGGTCATCAGCTTTTACAACTATTCCCTTGAAAGCGGCAATGAGCTTAACGTAAAAAAAGCCTCCGCCATTGCCGAGGAGGCAGCAAAATATTATTACGGAGATGTTTTCGGAGAGTATAAAGCCGACCCCGAAAACACCTCTCCCGCCGTAAAAACGGAAAAATACAAGGAAAGCTCCCGCACCTTCCGTTTCTGCCGTTATGTTAATAATATTCAGGTAGACGGCAACAACATGAACATCACAGTAAATGCGGACGGAAAAGTGACCCGCGCAAGCTGCTATTACACAAAGGATGCGGATTTCGGCGACGGCAAGGTCATAAATAAGGATACCGCCCTTTCAATGCTCTTTGAGCAAAAGCCTATGAATCTTTATTATGACGGCTTTACCGATCTCAAATCAGTGCCTCACACCTATCTTATCTACAGCATGGACTCATGGAGCCTTAACGCAAAAACCGGAAAGCTCTGCAATTATAACGGCTTTGCTCTGGAAGAGAAAACCGAAAGCTATGAATGCCCTTACAATGATATTGAAAAATCGCAGTACAGGGACGAGATCGCGCTTCTTTACAGCTACGGCGTAAAGCTTGACAGTTCGGATAAATTCCGTCCAAAAGCAAAGATCACGGAAAGCGATCTTGTGCGGCTCATCAAGATGGTGGATTACGGTAATTATCCCATGCCTCTGGAGGAGGTCACTGCCGAAACGGAGGACGGCAAGACGCCGGCACCCTTTACACGCAGGCAGCTTGCCGCTCTTATGGTAAAGCAGGCTGAGGCTGAACGGTTTGCGGACAAAAACGAGATATTCCGCTCCCCCTTTAATGACGTAACTCAAGAGGATACGGATCTGGGATATATCGCCATTGCGTGGGCAATGGGCATTATAGATGCGGACGAAAATGGAAATTTCACTCCCGACGCCGAGGTTACAAGAGAATATGCATTCCACTGCATTTACAATATGATAGTTAATGCTGAATAACAGAAATCAGGGGCGGCTGACACCCGATATCAGCCGCCCCTTTTATATTTCAAAATTACAGTGATTTAAGCTTCTTTTCAAGCTCCTCCTTAACGACCTTTGGCGTTGCAGCGCCTCTCAGCTCCTTGCTGCACTGTCCCATAAGGAAGCCGAATACCTTTACATCGCCGCTCTTATACTGGTTTACAGCCTTTTCATTTGCGGCAATGACCTTTTCAATAACCTCAAGCACCCTGCCCGTGTCGTTTACAATGAGCATACCCTCTCTTTTTGCAATATCCTCCGGGTCGCCGCCCTTTTCAGCCATTTCACGGAATATTTCCTTTGCGTCGTTCTTAGTTACCTTGTCCGTGTCGGACATTTCAACAAGCTTTGCAACCTCTGCGGCGGTGAACATGGGCTTTTCAATATCGATCTCCCCTAGGTTCATACGTCTCATTATCTCGCCGTTGATAAAGTTTACAAGAGATTTGGGATTATTATACCTGAGAACCGCTTCCTCAAAAAGGTCGGAGATCTTTTTGCTGTTTACGATAACAGCCGCTTCTTTTTCGGGAATACCCCAGCTTATATACTTTGCAAGCCTGTCCTTGGGCATTTCGGGAAGAGAATTTTTAATGCGCTCAAGATCCTCGTCATAGAAATTGACCTGCAATATATCCGGGTCGGGGAAATACTTGTAGTCGTGAGCGTCCTCCTTGGTTCTCATGGACTTTGTTTCTCCCCTGTTTGCATCGAAGCGCCTTGTTTCCTGAACGATCGTTCCTCCCCTGTCGAGGATCTGCGCCTGACGCTTTATCTCAAATTCTATGGTTCTGTAGATCGATTTAAGGGAGTTTACATTCTTTATCTCCGCTCTTGTGCCGAACTCAGTATCTCCCTTTTTCATAAGAGATACGTTTACATCGGCACGGATAGAGCCCTGTTCCATCTTACAGTCGGAAACACCCGAATACTGGAGCAGCAGCGAGATGGTTTCCACAAGAGTCCTTGCCTCCTCCGGAGAAGACATATCAGGCTCGGTAACTATTTCGATAAGGGGAACGCCGCAGCGGTTGTAATCGCACAGGGACACACCGTTAAGGTCGTCATGGATAAGCTTTCCTGCGTCCTCCTCAAGGTGTATGCGGTTTATCCGTATTTCCTTGTGCTTTTTCTCGCCGTTTTCCTCATAGTCTATGGGAACTGTTCCGTTTATGCAAAGAGGGAGATTGAGCTGAGATATCTGATAAGCCTTGGGAAGATCGGGATAGAAGTAGTTTTTTCTGTCGAATACGGAAAATTTATTTATGCTGCAGCCGAGAGCAAAGCCCGCTCTTACCGCATATTCCACCGCTGTCTGATTGATGACGGGGAGAGTTCCGGGCATACCGGAGCAAACGGGGCAGCAGCGTGTATTTTTTTCGCCGCCGAATTCGGCTGAGCAGGTGCAGAACACCTTTGATTTAGTAAGCAGCTCGGAGTGGATCTCCAGACCGATCACAGGGATATAATCTGAAACTGACATTGTTGCCGCACCTCCTTATATATTAGCGGGCTTGCGTGAAAAGCCCTTTTCAAATGCATCGGCAGCTCCGATCACGGCTGCCTCGTCCCACATTCTGCCGATAAGGGACATTCCTATCGGCATACCGTTTTCATCGTAGCCGCAGGTAGTGGATATTGCGGGGAGAGAAGCAATGTTTACCGTTACCGTACATATATCCGCCTGATACATCTTCTTGGGGTCGGAAATGTTTTCGTGTGCGCCGTATGCGACAGTAGGAGCTGTGGGAGTAAGGATAATGTCGCACTTTTCAAATATAGCGGCATATTCCTCTCTTATCTTCTGCTTGAGAGCCATTGCCTTGCCGTAGTAAGCATCGTAATAGCCTGAGCAGAGAGCGTAGTTTCCGAGAAGTATACGCCTTTTTACCTCATCGCCGAAGCCCTCGCTCCTTGAAGCGGTAACAAGCTCGCTGTAGTTTCCCGTAATGTCGGAGCGGTGTCCGTACTTTATTCCGTCGTATCTTGACAGGTTTGAGGAAGCCTCTGCGGAGGATATGAGATAATATGCGGCAACGGCGTATTTGAGGGACGGCATTGAGCATTCCACAAGCTCTGCGCCCATTGTCTTGTAGCTGTCGGCAACGGCAAGAACGGCTTTTCTTACAACGTCGTCAATGCCCTCTGCATAAAACTCGGCAGGAACGGCTATCTTAACGCCTTTCATGCTCATGCCTATTTTTGAGGTATAATCATCGACGGGTCTGTTTGAAACGGTTCCGTCATGGGGATCGCCGCCTGCGATTGCATTAAGGATCATTCCGCAGTCCTCGGCAGTCCTTGCAATGGGGCCTATCTGGTCGAGGGAGCTTGCAAATGCCACAAGACCGTAGCGGGAAACCCGTCCGTAGGTAGGTTTAAGACCCGTAACGCCGCAGAAGGACGAGGGCTGACGGATAGAGCCGCCTGTGTCCGAACCGAGAGCCGCAGCGCAGAGATCGGCGCTCACAGCGGCAGCCGAGCCGCCCGATGAGCCGCCGGGAACCCTTGCGGTATCATAGGGATTTTTTGTCTTTTTGAAAGCCGAGGTCTGGGTGGAGCCTCCCATTGCAAACTCGTCCATGGAGGTCTTACCCAGCATTACTATATTCTGAGTGCCGAGCTTTTCCATAACGGTAGCGTTGTAAGGGGGAACAAAGTTCTCCAGCATTTTTGATGCGCAGGTGGTCTTTACGCCGTCCGTGCAGATATTATCCTTTATTGCAAGGGGAATACCGCACAAGGGAGCGGCATTTCCGCTGTTTATAAGCGTCTGAGCGCTTTCTGCGGCGGCATATGCGCTG
Organism: uncultured Ruminococcus sp.; assembly: GCA_964505695.1. Lineage (GTDB taxonomy): Bacteria > Bacillota > Clostridia > Oscillospirales > Ruminococcaceae > Huintestinicola. The sequence continues at coordinate 5,212 of CAZDJG010000136.1, forward strand.
TCCTCCGTAACGGTTATATAGCTTTCAAGACCGCCGTCGATTTTCTTTATTCTTTCAATATATGCTTTGGTAAGCTCAGGCGAAGAAATTTCCTTTTTATCGAGCTTCTCGCGCATCTGCTTAACGGTAAGAGAAGTAACGTCCATTAAATTGATCATCCTTTCATATAGCTTTGAACCGGAGAACCCGTTTTATTCAACGACCTTGGGAACAACAAAGCAGTTTTCGCTGTTTACAGCGTTGCGCAAAAGCTTCTCGGTAGCAAGAGAGGGCTTTGCCTCGTCCTTTCGCAGATCCTTCAGATATACGTTATGATTGTCCTTGAGAGGGTCGTAGGTGATGTCTGTTTCCTTGATGGTATCCATGATTTCGATAATGCTTGTCATATCCTTTACAGCCTGTTCAAGCTCCTCGTCGGTAAAATCGAGCTTGCCGAGCTTTGCGAGATACTTGACCATTTCCATATCCATAAATCTTTCCTCTTTTCTGAAATTAGAATAAGCCGCATCTGACAGCAGCAACATATTGTTATTATACCATATTTTCCTCTGCATTGCAAGTACCGTCAAAAAAATTTCACCGGGGCATTCTGCGTTGTCAATAGATATGACCCATAAAGAAGAAAATTCCAGCAGATATGGAA
>CAZDJG010000137.1:0-5827 GCA_964505695.1 uncultured Ruminococcus sp.
TACTGCGGTCTGATGCCTTGCATCTGACCGAACCAATGGACGAGGCTTTGCTCGCGTCCCGGTTTATAGAGAACCCCTGTATACAGAGAGGAGTATGCATATGCACCTTACCCCAAGAGAGCAGGAGCGTCTTATGACGCACTATGCGGGAGAGCTTGCAAAGCAGAGAAGATCACGGGGGCTGAAGCTCAGCTATCCGGAAGCTGTTGCATATATAACCTCGGAGCTGATGGAGCTTGCCCGTGACGGTCTTTGTGTAACAGAGCTTATGAGCAGGGGAAGACAGCTTTTAACGGCTGATGATGTTATGGACGGTGTTGCGGAAATGATACATGAGATCCAGCTTGAAGCAACATTTCCCGACGGCACAAAGCTTGTGACCGTTCATGAACCGATCATTCCGAATAATAATATCATTCCCGGCGAAATGCTTATAGACGACGGCGAGATCATTATCAATGAAGGAAAGAATGCCGTTGAGATAACTGTTGTCAACACAGCGGACCGTCCCGTTCAGACAGGCTCTCATTTTCATTTTTTTGAAGTAAACAAACAGCTTGAATTTGACCGTGAAGCGGCATTCGGAAAGCGTCTTGACATCCCTGCGGGAACTGCGGTGCGCTTTGAGCCGGGTGAAAGCAAGAAGGTAAAGCTTGTGGATATCGGCGGAAACAGGATAGGAATGGGTCTGAACGATCTCACACAGGGAAGCTTCGACGATGAAAATGTAAAGAAGGCTGCCCTTGAAAAAGCAAAAAAACTGGGCTTTAAGGGGGTTTAATGAATGTTTGCAATGAGTAAAAGGCAATATGCGGATATGTACGGTCCCACAACGGGCGACAGAGTAAGGCTTGCGGATACATCACTTATTATCGAAGTCGAAAGGGACTATACGGTGTACGGCGATGAGGCTAAGTTCGGCGGCGGCAAATCCCTGCGTGACGGAATGGGTCAGTCCTGCACCGTACCCGACAGCAAATGTCCCGATACCGTTATAACCTCGGCTCTCGTTGTGGATTCAACGGGTATTTACAAGGCTGATATCGGCATAAAGGACGGAAAGATCTGCGGTATCGGAAAGGCAGGCAATCCCGACATTATGGACGGAGTAACGCCCTCGCTGATATTTGGCGCAGGCACAGAGGCTATTGCAGGCGAGGGACTTATTCTTACCGCAGGCGGTATTGATACTCATATCCATTTTATCAGTCCCACTCAGATAGAAACGGCGCTTTATTCGGGTATAACAACTATGATCGGCGGCGGCACAGGTCCTGCCGACGGTACTAATGCAACTACCTGCACACCGGGAAAATTCAACCTTAAGAAGATGATAGAAGCGTCTGAGGATTATCCCATGAATCTGGGATTTCTCGGAAAGGGCAACAGCGCCGATTACAACGCTCTTGCCGAGCAGATAGAGACAGGCGCCTGCGGTCTGAAAATTCACGAGGACTGGGGCTCAACACCCGCTGTTATAAATCAATCTCTGAATGCTGCCGATAAATATGATGTTCAGGTATCCATACATACCGATACTCTTAATGAAGGAGGATTTGTTGAGGATACGCTGAAAGCCATAGGCGGAAGAGTTATACACACATATCACACTGAGGGCGCAGGCGGCGGACACGCCCCCGATATCATAAGGGCGGCGGCATTCCCGAACATTCTTCCATCTTCCACAAATCCCACAATGCCGTTCACAAAAAATACCATTGACGAGCATCTCGATATGCTGATGGTGTGTCACCATCTTGACAGCAAGGTCCCTGAGGACGTTTCATTTGCGGACTCAAGAATACGTCCCGAAACCATTGCTGCGGAGGACGTGCTTCATGATATGGGAATTTTCAGTATGATGTCAAGCGATTCTCAGGCAATGGGACGTGTGGGGGAAGTAATCACCCGAACATGGCAGACTGCTTCAAAGATGAAGGATCAGCGCGGTACTCTTCCCGAAGACAATGACAGAAACGATAATTTCCGTGTTAAGAGATATATTTCAAAATATACCATAAATCCCGCAGTAACACACGGTATTTCCGATTATGTGGGTTCTGTTGAGACGGGAAAAATGGCAGATCTTGTTCTGTGGAAGCCTGCAATGTTCGGCGTTAAGCCTGAAATGATAATCAAGGGCGGGTTTATCTGCGCATCAAAAATGGGTGATGCAAATGCATCTATCCCCACACCGCAGCCCGTAATTTACACAAAGATGTTCGGCGCATACGGGCTTGCCGTAAAACGCTGCTGTGCCACATTCGTATCGCAGGCGGCAAAGGACGGCGGCATTGCCGAAAGGTTTGGTCTTCAGCGCATGGTGCTTCCCGTGAGGAACTGCCGCAATATTGGCAAGAGGGATATGCGGTATAATGACAGAACGGGTGATATAAGGGTCGATCCCGAAAATTACAGTGTGACTGTTGACGGTGAAAAAATTACCTGTGAAGCTGCGGAAAAACTGCCGCTTACACAGAAATACTTTTTATTCTGAAGGAATCTGTTCTATTTTGATTGGAGGAAGTAATCATGGCTTGTTTTATAGTTCCCGCAGCGGAGGCGGTGATCACAACAGCCGCTGAAAAGATCATTGCACATTATGAGAAGAAAAACGGAACGGAATGTACTTTCCGGATTTCCGAAAAAATCAGCCGGCTCAACAAAATGCTTTGGGGCGGCTCTGCGCTGCTTGCATTTGAACACATCTGGCACGGCGAGGTCACGCCGTGGTTTCCGTTTCTGACGGGTGCGGCGACTCCCGAAAGTACGGCGGCAATGCTTCACGAAATGGCAACGTCAGGAACTGCAATGGCTCTGTTGGTAACTGTTGTATGGGTGTGCATGACCGCTGTCGGAACGGCAATTAAGCGGCGCAGCATTACCGAGGGAGGTGCAGAGAAATGACACTTCTTATCACGGTTATTGCCGCAATTATCTGTACCGTTATCTGGTACACTGACGAAAGGGCAAGAAAGCTGAATGTAAGCCTTCTTTGCTATATGTACTGGGGAGCGGCTCTTATGTGGCTTGTTGACGCATTTGCCGGATATTTTGAGGCAGGAGCGGATTATTTCCTGCCGACAGCCGCAGATATGATAAATGACGGATTTTTAGGTCTGTCCGCCGCTGCGCTGGGACTGATAATATGGCTTGTTTCCGTTATGATAAAAGATCCGTCCGGAGTTATCAGAGAATTTTTTACAAGGAAAAGCTGAATTTATTGAAGGAGGAAATACTATGATAACCGAAAAGGTTATAGGAAAGCTCCATGATACATCGAAATCAGTTGAAAAAGTGACTATTGACTGGTTCGAGCGTGATAAAAAACTGCTCCGAAAAACCACATCGGCAGGCGAGGAGATAGGCATTAAGGTAAATTCACCTCTCAATGAGGGAGATATTCTTTTTGAGGACGACAGCAGGATAATTGCTGTGGATATTGCTCCCTGTGACCTTATCAACGTAAATGTCAGCTCCATGAAGGAAATGGGCAGGCTTTGCTTTGAGCTTGGCAACCGCCACCTTTCCCTTTCAATTTCAGACGATACGGTCAGGTGTCCTTATGATGAGCCAACCCTTGAATATCTGAAAAAGCTGGGCTTCAAGGTGCAGAAAACACATGAGAAGTTTGAGGGATATATTGAATGCCGCGCTCATGCGCATATTCATACGGACGCTCATGATCATGGGCATGGTCACAGCCATGGATAACACAGGGCTTATTTTGCTCATGCAGGCTCTTGACAGTCTTTTTCCCATAGGGGCATTTACGCTGTCAAACGGTATGGAAACATACACTCAGAAGGGGATCGTCAGGGATAAGGAAAGTCTCGACAGGTTCCTGACGGCATTTATTTACACTTTGCCGACGGGTGATACGGGCTTTGCGGCAAGAGCGGCAGCGGGCGATGATGTAAGCGTACTTGATGAAATATGTACCGCTGCAAAATCTCCATACGAGCTTAGAAACGGCAGCGAAAAGCTGTGCGCAAGGTTTCTGAAAGCCGAAACGGCTCTCGACGAGTATCCTCTGCTGAAGGAATATGCTGATAAAATATCATCAGGCGAATGTATGGGTCATCACTGCATTGCTGTGGGACTTTTCATCTCAGATACAAGGGCGGACGTTTTCACGGGACTTGAAATGTACTCATACAGTCTGATCTCGTCAATGGTAAATCATGCGGTGAAGCTTGTGCCGCTCAGACAGCTTGACGGTCAGGCGTCGCTCAGGTCTGCCATGGAGCATATACCCGATGCTGTCGGAAAGGCTATGGAAGTTCCGACAGATGAGCTTGGAATAAACGGATTCGGGTTTGATCTGCGTTCAATGGAGCATGAGAAATTATATTCAAGAATTTACATTTCTTAGCAGGCTTTAAGGAGTTTTGGTATGTCATATGTTAAAATAGGCGTAGGCGGTCCTGTGGGTTCGGGAAAAACCGCCCTTATAGAGCGCCTTACAAGAAAAATGTCGGACGAATACAGCATTTGCGTTGTAACAAATGATATCTACACTAAAGAGGACGCAGAATTTCTGATAAAAAATTCAAAGCTGCCGCCCGAAAGGATAGTGGGCGTTGAAACAGGAGGCTGCCCTCATACTGCCATAAGAGAGGACTGCTCCATGAATCTTGAAGCGGTGGAGGAAATGGCAAAAAGATTTCCCGATGTCCGGATCATTTTTATTGAAAGCGGCGGAGATAATCTTTCAGCCACGTTTTCTCCCGATCTTGCCGACGCAGCCATTTATGTGATCGATGTGGCTCAGGGTGAGAAAATACCGAGAAAAGGCGGTCCGGGTGTAACACGCTCGGATCTGCTGGTCATCAACAAGATCGACCTTGCTCCGCTTGTGGGCGCAAGTCTTGATGTGATGGCAAGGGACTCCGAAAGAATGAGAAACGGCAGACCATATATATTTACAAATTTAATGAATCTTGAAGGCGTTGATGACATTATTTCATGGATAAAGAAAAACGTTCTTTTTGAGGACTTAAAATGAGCAGGCTGTTTATCTGCGCCGAAAACAAAGGCGGCAGAACAGTCATGACCGACAGCTTTTTTTCGGCGCCCATAAAAATTGCAAAACCCTTTTATCGGGGAAGCTTTACGGAAATAATTATGATGACCGCCAGTGCGGGTATGCTCGACGGCGACATTTATGATATTGAAATAATTGTAAAAAAAGGAGCGTCACTGAAATTCACAGGGCAGTCGTTTACCAAAATATTCAGGTCCGGCGAAAAGGGCGGAGCTTTCCAGAGGGTGAAAATAACAGTGGAAGACGGCGGAAGGCTGCTGTATTTTCCGCAGCCGCTCATTCCCTTTGCAGGCAGCGTTTTTGACAACAGAACGGATGCTTTAATTCAAGGCGGCGCAGCCTTTGTTATGCAGGATATTTTTTCCTGCGGCAGAACGGCTATGAATGAACGGTTTTTATTTAAAAGCTATCGTTCAAGGACGGCAGTTTATATTGACGGAAAAATGTCATTTCTTGATAATGTAAAGCTCGTACCAAGTGAAACGGATCTGTCGGGGACAGGCTTTTTTGAGGGGTATACGCATTCGGGAATGATGTACGAATACAATGCGGGTATCGGTGATAATAAATTCCGTACAAATGCGCATAAGGGTCATGTTTTCAGAATGCTCGGCAGTTCGGCGCAGGATATTTCCGGCAGCTTCAAGCATATGTTAAAATAACAGACCCGCCGTTTCACCAAAAGGAAACGGCGGGTTTTTGTTGTTATACAGATTTTGACAAAGATTCCTTTAGGGAACCTCTATAAACCTCCTTCACGGCAAATCCTCTATTGGTTCG
>CAZDJG010000138.1:0-5803 GCA_964505695.1 uncultured Ruminococcus sp.
CTGACGAAAAATCTGACTGCGCATCTTCAGCGCAATCTTTATTCGGTATTGCCTATAAACATTATTTTGTGATACATTAAAGCTGTATGAATTGCCGTGAGCGGATATCCGATCTGCTTCTGCGGGATCGGTACAGTGAAAAATTTCATATTTTTAAGGCGGTACCGAATAATTATTGCCTTAAAGGAAACGGGGTATTATGCTATGAAAAACAAAGGAAAAATAATTTCATTTGCCGCTGCGGTTCTTCTTGCCGCAAGCTTCATGAGCGGCTGCTCAGGCAGCGACAAGCTGCTCGATAAGAACGATCCCGTCACTGTCACCATATGGCACTACTACAACGGCGTGCAGCAGACGCAGTTCGATAAGCTGGTAAAGGAATTTAACGATACTGTCGGTATGGAAAAGGGAATAATTGTGGAGGCGTTTTCCAAAAACAGCATTTCCGAGCTTTCTCAGAGCGTTCTTGCAGCCGTAAACGGCGATGTGGGCGCAGATCCTCTCCCTGATATTTTTGCATCCTATTCCGAAACGGCATATATTGTTGATAAGGCAGGTATGCTTTCGGATATAAGCCGGTATCTTACCGCTGAGGAAATCGACGAATACATACCGGAATATATAGAGGAAGGTCGCTTTTCGGGAGACGGTTCTCTGAAGATATTCCCTACGGCAAAAAGCACTGAGGTAATGATCCTTAACAAGACCGACTGGGATAAATTTACGGAATCTTCCGGCGTTACTGTCGACAGCCTTTCCACATGGGAGGGAATTGTGCAGACCTCGGAAAAATACTATGAATATACCGACAGCCTTACTCCGGACGTTCCGAATGACGGAAAAGCATTTTTCGGCAGGGATTCCGTTGCAAACTATATGATAATCGGAGCAAAGCAGCTCGGTTCCGAATTTATCAGGCGAAACGACAGCGGAGAAATATCCCTTAACATTGACAAGGACGTTGTAAAGCGTCTTTGGGAAAACTATTACGTTCCCTATGTAAGCGGATATTTTACGGCTCAGAGCCGTTTCAGGTCGGACGATGCCAAAACAGGAGCTATAATTGCGCTTATCTGCTCCACAACAGGATCTTCATATTATCCGACCGAGGTCACCTTAAACGACGATTATACTTACCCAATTGAAAATATTGTTCTTCCCGTTCCTAACTTTGAAGGAACAGAGCCTTATATCGTTCAGCAGGGCGCAGGTATGTGTACGGTAAAAAGCGAGGAAAGAAACGAGTATGCAAGCGTACAGTTCCTGAAATGGTTTACGGAATCGGAACGTAATATAGATTTTTCGGTAAATTCGGGATATCTTCCGGTCAAAAAGGAAGCAAACAGCTTTGAAAAGATCATGTCCTGCGCCGAAAAGGATTCTATAAGCAAAATCATGGAAGATACTATGAAAACGGCTATTGATGAAATAAATACAGGAGTGCTTTACACAAGCCTTCCGTCCGATAATACCGCAGAGGTGCGTGATTTCCTCGGAAATTATATTCATGACAGCGCAAGCTCCGATCACGAGACTGTTGAGGAACGGATCAGTTCGGGGGAGGACAGAGCTGCGGTGATCGGCGAATATACAAGCGACAGCGCCTTTGAAAAATGGTTTGAGAGTTTTAAATCAGGTCTGGAGCAGGCAGCCGCAGGAAACGTCTGACAAAACCTATCCGAACAGTCCGCTTGAGGATTTGCAGCGATCTGTTCGGCATCTGAGTTTATTCCTGCAACGAAAGGCGGTCATATCTTGAAATGAAAAAAGCATTTACTAATAAAATAAAGAAAATACCCAAAAGCTCTCCCATTTCCCATAAGCTTTTTTTTGCAATGATCGCATTGTCAGCTCTTCAGATAGGAACATTTTTCGGAGTGCTTTCCATCAGCGGCGAATTCAGCTATATAAAGCGTTATTCGTATAATTTGTTTATCGAAAAAACCGAGAACCGTAAAAATTATGTTGAGACTATGCTTACGGCAAAAATGTCGCCCGTTTATGATACAGCAAATGAGATAACGCACAAAGTTGATGTACTGCTTGAACAAAAGGGATTTTCGGCGGCGAATATTTCGACCGACAAGCAGCTTAACAAGGAGGTCATCTCCATTTCCGCAGAAGTGCTGATAGATCTTTTAAGGCGCGATTCGGTAAACGATGCCTACATTATCCTTGACTCCGGTGATATGTACGATTCCGGGGACAGCGAAAAAAATACGGGGTTTTATATAAGGGATACCGATACCCAAACAAACAATCAGTTAGATCAGGAGGATATTCTTGTAGAAATGGGCAGCTCGGATATTGCTTCGCAGCTTGATCTGGCTCTTGACTATGAATGGGCTGCCCATCTTGATATGAGCGGCAAAAACGGTGAGGATCTTTCATTTTATACCGATACGGTGGAAACAGCCCGTGCAAACCCCGATATTCCGCTCTACAGCCTCGGTTGCTGGAGCGGATTTTCAAGAATATCCAATTCATCGCAGCAAAGCCTTAAATACACCCTGCCGCTCATATCCTCCGACGGCGTTGTTTACGGCGTTGTGGGAATAGGACTTATGGAAAAGTCTGTATTGAGCGCTATTCCGTCAAATGATTTCTTCAACGAAAGCGCCTGCTATATCCTGGGCGCGGATTTTTCGTCGGAAGGGCAATATTCTGTGCTTACACATTCGGGAGCTGTTTTCAACCGTATCGTTGATGAAAATACGGTAATAAACGATAATGAAAAGATATCGGCAGAACTTTATGATTTCAACAAGAACTCGGATATTGATTCCATAGGATGTATCAAGCCTATGAAGCTTTATAATTCGGGTTCTCCCTATAATCGTCAGCAATGGGCGCTTATTTCCATAGGCGACAGAGAGAGCATACTGAATATTTATATTACGATACTGCGAACGCTTTTTCTCTCAACGATCATTGCAGCTGTGCTGTGCTTTGTAATGGCGATCATGCTCAACAGAAAGATAACCGCTCCTGTAACGGCGATCATCAAGCTGCTCAACGACCGTAATGACAGCGGGGAGATCATTCGCTTTTCACCGTCGGGTCTTTTGGAGTTTGACAGGCTGGCAAGCTCTATAACCGAGCTTCAGATAAGCGTAAAGCAGCAGGCGTCAAAGGTTTCGAGGATCATCAGCATGGCTGATATAGGAATAGGCGTTTTCATGTTAAATCTGCGAAACAATACGGTTTTTATGGGCGAAACCCTTATAAAGATCCTGAATCTCGATAATATGCCGCACGAGGACACGGTCGTAGAATTTGAGGAGTTTGAAAAATATATTTCTCTTATTGATGATAAGGCGGCGGTAATCAGATCTGGCGTATTTGAGAATGACGCTTCCGCAGAAGGAGATACCGCTGTCATCGAAACCGTAAGCAAGGCATCCGGCAGATGGTTCATGTTCAAGCTTATGCGCAGTGAGCATCATGTTACGGGACTTGTTCAGGACATTACAAACAGCGTTATCGAGAAAAAGAAGATCGAATACGAGCGTGACCATGATATTACAACGGGTCTGCTGAACAGACGGGCTTATTTCAATAAGATAAGCGAGCTTTTCGCCAAACCGAAAAAGCTGAAAACGGCTGCCTTCATTATGCTGGATATGGATAATCTCAAGTACGTAAACGATACTTACGGACATGATTTCGGCGACGATTACATAAAGACTACAGCAAATGTATTCAAGATGTTCCGGGAATACGGCGGAATTGTTTCAAGACTTTCCGGAGACGAGTTCAACGTTTTTCTTTACGGCTATAACAGCAAGGATGAAATAAGAAGGATCGTCGAAACGGTACGGGAGAAAATGAGCGAAAGCTACTGCATACTTGCCGACGGAACACACTTCAAGCTCAGAGCAAGCGGCGGTGTTTCGTGGTATCCCGATGATTCGCGTTCCTATGAGCAGTTGATCAAATATTCGGATTTTGCAATGTATACCATTAAGCACTCCACTAAGGGCAAACTTGCCGAGTTCGATATGAAAGCCTACAATAAGGATTCCATACTGATCACAGGCGTGGAGGAAATGAACAGGATAATTGATGAGGAAAGAGTTAAATACGCATTCCACACAATAATATCCGCAAAGACGGGCGAAATTTACGGATATGAGGCTCTCATGCGCCCGCAGTCCGACATTTTTAAAACGCCTCTCGAATTTATCCGTATTGCAAAAACAGGCGCAAAGCTGTACGAGATCGAACGTCTGACGTGGTTTAATGCGCTGCGTACCTTCCGCAGCCTTGCCGAAAGGGGAATTGCGGACAAAAAATCAAAGATATTCATAAACTCCCTTTCCGACTGCCTTATGGGTGATGAAGATATAAAGCTTCTCGAACAGGAAAACAAGGATTTCCTTGACAGAATAGTCCTTGAGATCCTTGAAAGCGAACAGGTCAATGATAAATTTATGAAGGCAAAACGCCGTCTTGTGGCAAAATGGCACGCAAAAACCGCTCTGGACGATTTCGGCTGCGGCTATAACAATGAGTTTGCGCTTATAACCCTTGAACCCGATCTTATCAAGATCGACCGTTCCATTATAAGCGGCTGCGACAGCGATATCAGCCGCCGCAGCATCATATCCAGTCTGGTCGAACACGCAAGGCTGCACAGGATCACGGTTCTTGCCGAGGGCGTGGAAACATATAACGAGATGAAAACGGTAATAGAGTGCGGCGTCGATCTTATCCAGGGATATTATGTGTGCCGTCCCTTGTACGAGCCTCAGCCTGTCGATCCGAGGATCGTCAGGGAGATTTGTGAGCTTCAGGGAAAATAAGGAGATTTTAATGAATAAGTATACCGCAGGGCTTAAACGCATCGAATTTGCGGTCACATTTGCCTGCACGGGAAAATGCAGGCACTGCTCGGAAGGCGAGCATTTTTCCGTCGGACAGCATATCGGCGCAAAAGCGGCGGCAGATGCTGTCCGTGGTGCGGCACAGTGTCGCAGTATATCCTCATGCATGACCTTCGGCGGCGAACCTATGCTTTTTCCCGATACGGTATACGCAGTCCATTCGGCTGCAAGGGATATGGATATTCCGAAGCGTCAGCTCATAACCAACGGTTTTTTCAGCAAAAGCAGCCGTGATATCGAAAATGCTGCCGAACAGCTTTGCTTGTGCGGAGTAAATGATATCCTGCTTTCGGCTGACGCTTTTCATCAGGAAACAATACCGCTTGAACCCGTAACGGAATTTTCGTTGCAGATCAGACGGAGAGGTATTTCCCTGCGCTTAAATCCCGCATGGCTTGTGAGCAGGGAGCATGACAACCCCTACAACCGGCGTGCCTCAGAGATAATTTCACGCTTTGAGGATATGGGTATAAAAAGTTCGGAGGGGAATATTATTTTCCCCTCGGGAAATGCTCTGAGATATCTGAGTGAATATTTTGTTGAAGAAACCGAATATACAAATCCTTATGAGGAGGACCCCGAGGATATCCGTTCGGTTTGTATCGAACCCGACGGAAGCGTTCTGAACGGAAATATTTATAAGTCCGGTATAGCGGAAATACTTGAAGGATATTCCCCTTAAATGGATTGAAGATTTCGTAAAGCTCTTGCATTTGCGCAGATAATGTGGTACAATAAAGGAAAAGATTTTATTTGCTGAGAGGATTTACAGTAAACGCCACCCCAATTTGTGCTTTCAGCCAGCGCAAAAACCACATATGCAAGTTTTTGCTTGGCCGGGGGTCAAATTTCTAATGTCGTTTACTATAGGGAACCTCTATAAACCTCCTTCACGGCAAATCCTCTATTGGTTCGGT
>CAZDJG010000139.1:0-5687 GCA_964505695.1 uncultured Ruminococcus sp.
CAGCGCAATCTTTATTCGGTATTGCCCTAAAATTTTTCCTACAAAGTATAGCATTTTAATATTGAAAATGATATAATATATATATCTCAAAATTGTAAAAATATATCGGAGGCAATGTAATGAATGACCTGTATGAAAAAAGCGACAGTCTTAATTCGCCGATAGAATGCTTTATGGACTGCGGCAGACGGCGCACCTTTCCGATTCGTCCTCACTGGCATTATTTTATGGAAATAATATATATAACAAATGGCACAGCACAGCTTCGTTCGGGCGGCGATGTGTTTGATGCCGGAAAAGGGGATATGATCCTTTTTCACCCCAAATCCGTTCATTCGATAACATCAGATGATCCGCAGGGACTTGAATACGGCGTGATAAAGCTGGATATAAATTGTATAAATATGACATCGGGATATGCACCCAAGCTGCGCAGTATCTTTAAGACTGCCGAGCAGAGAGAAATGAGTATTTTTTTCGATTCTGAAAAATCCTCCGCAATGGGTGCGGAAAGAATATTTGAAAGCTGCATAAGCGAAATGCAGCTTCAAAGGTATGGATATATGGATATTATCCGCTCGAATATTTACTGCCTTCTGATAGGAGTGCTCAGGTATTGGCAGGAAAGGGGATTCACTGTTGACAGTGAGGTTTTTGACGGTGACTCTGTTTATGACATATATAACATTACCGAGTTTATCGAGGATAATCTGAGCAGGGGAATAAAAGTAACGGATATCGCAGATATGTGCCGCATGAGCTATTCGAGCTTTGCCAAGCGTTTCCTGCGCATATACGGTAAGACCTGCAAGGAATATCTGGAGGAAATGAGGTTTATAAAGGCAAAGGAATTTCTTATTTTTACCGACTTTGATCTTACATATATAAGTCAGGAAACCGGTTTTTCCGATTGCAGTCATCTGATAAAAACATTCCGACAGAAAATGGGAATGACCCCAAGACAATTCAGGATCAGTCAGAAATAGGATTTATGCAAAACAACCAATAAATTATAGTCAAAATATACAATGAAAACGTTGACATGAAAGCTGATTTATGGTATAATTAAATCAATATCAGATCATATGATCTTTTACAAAATAATCGAAGAATATGCAGAATGTTTAAAAAGGAGAATTAAAAATGGCTGAATGCAGAAGATTTGCCGCAGGACTTGCCGCAGTGGTCATGACGGCGGGACTTGCAGGCTGCGGCGGAACCTCGGATTCTTCCGAGACAACTACACAGGCAACTACCACTACAGGGATCACTGTTGAGGTTAATACCGAGACTCTTGCGTCCGAGGAACAGGCTGCAATGGACGATGTTACCAATCTTCTTCAGGACACAGAGCTTGAAAATAAAAACATCAAGTGGTTTTCGTTTTACGATCCTTTCCATGCCACTACTTCGGGAAATACAAAGGCTCTTTCCCTTGAGCTTTTTGAGAAAAAGTACAACGGTACCATTGAATATATTCCAACAACATGGCAGCAGCGCTTTACCGACCTTTCAACAAATATTCTCGGCGGAACGGGAATAGATTTCATTGCGGGAGGCGATCTTGATTCGTTTCCAAAAGGTGTTCCCAACGGTCAGTTTGAAGCTTATGACAGCTATGTTGATTTCGATTCCGATCTGTGGAGTCCTGTAAAGGAGCTTAATGACAAATTCAGTCTGAAGGGCAAGCATTACCTCATTGCAACGCAGGCAACTTCCGGCGAAGTGGTTATTTACAATAAGAAAACTATTGAGGCAAACGGCTTTGACGATCCTGTAAAGCTTCTTGATGACGGCGAATGGACATGGTCGGCATTTAAAAATATGCTTCTTGAATATGTTGATCCCGATGCAGGTCAGTACGGTCTTGACGGCTGGTTCAACGAAAAGCCTTTGATGCTTACCTGCGGTGTTGCACCTGTTGACTTAAAGGACGGCAAGCTTGTTTCAAATCTTTATGACGAGCGTCTCGAAAAATCCATGGATTTCATGTATGAACTGAGTCAGAACGGTCTTGTTCTTGATAAATCCCTGTTCGACTGGTCAGAACACCCCGAATTTATCGGTGAAGGCAAGGAGCTTTTCTATATCTGCGGTATGTATACCCTTGAGGGTGCGCCCGATATCTGGAACACCAGCTTCGGCAGCTCTGAAGACGTTATGTTTGTACCTGTTCCTAAAATGGACGATTCAGATACATATTATCTTCCTGCGGGTCTTGAGGCATATATGCTCTGCAAGGGTGCGCAGAACCCGGAGGGTGTTGCAAGATTTATGGAATGTATCCTTGCTGCAAATTCCGACGCAAATGCGCTTGAAATTGCAGACCGCAAGCGTAAGGACGATTTCGGCTGGACTGACGAAATGATCGAAATGCGGCACAGAATAAACGAAATGACTGCCGAAAATCCGATGTATTCCATTCATACAGGCTGTCCTACCGATATGTACAATATTCTTGACAGCGGTGAATACGGAATAAGAGCCGCATTCTACGGACACGACTGGTCTTCTGTAAGAGATGCGCTTTCAGATGCAGTCGGTATGCTTACAGATGAGTTTAATGAATCTCTTGACAGTGTTGAATAAATAATCCGAATAACAGTAAAACCGCCGTACCGAAAACAATTTCGTACGGCGGTTTTTTTATCCGATCGATTTAGGCGCTTTGTCGGGGCGCATTGTAAGAGAAAGCCGTTTTCTTTTTAAATCAACATCAAGAACCCATACCTTAACAATGTCTCCGACCTTGACAGCTTCAAGGGGATGCTTTATAAAGCGGTTACAAATCTGTGAAATATGCACAAGACCGTCCTCATGCACTCCGCAGTCCACAAAGCAGCCAAAATCTATGACGTTTCTGACCGTACCCATAAGCTCCATACCCGGTTTAATATCCTTCAGTTCCATAACATCCCCGCTTCTTAGCAGGGGAGGGGGCAGTTCATCTCTGGGATCCCGTCCGGGCTTTGTCAGTTCCTTTATAATATCCTTTAGTGTGGGAACGCCCACTCCGGTTTCGGCTGATATGTTTTCCATTCCGATTTTTTTAGCTTCGTTTTCTACACTGTTAATCTTTTCACTGCCGATATCGGCAAGTGAAAAGCCGCATATTTCAAGCAGCTTCCGAGCCGCATTGTAGCTTTCCGGATGAACGGAGGTATTGTCAAGGGGATTTTTTCCTCCCGGAACACGGAGAAATCCCGCACACTGTTCATAAGCTTTCGCACCGAGCTTGGGAACCTTCAGCAATTGTCTGCGGTCGATGAATTTTCCGTTTTCTTCGCGGTAGGTCACAATATTTTTTGCGACCGCAGAGTTTATTCCCGAAATATATGTTAAAAGCGAGCGGGAGGCAGTATTAAGATCAACTCCGACTGAGTTTACACAATCCTCGACAACGCCTCCCAAAGCCTCATCAAGGCGGATTCTGGGCATATCATGCTGATATTGTCCAACGCCTATTGACTTGGGATCGATCTTTACAAGCTCCGCAAGAGGATCCTGCAAGCGTCTTGCGATGGAAACTGCGCTCCTTAGGGAAACGTCGTAATCGGGAAATTCCTCCGCAGCAAGCTTTGATGCGGAATAAATCGATGCACCTGCCTCTGATACTACCATATAAGCAGCGTTAAAGTGATTTTCCCTGATTATTTCCGAAACGATCTGCTCGGATTCTCTTGAAGCTGTTCCGTTTCCGATGGCAATAACGGTTACGCCGTATTTTTTGATAAGTGCGGCAATTTTTTCCTTTCCCTGATTAACCTTAATCTTCTCATTGGTGGTAATATACGCAACTCCCGTGTCGAGAACCTTTCCCGTGCTGTCAACTACGGCAAGCTTACAGCCTGTTCTGAATCCCGGATCCACTCCCAAAGCTATGCTGCCCCTGACCGGCGGCTGCATAAGGAGCTGACGAAGATTTGAGGAGAACACTTTTATTGCCGATTCATCAGCCTTTTCAGTGAGCTGTGCCCGTATCTCCCGTTCCACAGAAGGATACATAAGCCTTTTATAGCTGTCAAGGCAGGCACTTTCAACAAGCTTTCCGCTCGGACTGCTATTTATAACATACGTGTTCAGAATGATCCTTTCGGCGTCACCATCGGGAAGTGTGACGCTGACCTTCAGTTTCTCCTCTCTTTCGCCTCTGTCAACAGCAAGCACGCGGTGACCTGCTATTTTGCTTACAGGTTCGGAAAATTCATAGTAGTTGCGGTATGTACCGTCGGGATCCTTTTCCTCACTGCCTGATACGCATACAGAGCCTTTGGCATTAAAGAGATTTCGCAAGCCTTTTCTGAGATCGGGATCGTCAGAAACAATTTCTGCAATGATATCGCAGGCACCGTCCAAGGCCGCTTCGGCAGATTCTACGTTTTTTTCCTCGCCGATATATTTTTCGGCTTCTTTTTCGGGGAAAACGCCGGATTCCTGGGATAAAATGAGCTGCGCCAGCGGTTCAAGACCTTTTTCCTTTGCAATTGATGCTCTTGTACGTCTTTTCTGTTTAAATGGGCGATAAATATCCTCCAACTCAACAAGTGCGGCAGCATTTGCAATAGCTTGTGCAAGCTCGGGAGTCATTTTTCCCTGATCGGTGACAGAACTTATGATCTCTTGCTTTCTTTTATCAAGATTTCTGAGATATGAAAGTCTTTCCGAAATAAGTCTGATTGTCTGATCATCAAGAGTACCGTGATATTCCTTTCTGTATCGTGCGATAAAAGGCACGGTGCAGCCGTCATCAAGAAATTTGATAATGTTGTCAATATATTCCTGTTTGACATTAAATTCATTATGAAGCTGAATATTTATTTCCATTTAAATCCTCCGATTTTTACATCATTATATAATTATTTTACCATATTTTGCCTTATGCTTTGTTAATATTCTTTTAAAGCCGCAAAAAACTTATAGGTTATAGGTAAGGATATTAACCAAATTACAAAGAATTTAACGTATCCTGACACCATGTAAAAAGAAGCTCAAAGCTGTCGGAAAAGTCATACTGAATACCGCTGCCAAGTTCAATGGAGCGCTTTAAAACCATATGATCCTTATCGGCTAAAAGCGGCAGCAATTCTGACTTTGTTTGTATGTATTCTCCGCATTTCAGATAATGCAGATTTTGCAGGATAAAAAATACACCCTTATAGGTTAACGGTAATTTTGCAATATTTTTGCCTTTATCGGCATGAATGTATCTGTGGCATATCTCGTGATACAGATTGTTCAGACTGAATTTCACAAAATTTTTAATATCAGACTCTGAATACTCGGGAACAAGTTCCTTGAGTACCCCGTAATAATCTCTTGTACTGTTGAGAATATGAAATATTTCCAAAGGGTTCCAATTAGCCATATCGGTTTTGCTGCAAATAAAACCGCATGATTTGTCGGATTCCTCCAAAGAAGATATTGTGCTGCGGTAACTGTCAAGATCTGAAATACTCAGATTATCTATAATGACCATAATGTCGATATCGCTGCTGTCGGTTGCCTCTCCCCGAATATAACTGCCTTGCAGCCCGACATATACAAGTCTTGAATCAAATTGATGTTTAAGCAGGTCTGTAAGGTGAGAAATGTAGCTTTCAGCGTTGATCATTATTGAATCCTCCTTTTTTAGGTCAATACCGAATAAAGATTGCGCTGAAGATGCGCAGTCAGATTTTTCGTCAGGT
>CAZDJG010000140.1:0-5664 GCA_964505695.1 uncultured Ruminococcus sp.
CAGATTGCGCAGACAGAATTTTCGTCAGATTGTGCAAAAATTTCGCAGGCAGGCCGGGGAGTCTGCGGACAGCGCCGTGCTTTTGAGTGATGGTGTTCCTTCATGCATATAATCTGATTTTTGATTTTGCATTGCTTGACTTTAAGCCGCCTATAGTGTAT
The DNA here is from genome assembly GCA_964505695.1 of uncultured Ruminococcus sp. GTDB lineage: Bacteria > Bacillota > Clostridia > Oscillospirales > Ruminococcaceae > Huintestinicola. The sequence goes on from CAZDJG010000140.1 coordinate 162, forward strand.
AATAAAAATAATGCCTTTTTGTAAAAGCTGTATTTGAATGTATATTTCTCCTATGTTTTATTATAATAATAAAATAAAACAGAACGGAGGAGAATTATGAGCAGCAAATACAATGCGGCAAATGAGGCAAATGAAGAATCGCACGGCAGCGGTACGGAAAGCAGTCCCGCCGAGGAAATGAACGAAAAGGCGGAATTTATCGAAAGATCGGGGCAGTCCGTTTCGGAAAACTCCAAGCACCTTATCCACTGCCTGACGATCATCGGTCAGATAGAGGGGCATTATGCCGCTCCGCCGTCAAGCAAGACCACAAAATATGAGCATATCATGCCTGCCCTTGTGGCTATCGAACAGGATCGCTCCATCGAGGGTCTGCTTATTATCCTCAACACCGTCGGGGGCGACGTTGAGGCAGGTCTTGCCATTGCCGAGCTTATTTCGGGAATGAAGACCCCTACCGTTTCCGTGGTTCTCGGCGGAGGTCACTCCATAGGCGTGCCGCTGGCGGTATCGGCTAAAATATCGTATATCGTCCCAAGCGCAACAATGACCATACACCCCGTAAGAATGAACGGTCTTGTGCTTGGAGTACCACAGACACTTACCTATTTTGAGGCAATGCAGAAAAGAATAACCGACTTTGTATGCTCCAACAGCAGGATATCCCCCGAACGTTTTTCAGAGCTTATGATGAACACGGGAGAGCTTGTGCTGGATATGGGTACGGTCATAGACGGGGAAACTGCCGTAAAGGAAGGTCTTATCGACAGACTGGGAAGCCTGTCCGACGCTATAGAGGCTCTTTACAGGCTTATCGAAACAAGCGAGCCAAGATACCCCGACAAGCCGGACAAAAAATCCGACTGACCGCCGGCGGAACCGATACAAGAGGCAGGATTATCATTTCCTGCCCCTTGCACAGAGCCTGTTCAGTATCATACAAAGCTCCTTTGCGCTGCGGCGCATACAGCATATGAAAGGAAAATACATAATGACAATACTTGAGGCTGTTATACAAGGTCTTATTCAGGGAGTTACCGAGTTTCTCCCCGTTTCAAGCTCAGGTCATCTGGGACTTTTCCAGCACTTTTTCGGCGTAAGCGGAAACAGCGCCGTAACTGTGACCATCGCCCTGCATATAGGTACTCTCGCGGCGGTATTTATCGCTTTTTGGAAGAAGATACGCACACTTATCACAGAGTTTTTCGGAATGCTCCGTGATATTTTTACGGGAAAATTCAAATGGAATGAAATGAATCCCGAACGCCGAATGATCTGCATGATAATAATATCAATCCTTCCTTTGTTTATTTTTTATATTTTCAGGCAGTTCTTCACAAGCGTTTCCTCGGACACTGACATTGTCGTGGAGGGAGTATGCTTTCTCTATACCTCTGCAATACTTTTCACAGGCGACAGGCTCTCGAAAAGAAACCTTGAAAAGGGTATCGGAAAGACTGCGGGCGAAACCACCGTTCCGGACGCTCTTTTTATCGGATTTATGCAGGGAATCGCCCTTTTTCCGGGAGTTTCACGCTCAGGCTCAACCATCTCGGCAGGACTTATCAGCGGCATGAAGCGCGAGGACGCAGTCGAATACAGCTTTATTCTGGGAATACCGGTTATCCTTGCGGGAGCGCTTTCAGAGCTTCTGGATTCGGGCGGATCGGAAGTATCGGCGGAGATCGTTCCGCTGTTTATAGGAATGGCAGTCGCCGCCGTTTCGGGATATTTCGCCATTGCTCTCATAAAATGGCTTATGAAATCTGACCGTTTCGGAATTTTTGCGGTTTACACCCTTATTCTGGGAATACTGGTAACCGCCTGCGGAATATACGAGCATATCAGCAATACACGGATAATTTTCGGAAACTGAAAGGAATGTTAAAAGTGGCGGCAGCAAAAAAAACCACCTCGTCAAGATCAAAAGCAACTGCGTCCAAGCCCCGAACCACAAAGGCGGAACAGGAGGCTAAAAACGCAAATGACAAGGTGCTGTGGTCAACGGTGCTTTTTGCACTGGGAATACTTGTGGCAGCCTTTGCCGCAGTCGAGGGCGAATCTGCATGGCTTTCGGTACATAACCTCATTCTGGGACTGTTCGGAATAACCTCTGCCCTTGTTCCGGTAATACTTATTTATGCGTCAATCATGATAGCCTCCGACAAGACCCGCCGGACGGTTGCGGGAAAGGTCATTCAGGGCATTATACTCATTCTGATATGCTGCGCCGTTATTCAGATATTTTTCTCGGAACCCTTTGACGAGGACATTACTCTCGGCAGGATCATCACCGACCTTTACGAAAACGGAAAGGCATTCAGAGGCGGCGGATTTTTCAGTATTGTGATAGGCGTGCCGCTGCTCAGGCTTTTCGGAAAAACAGGAGCTGCGGTAATAATTCTGCTGCTTGCATTCGTTTTCGCAATGCTTCTTGCAAACAAAACCGTAGTGGACGTTTTCCGCTGGATAAGGAACGCTTTTGCCGCTGCCGACGCCGCCCGTCCCGAATATGAGGAGGTCGAGGATTTCGTTCCCCCTCCCGGAGCGGGAAAAAGCGAAAAAAAGGTTCAGAAGCCTGCTCAGACATCAAAATCATACCCCAATGCGGACGTTCCAGAGCCTATTGCCGAGGAACACCGCAAGAATTTTAACATTGATATCCCTCTGCCATTCGGCAAGAAAAAGGATAAAAAATCCGAATCCGCCGCAGAAACGGCTGACGAAACAACTGCTGCGGCAAATATTGCGGCAAATATTGCCAAACCTGCTCCCGAGCCCGAAAAGCCCAAATCCGCCGTAGAGCTTGAAGCGGACGAGATTGCAAGATCCATTGAGGCAAAGGAAGCGGAAAAACAGGCTGCCAGGGCTGCCGCAAAGGCTGAAAGCGAAAAGAATACGCAAAAGCAGGACGATCTTGCATCAATTATCAAAAAGGCGGTTTCAAAGCCTGCGCCCGAAAACGGCGATCCGGAAGGCTCACACGTTTCTTCACCCTTTAAAAAGAGCGAAAAAGCCAAAGGCTCTACCCTTGCATCAAACAAGATAAGCGACGATGAAAATCTCGATATGCCCGAAACCACCGCACAGGATATCCAGAATGAAATTGCGGAAAATATCCCCGCTCCCGCAGAATATGTTATCCCCCCTATGGAGCTGCTGAAAAAATCCTCCAACGAGCTTAACGCAGAAGAGGCTGAGGCGGAAATGAAGCAGAACGCCGATACCCTTGTGGAAACTCTTAAAAGCTTCGGAGTAATGACAAGAATAGTGGATATTCACAGAGGACCTACGGTAACAAGATATGAGCTGCAGCCAAACGCAGGCGTTAAGATATCAAAGATCACGGGACTTTCCGACGATATAGCACTCAATCTTGCGGCGGAGGGTGTGCGCATACAGGCGCCTATCCCCGGAAAGGCGGCTGTGGGCATAGAGGTTCCCAACCGCATAAAGGATATCGTTACCCTCCGTGACGTTATCGATACGGAGGACTTTAAAAAAGCCGAAAGCAAGCTTACATTTGCAGTAGGCAAAAATATTGACGGAGAGATAATTTTAGGCGATATCGCCAAGCTCCCCCACATAATAATCGCAGGAACTACAGGCTCGGGCAAATCCGTCTGCACAAACGGGATCATCATGAGCATACTTTACAATGCGACCCCCGACGAGGTAAGGCTTGTGCTTATAGACCCAAAGGTCGTTGAATTTAAAATATACGACGGTATTCCCCATCTGCTCATTCCCGTTGTTACCGACCCCCGCAAGGCGGCAGGCGCACTGGCATGGGCTGTCCAGGAAATGCTCAAGCGCTATAAGCTTTTTGCAGACAACAACGTCCGCGACCTTAAAGGCTATAACGAAATGGCTGCAGAAACAGACGGCGTTGAGCCGCTCCCCCGGATAGTTATCGTTATCGACGAGCTTGCCGACCTTATGATGGCGGCGGCGGGAGAGGTGGAGGACAGCATATGCAGGCTTGCACAGATGGCAAGAGCTGCGGGAATGCACCTTATCATTGCCACTCAAAGACCTACCGTTGACGTTATCACAGGTCTTATCAAAGCAAACATTCCCTCAAGAATAGCTTTGAAGGTAGCGTCGGGAATAGATTCACGCTCCATCATCAATGAGATAGGCGCTGAAAAGCTCCTCGGAAACGGCGACCTTTTATATTTCCCAACAGGCTATGCAAAGCCCGTGAGAGTCCAGAACTGCTTTACCTCCGACAAGGAGGTCACCGCGGTGGTGAACTTTATCAAGAACGGCGCAGGTGACGTGGTCTACAGCGACGATATCATGAAGGAGATAGAGCAGAATATTCCCCAGCCCAAGGGCGAAAAGGAAAAGCCTGCGGATAACGGAAAGACCTACGAGGGCAGCGACGACGACATTATCGAAAGGGCTATCGAATGCGCCGTGGACGCAGGCGGAGCAGGCGTCTCGGTTTCATATTTCCAGAGAAAGCTGAAGCTCGGCTACGCAAGAGCCGCACGTATCATGGACGAGCTTGAGGAAATGGGAGTGGTAGGTCCCTTTGAGGGCGCAAAGCCCCGTCAGGTGCTTATGACAAGAGAGATGTTTTTGCAGAGAAAGCTTTCGGGCGGCGAAGCTTCCGCTCCTGCTTCTGCCGATACCCCGGAGGAAGATGCGCCGTTTGAGGAGTGACATTTTATATGAAGGACTTTTTACCGCACAACATTTTAATTTTAATCGGTGCGGCTTTGCTGTTAATATTTCCTGAGAGCCTGTTCAGTATCTTTCAACGCACCTTTTTCGTTTTTTTATAGCGTCCGTCAGCCTTTGGCTGATAAGCTTTATTCTTTTTATACTAAAAACCGTTTAAATGGTTTTTAGTATTACTTTTCTGAAATAACCTATAGCAATCCACAAAAATATCCTGACAAGTTCAGCGGCAGAGAATGTGAATAGTGTCGTCATTCGTCCTTGACGGGCGGCAAGCCCGTCTGCGGACTCATTCTAACTCTTCCCACTCTCTGCCACTTCCTTTTGTTAGTCTATTTCTGTGTCTTGCTATAATACTGATCTTTCACAAAACTGAAGATAAAAGATTAGTATAAAGCTTTTATTACAGGTGATATTATGCCATTTTTACCAATATCAAAAGAGGACATGGACAAGCGCGGGATCGACCGTCTTGATTTTATATGCATTACGGGGGACAGCTATGTGGATCACCCCTCCTTCGGCATTGCCATAATTTCCCGAATGGTGGAGGACTGCGGCTTTACGGTGGGGATCATAGCACAGCCCGACTGGAGAAGCGACAGGGATTTTACAAAGCTCGGCAGACCGAAATATGCATTCCTCATCACCGCAGGAAATATAGATTCAATGGTCGCCCACTATACCGCCGCCAAAAGAAAGCGCTCAGACGACGCATACACCGCAGGAGGAAAGGCAGGCAAACGCCCCGACCGTGCGGCGATCGTATATTCAAGAGCGATAAAGCGCATTTACGGCAAGGATATGGCAGTGG
>CAZDJG010000141.1:0-5663 GCA_964505695.1 uncultured Ruminococcus sp.
TGTTCTGCAGACCTGCGATATAAATTACCATCATATAGCCGATAAGCTGCCAGTTTGTAAGGATAACAAGTCCCCAGAAGCCGTATTCCGCCTTATAGGTGATATCCACGCCGAAATATCCCAGAACGCCGTTTATAATGAGATTCCAGATATATCCCAGCACTATACCGCCTATAAGATTGGGCATAAAGAAAATCGTCCTGAAAATGTTTGTTCCCTTTATACCCTTTGTCAGCAGCAGCGCAAGCAGAAAGGCAAGAATATTTACGGTTATCACCGAAACAATGGTAAACTTCACGGTAAACCACAGCGCATTCATAAAATCGCTGTTTGAGAATGCTTTTGCATAGTTGTCAAAGCCTGTCCATTTTGCATTTCCTACAGTGGTGAATTTGCAGAATGAGAGGTATATGCCCATGACAAAAGGAATGATAAATGCCATAATGAAAGCGGCAAGGGTGGGCAGAACAAAAAAAGGGAAATATCTTGGCAGATTTTTTTTCATTTGCTCGTTACTCTTTCATGGTTTTATAAGGCTGAGCTTTCGGTTTCCCAGGAGGTAATAACTCTTTCGCGCACATAATCCCAGTCGCGGCTGCCCTGAGCATACTGGAGAAGAGCTGCTCCGAAATCGTCCTTAAAGGTCTGACTGGGGAAAACGGTAAAGCTCCACGGAATGCTTCTGATGTTTTCCTTGTCCATCCATCTCAGTACCTCGCGACTGAGGGGATCTTCGGGCTTTTCATCGTCGGAAAATGTGTCAAAGGGTGCAATAAAGCCCAGCTTGTTTACAGCCAGATCCTTGCCCGTTTCGCTTGAATAGAGCCAGAGCAGGAAATCCTTTGCAGTCTGCTGCTCCTCGGGCTTTGCGTTGGAGTTGATACACAGATAGTTTTCTGTGCCTATGCAAAGTCCCTGATCCTCCTCTCCCTCAATGCCGGTATAAACGGGTATCATTTTAATATTTTCGGCAAGAACGGTATTTCCCGAAATATTGCTGATCTGTGACCATGCCCAGCTTCCGTTCTGAACCATTGCGCAGTCGCCCATAGCAAATTCCGCCATTGATTCATCGGTGATCTTCGAGCCGAGCATTTTTCTGTCAACAGTAGAGTTATTGAGATAAAGGTCGAAGATATTTTTGAAATTGTCCGAGTATTCAAAGGTTATTTTATTTATACCGTCGCCTGTAAGGTCAATGTCATTTTTTTCAAATTCATATGCGATGGGAATATTTGCAAGGTGTGTGGTCCAGCGCCAGTCGTCGCCCGATTTAAGCGAGGTGGAGGCAAATACTCCTTTTATTCCCAGAGCGTCCTTGTTTGCCTGCATATCCTCGGTGAGAGCCTTCAGCTTTTCAAAGGAATTTACCTCCTCCATTGAAACAAAATCGGTGCTGCGGTTTTCCAGGGCGAAGTAACGCTGAATGATCTCGTCGTTGTAGATGATACCGTAGCCCTCTATGGTGTAAGGTATACCGTATGCCATGCCGTTTGAAGATACTGCCGAGCTTTTATCTATTAGGTGGCTGTATATCTCGCTGTCGGAGATATCAAGGCAATAGTCCTGCCAGTTTGCATATCCTCTCGGACCGTTTATCTGAAAGATTGTAGGAGCCTCCGAGGTGGACATTTTTGCGCTCAATGTTTGTTCATAGGTATTGTTTGCGGCTGTTTCCACAATAATAGTGTTGCCTGTTTCCTCGTTGTATTTTGCAGCGACCTCCTCATATGCAGAGGCGATCTCAGGCTTGAAGTTCAGAAAACGGATAGTGACATTTTTTGCGGCAGCCGTCTGATCCGTTCCCTCCGAGCCGCTTTCGCTGCTATTGCTTTTTCCGCAGGCTGTCAGTGATGTGATAAGCGACAGCGCAAGTGTGCAGGACAATAATTTTTTTATATTCATAAAAATCTTTTCCTTTCCTTTGAGTTAATTGGAGCGTGATTATATATGAATATTATTATTATTACTAAAGGATTTATACAATATCTGTATGGTATAAATTTTTCCATTGCAATTGCTTTAAGGCAATACCGAACAAAGAGAGACTTGCGTCTTTGCACCGAATCTGCTTGCAGATTTTCCGTCATCTGGCACAAAAAATCCTTGACAGGCGACAGCCTGCCTGCGAATTTTTCGTGCAACCTGACGAAAAATCTGACTGCGCATCTTCAGCGCAATCTTTATTCGGTATTGCCTTAATTGACAAAATATGTTTAATATGCTATAATTTTACAAAAGCTTACGGAGGAAGTACAATGTATGACTGCGGATTTGCAAAGGAAAACAATTGGTTCAGATATCGGGCAGGCGGACTTTTAATTCATAACAATAAAATACTTTTTGTTAAAAGCTCCGTTGGCGGTTACTTTTACATAATAGGCGGCGGTGTTCATTTAGGAGAAACATCAGAGAAAGCTGTTGAAAGAGAGTTTTTTGAGGAAACAGGTATTAAAGCTAAGGCTGACTGCCTTGCGGCAGTGTGCGAAAATTTTTTTAAGGGTAAAGGCGGAAGCATTGACGGATTGGATTGCCATGAGATTGAGTTTTATTATATTATGAAGACTGCAGGTGATGCATTGCCTTTATACAGGAATATGACTGACATTGGAGAAGCTTTAATATGGCTGCCGGTCAATAAGGTTAAGGAAAGTAATATCAAGCCTTCGTTTATAAAAGAATACATATACGAAATTATAGGCGGAGAGAAAATAATCCATGTTATTGAGGAAAGAGATAGATAATTTTGCATTAAAAATCCGCAGTACCTATGAAAGTACTGCGGATTTTTTGCTGCGTATCAAATTCCGATCAAGGCAAATTATAAGACGTTAAACCACCGGCATATAACCGGGAAGGAACACGATAATAAACTGTGAAACCAGAACTACCGCAATAAGAGCGATAGGGTATGCAGCAGCATATGCAGATGCAACGTTATCTGTTTTTGCAACGCTGATAAGTGTTCCGAGAGCGGGCGTAGAGGTCATACCGCCCGTGATGCCGCCGAGATTGTTGAAAAGAGGCAGCTTGATAACATATTTTGCAATGATAAAGCCAACTATCATGGGAACAGTGGTCATGAGCGCACCCTCAAGGAAATAAATGGGCTGGAAGTACTGAACAAAGCTTGCGCCGCCCGGGATACCTGCACCGATGAGGAATGCCATAAGACCAAATTCACGGAATATTTCAAGCATTCTTTTGTCAGGCTTCATTGAAAGGGAACCGAAATGACCGAAATGCGCTACAACAAGAGAAGCAAGGAGACAGCCGCCTGTTGTTCCCAGCGAGAATTTTGATGAACCCAGAGGTATTTTGATTCCGCCTACAAACATACCGATAACTACGGCAATGGCAAATGCCGCAAGACCGAAACCGTCTATATCGAAAAGCTTTTTGCCTTCATTTTTGCTGTTTCCCGTATCAACAGAGGCGATCTTTGCCCGTTCTTCATCAAGGTTTGCCTTGCTGAGTTTGGGAACGATCTGAACGAAGAGAACAACACCGATAACGCCGAAAAGATAAGCAATACCGTGACCTACCGTAACGATATCCTCATATTTTGAAACAAGCTCGGGGTTTTCTGCATAAACAGAACCGATAGTGTCCTTTGCCGCAGAGAATGCGGGAGTAGAGGTGAGGGCACCCGAAAGAAGACCTACTGCCATTGCAGTATCGCATTTAAGCACTACAATGCAGAATACGGTGGTCAGTCCGCCAAGTATTATAATTATAAGCGAAAGGAGCGCATAGGATTTAAAATTCTTTTTAAGGCTTGAGAAAAAGTTCGGACCTGCGATAAAGCCGACCGATGTCACGAACAGGATAAGTCCCAGATTTTCAATGATTTTAAGTGCATTTTTAGCAAAGGAAACACTTTCGCCCGAAACAGTCATTGTAACGGTAGAATCGAGAGCTCCGAAAAAAACCGCTCCCATAAGCAGAGCGACAATAAACACACCCGCTGTTCCGAGGGAAACGCCTTTTACGGTCACCCTTCCGAGAAGATAACCCAGACTTGCGACAATGAAGATAAAGAACATCAGGAACGTAATTCCCGTGATGGATATTACTCCGCCGAATAAGTTCATTTGATTTATACCTCCGGATATATTGAGCGGCAGCGAACCGTCAATAAGTATTCTGACACTACAAACCCCCGCATAATGCGAGGGTTTGTAAATGCCTAATAAATTATACTACAAATTTCTTCCAAATCAAAGAGAAATGACGTAATTTTAACAGTAAATTTACTTTTAGTTTGCTTTTCTTGCATAATCGGGGAGAAGCTTGGGAGAAACGGTATCTGTTGTGATACCTGCGTTCTTCATTTCCTCGGCAAATCTGTTTACATGGTCGAGAGTAAGCTTGCCCACGGTAACGTTCTTGTACTTGGCTGCAACGCTTCTTCCCGCATTTCTGCCGAATACGATAACGTCAAGGAGGGAGTTGCCCATAAGTCTGTTTCTGCCGTGGATACCGCCTACTGCTTCGCCTGCAACATAGAGATTTTCAATTCCGCTCATGCCGTCGTCTGTGATATCAATGCCGCCGTTCTGGTAGTGGAGGGTAGGATAAACTATGATAGGTTCCTTGCGGATATCAATGCCGTACTCCATGAACATTCTGAGCATTGCGGGAATCCTCTTTTCGATAGTACCCTCGCCGTTTTTCAGTTCGATCATCGGAGTATCGAGCCATACGCCCTCGCCGTCGCCTGTACTGATTCCCTTGTGCCGTGCTTTGCACTCTCTGATAATGGAGGATGCGCAGATATCACGTGTTTCAAGGGGGTGCATGAATACCTCTCCGTCAACATTTACAAGCTTTGCGCCCAGTGAGCGGACCTTTTCCGTAACGAGAGCGCCGAAGATCTGTTCGGGGAAAGCTGCGCCTGTAGGATGGTACTGGAGGGAATCTGCGTAAAGGAGCTTAGCGCCTGCACGGTATGCAAGAACAAGTCCGTCTGCGGTAGCGCCGTAGTGGTTGGAGGTGGGGAAGCCCTGATAATGAAGACGTCCTGCGCCGCCCGTAGCGATAATAACGGTCTTAGCCTTTGCGACCATGATCTCCTTGGTTTCCATGTTCATGAGAACAGCGCCCGCAGCCTTGCCCTGATCGTCGAGAATTATCTCAACGGCAGCGGTAAAGTCAACAACGGGTATCTGACGGTTGAGAACCTCGTCACGGAGGGTCTTCATAATTTCTGCGCCGGAGTAGTCCTTGCAGGCGTGCATTCTCTTTCTGGAGGTTCCGCCGCCGTGGGTGGTGATCATTGTTCCGTCGGGAGCCTTGTCAAATTCAACGCCCAGCTCGTTGAGCCACTTGATAGCATCGGGTGCTTCGTTTACAAGCTTGAAAACAAGCTCGTGCTTGCCCTTGAAGTGACCTCCGCCGTAAGCGTCAATGTAATGGATAGCGGGTGAATCGTTTGGCTTATCCGCAGCCTGTATGCCGCCTTCAGCCATCATGGTGTTGGCGTCGCCGATACGGAGCTTTGTAACGATCATAACATTTGCGCCGCCGTTGTGGGCTTCAATAGCCGCAGAGGAGCCTGCTCCGCCGCCGCCGATTACAAGAACGTCAACATTGTACTTAGGATGCTCAAGATCAATCAACGCGGGGTCTATACGGCTGTTTGCCTGTAAAAGATCAGCCAG
>CAZDJG010000142.1:0-5618 GCA_964505695.1 uncultured Ruminococcus sp.
GAACCAATGGACGAGGCTTTGCTCGTGTCCCGGTTTATAGAGAACCCCTATATCTATTATATTACGGTTCATAGTAAAAATCAAGCATTTTCGGAGTGTATTTACAAAATCAGCATAGCGTCCCCGAAGCTGAAAAATCTGTATTTTTCCTCTACGGCGGTCTTGTAGGCATTCATTGTGTTATCATAGCCCATAAATGCACAGACAAGCATTATAAGGGTGCTTTCGGGCAGGTGGAAATTAGTGATAAGTCCGTCTATTACCTTGAAATCGTAGCCGGGATAAATAAAAATATCCGTGTACCCCTCATGCTCGTCCATGTCGCCGAAAAACGTTCCCACGCTTTCCAGAGTGCGGCAGGAGGTCGTACCCACGGCAATGACCCGTCCGCCCTCCGACTTTGTTTTCTTTATAAGCTCCGCCGTTTCCTTCGGAAGATGATAATGCTCAGAGTGCATTTTGTGTTTAAGTACCTCGTCCTCCTTAACGGGGCGGAAGGTCCCCAGTCCCACATGGAGGGTCACAAACGCTGTGTTTATTCCTTTCTGATGAAGCTCGTCAAGCATTTCCTCCGTGAAATGAAGTCCTGCCGTGGGAGCCGCCGCAGAGCCAAGCTCATGGGAATAGACCGTCTGATAGCGCTCCTTGTCCTCCAGCTTTTCGGTAATGTACGGGGGCAACGGCATCTGACCCACGTCCTCAAGAGCGGTGAAAAAATTTCCCTCGCACTCAAACCTTGCAATGCGGTTGCCGCCGTCCACGGTTTCGAGTATTTCCGCTCTCAGTCTGCCGTTTCCGAATGAAAATCTCGTTCCGGGCTTTGCCTTTTTTCCGGGGCGCACAAGGATTTCCCATATCTTGTCCCCCTTCTGCTCAAGCAGCAAAAACTCGATAAACGAGCCTGTTCCCTCCTTTTCGCCGTAAAGCCTTGCGGGGAGGACGCGGGAATCGTTCATTACAAGCAAATCACCCTTTTTGAGATGACTGCATAGATTATAAAAGCGGTCGTGGGAAATGCCTCCGTCTGCTCTGTCGATGCACATGAGCCGCGAAGAATTTCTCGGCTCTGCGGGGGTCTGCGCAATAAGCTCCTCGGGAAGCTCGTACCGGAAATCGGAACGGAGCATATTTCCGGCGTTTATTTCGGTGGTCACATGAATATGCGGGCAGGCTTTCATTTTGTTTATTATTTCTGCCGCCCGCGGCATACGCTCCCTGTGATAGTTTTTGAGCAGTACGTTAATTCCGGGAGCGTTTTCCGCAGATCCCGACATAGATCTGAAAAGCTCATCAAGCCTTTCGGTGCTGTTTTCCGTGTTAAGATCAACAACAATATTTTTCAAAACTATTATCCTTTCATTGTACGGACGATTTTAGGCGGAAATTTGCAAAGAACTATTGACAAAGCCGCCGCAATAATATATAATAATCATAAACTGATAGAGGCGCGGTAAAGATAAGTAGCTGAACAAAGATCTCCGCATCGGCTGTATGTTCATGCGAAAGGCGATACCGCCGAAGCTTCGCAGGGTGCGGATATTCTGCGGCGCTGAGCATATGCCGAACAGGCATATGCTTGTCATCATGCCGTATGATGGAGTGCTATCTGATAAATCTGTACCGATACAGGCGCAGGACACTCTATACATTATATGGTTATGGCGGATCGGTTTTCAACCGATTTTTTTTATTTTCGTGTAAAATTTTATTAAATAAAGGAGTATTTTTTAAGATGAAGCAGTATAACGTAGGTATAATCGGCGCGACGGGCATGGTGGGACAGCGTTTTTGTCTTCTGCTCGCAGAGCATCCGTGGTTCAATGTAAAGGTGCTTGCCGCCTCTCCGAGAAGTGCGGGGAAAAAATATGCCGACGCAGTAGGCGCAAAGTGGGCAATGAAGCAGGATATTCCCGAAAAGATCAGGGATATGATCGTCCTCGACGCAGCAGCCGATATTGAGAAGATCGCCTCTCAGGTTGATTTCGTATTCTGCGCCGTAGATATGAAAAAGGACGAGATAAAGGCTCTTGAGGAAAAATACGCAAAGGCTGAATGTCCCGTTGTTTCCAACAATTCCGCTCACAGGGCGACACCCGACGTTCCAATGGTCGTTCCCGAGATAAATCCGGAGCATATCGAAATAATAAAGGCTCAGAGGGAAAGGCTTGGCACAAAGAGAGGATTTATCGCAGTCAAGTCCAACTGCTCTCTCCAGAGCTACGTTCCCGCGCTCAATCCGCTTATGAAGGATTTCGGAGTAAAGCATGCAATGGTCTGCACATATCAGGCGATATCGGGCGCAGGCAAGACCTTTGAAACAATGCCCGAGATCATTGACAACGTTATTCCCTATATCGGCGGCGAGGAGGAAAAATCCGAGCAGGAGCCTCTTAAAATATGGGGCCATATAGAGGGCAATGTCATCGTAAACGCAGACGGTCCCAAGATATCCTCCCAGTGTCTGAGAGTTCCTGTTTCCGACGGTCATACCGCAGCGATCTTCGTTGAGTTTGAGAATAAGCCCTCCAAGGAGGAGATAATCAGGGCGTGGAGAGAATACAAGGGCGTTCCTCAGGAGCTTGAGCTGCCCTCGGCTCCAAAGCGGTTTCTCCACTATTTTGAGGAGGATAACCGTCCTCAGGCAAAGCTTGACAGAAACCTTGAAAACGGCATGGCGGTTTCTATCGGACGCCTCAGAGATGATATTATCTGGGATTACAAGTTTGTATGCCTGTCCCACAATACCCTCAGGGGCGCGGCGGGAGGAGCTGTCCTTATGGCTGAGCTGCTTGCGGCAAAGGGATATTTTGACTGATGAGCGTTACCGTAAGAGCGGCTGTTCCCGATGATGCCGCCGAGCTTTGCAGGCTTATCAGGCTTCTTGCGGAATATGAAAAAATGGGTGACAAATGCACAGCCGATCCCGAATCGATCCGCCGGATGATGTCGGAGGAAAACGGTCTTGGAGGACTGATAGCCGAGTTTGACGGAAAAGCCGTTGGAATGGCGGTCTACAGTCTTTACAGGCTTGCGACCTTTTCGGGAAAAAGGGTGCTTTATATCGAGGATATATTTGTGGAGCAGTCCCGGAGGGGCAGCGGTATAGGAAAGGCGTTGTTTGAAAAGCTGAAAGATACCGCCGCTGCTCTTGACTGCATTAAAATCGAGTGGAAATGCCTTGCATGGAACGATAATGCAAGAGGCTTTTACGAAAAACAAGGCGGCACGTCCGACGACGGCTGGCTCACATACACTATTGATCTGAGAAAGGGCTGATCATATGAAAAATACGATTTTTACAGGCGCAGGCGTTGCGATCGTTACCCCTATGCTTGCTGACGGAACGGTAAATTACGCCGCTCTGGGCGAGCTTATCGAAATGCAGATCGCAGGAGGCACAGACGCAATAATCATCTGCGGCACAACGGGCGAATCCTCTACTCTCACCGATGACGAGCACAGGGAATGCATCAGGTACACCATCGAAAAGGTAAACAAGAGAGTTCCCGTTATAGCGGGAACAGGCAGCAACGACACGGCATATGCCGTTGAGCTTTCCAAGGACGCCGAGGAAATGGGCGCAGACGCACTTCTTGTTGTCACCCCCTATTATAACAAGACCTCTCAGAGGGGACTTGTCGCACACTACACTGCTATTGCAGACGCGGTTAATATTCCCATCATTCTCTATAACGTTCCCTCAAGAACAGGCGTAAACATCGCTCTCGATACATATAAGACCCTTGCGGAGCATAAGAACATCTGCGCCGCAAAGGAGGCAAGCGGAAATATCTCCGCAATTGCAAAGCTTATTGCGGAGTGCGGCGACAAGCTTGACGTTTACAGCGGAAACGACGATCAGATAGTTCCCATAATGGCTCTGGGCGGAAAGGGAGTTATATCAGTGCTTTCAAACGTTGCTCCGAAGCTTACTCACGATATAGCGCAGCTTTGTCTTGACAACAACTGCGCAGAGGCGGCAAAGCTTGCGGCAAAGAGCCTTGAGCTTGCAAATTCCCTTTTCATTGATGTAAACCCCATTCCCGTAAAGGAAGCCCTCAATATGATGGGCATTGCGGCGGGACCCTGCCGTCTTCCTCTTTACGAAATGGAGGAGGCAAAGAAGGAAAAGCTTGCTGCTTCTCTCAGAAATGCAGGGCTTATCAAATAACTCTGAGTCTTTTTGGGGGCGGCGTATGCCGCCCGCTTTGTATAACAAGGGAAACACTGATTAAATCCGGTCGCAGATTGCGCAGACAGGATTTTCGTCAGATTGTGCAAAAATTCCGCAGGCAGGCCGGATAGTCTGCGGACAGTGCCTGTCAAGAAATTTTAGGGCAATATGAGAAAATTATGCAAGCAAGATGCGTGCCAAGCCGTTAGGCGGGATTTAATCAGTGGTTCCCAAGGAAAGGAATGTTAATATGATAAATGTGACCATTACAGGCGCAAACGGAAAAATGGGTCACGTCATCTCCTCGATTATCGAAGACCGTGACGACTGCACCGTTATCAGCGGCATCGACCGCAACACCGCCGAAAACGGCAGATATCCCATTGTTTACGAGCCTTCTCTTCTGCCCGAAAAGCCCGATGTAATAATAGATTTTTCCCATCTCTCAGCTCTTGACGATCTTCTTGAATACTGCCTTTCAACGGGAACCCCCGCAGTTATAGCAACAACAGGCTTTTCCGACGAGCAGACGGCAAAAATAAAGGCAGCCGCAGAGCAGATACCCATTTTCTTCTCATTCAATATGTCTTTGGGAATAAATCTTCTGGCAAGCCTTGCAAAGACCGCCGCAAAGCTTCTCGGCGGTCAGTTTGATATTGAAATAGTTGAAAAGCACCACAATCAGAAAATAGACGCCCCAAGCGGCACGGCTATTATGCTCGGCAATGCAATAAACAGTGCCCTTGACGACAAGTATCACTATGTGTACGATCGTCATTCAAGGCGAATGAAGCGGGAAAAGTACGAGATAGGTATGCACGCAGTAAGAGGCGGAACTATCGTCGGCGAGCATGACATTATTTTCGCAGGAAGAGATGAGGTCATAACTCTCAGCCACAGTGCAGCCTCAAAGGAGGTCTTTGCTGTAGGCGCAGTTAATGCGGCAGTTTTCCTTGTGGATAAGGGTGCGGGACTTTATGATATGTCCGACGTTATTGAAGAGCTGAAGTGATATCGGAGCTTGAGGCTTTTTTCACTTTACCGCTTTTCAACTGTCTCTCTGTTACCCATGGTGATACCTCACCTGCTTGGTTTCTCCATTTGGTTACTCTTTAACGGTACTGACAAAATCAATCGGCGATGAGGTCAAGCTGCGCTTGAATATAATTTTGCACTATGCCTTTCAAAAGTCAAAGGGGGAAACCAACGGGGAAAGGGGAAAAGAAAAGCAAGGGCAAAAATCGGCGTTCCCCTCCCCCCCGCTTGGTTTCCCCCTTTGGTTTTCTCTTACGAGATAAAGCAAAATCAATCGGCGATACATATACTTTTGGATACAAATCAAGGGACTGTTACAGCAAAACTTCCTGCTGCGGCAGTTCCGTTTTTAACTATTGGGAACCTCTATAAACCTCCTTCACGGCAAATCCTCTATTGGTTCGGTCAT
>CAZDJG010000143.1:0-5614 GCA_964505695.1 uncultured Ruminococcus sp.
GGGGGAAACATTGGGGGAAGGGGAAAGCCGATTTTTGCCCTTGCTTTTCTTTTCCTCTTCCACCATTGTTTCCCCCCTTTGGTACTCTTGAAAGGCATGGAGCAAAATTATATTCAAGTGCAGCATATTAACCTAATCGCCGATTGATTTTGTCAGTACCGTCAAAGAGTAACCAAATGAGGAAACCAAGCAGAGGGGGCGGGTCAACTTGTGCTGCAACAGCCCCTTTTTGCTAAGTAAATATAGTTTATGGTTTTCCTCTCACCAGAATCGTTCCTCCGCAGGACAGTGCATATACCTCTTTGCGGCTCTGAGCTCAATAAAGCAGCCGCATTTTCCGCAGGTTCCCCCGCCGATATACGGGCATTTGCCGCATATTTCAAGCCGCTGCCTATAGGTATCGCCGTCCGCCCGTTTTTCCTCGGGCAGAGCGGCGATCATTTCTTTTATCTCCTTATATATCCCCTCAGGGTCGGTCTGCGAAAGCAGGCATTTTTTGCAGGGCTGTCTTTCCATTTATTTAAATCGCTCCCTTATAAGCTCCTGTACCTCGTTTATGGGCATACTCCTTACCCTGTGACTGCCCGTATATTCGGAGTTTGTGTAGATTATTACGTCGCAGGAGCGGTTCATGCGCTGAAAGATCGTCTGAGTAATGCGAAGCTCCGCCACTCTTTCCAGCGGAACGGTTATGGTGTGGAACTCGTAAAATACGCTGTATTTTGCGCATATGCTGCCGTCTGAAATGTTTATCCCGTTTGTGCAGTAGGCGCAGGCCTTGGCAAAAAGCAGCCAGACCGCAGGTATCTGGGCAAGAAAGGTCAGAAATGAAATAAGACTGTACCAGTGAGGGAAAAGCATTACAAGCAGAAGTCCCAGAAGGATTATCCCGTATATAAGCAGGGCGGGGGGCGCTATAAAGCGCATGATATAGGCTGCCTTCGGGTTTATATAGCTGTCTGCGCCCGAAAATCCTGGAAGCAGCATATCCATCACGCTCGACAGCCGCCTTACGCTTTTTCCGTCCCGTATACGTCTTATGGAGCATATGGGAACGAATACGGGAAACTCGTTTTTGCGCTTTCCGTAGCCTGTGCAGTTTACGTGTACGGAGGTCACGCCGAAGATCTTCATCAGCAGGTTCTGGCGCATATCCGCAATATTTACCCGTCTGCTGTTGATGCAGTATCTTCGTCTGACTATAAGACCGCCGGAAATGAAAATGCACCTGCCCCGTCTGCTGACGGTGAAGTTTATGTGCCTGAAAATATTGCCGATAAAGGATATCCCGAAGCCTATGGCGATTATTATGGATATTGCTATACCTGTAGGGGGAATGCCCTGTATAAGCTTATCTAAAGTATGGGCTACTGCGTCTGAAAGGTCGTTTACTATTGCAAGGAAGTCCCTTTCAAGCTGTTCACCGATAATGTCCGTACTTCCCGAAAAGCCGGTTATAAGGAGAGCCACTCCTGAAAGCGCAGAGGAAAACAGCAGGGAAAATGCGATAAGACTAAGCTTTGAAACCTTATAGATGTAATTCGTTCTGCCGGTGTTTCCGATCTCGGTGCCGCTGCTGTTAAAGGCGTCGGAAAGAAAATTGAAAAGCTGTGCCCTGTCACGGCTTGATACCGTAAGAGTTACGTCGGCGCTTTTTCGTCCGCCCGATGCAGCGTCGGTGTCAATATAAAGCTTTACCGAGCCAAGCTGTCTGTACAGCGGATTTTCCTCGCTTGTAACTGCGCTGATGCTTTTAAAGGGAATGTTTTTATCGGTTTTTGCGATAATGCCCGACGCAATACGGAGCGAACAGGGGGTTATTTCATATCCGGTGAAATACCATTTGAGAACGGCTGCGGAGATCATTACCGTGACTGCAAGTATATCCCATGCCGCGCCCTCAGCCCAATGATAGAAATCAAACCGCAGAGCCACCAGACCTCTTATGAGAGGGATAAGCAGAAGCCAGAAGTTTTTTGAGGTGTAGCCGATTATTGCAAGGGGATGCTGTCTTTTCACTTTTCCACGTCCTTTTCTTTTGAATCGTCAAGGTCGCTGAAGGAAAGCTGCCCCGTCTGTTCCTCACCGGAGGTTTCTCCGAAGGAAAGCTGTGTAAAGCCGCTGTAATCATCTAAAACGTCCGAAATCTCCTCCGAGCTGAGCAGCGAGGAATTGTCCGTATATATATAATCCGTACCGGATATCCCTGCCGCCCTTGAGAGCGAGAATTTGTTCTTTGAGGGACTTCGATCCTGTTTGGGGACTTCTTTTACGTTAAACAAGGCTATTATCTGAGCGCAGTCCTTTTCGGAAAGAAACATCATAAGCATAGAGCCGCCCATTGCATTGAGGGAGATAAAATTGAAGCAGGTTATCTTTGACAGCGGCATGGAAATTTTTGAGGCGTGTTGAACGGCTGAAAGCTTCATTATCCTATAGGTCCTTGAAAAAAGACCGCTCCTTGAAATGATTTCTCCGTCCTTTACGGTATATCTTATGGTTTTGTACCACATAGGCAGCAGTATAACGATAAAAACCACGTAAACCGCCGCCAGTATGGCCATTACCGCACTGATTATTTTTTCGGGGATTATTGATGTATCGGGTATATACTGCGGAAACTTTTCCTTTACATAGCCCCTCAGGATACCGAGAGCGGCAAGAATTATAAGCGTCAGAAAAAAAGCCGCAGCTGAGAGGAATTTTCTTCCTCTCGGATCGGAACGATATTGTTTTATCATGCCGCTGTCCTTCCTTAAGACAATACCGAACAAAGAGCGGCTTGCGCCTTTGCACCGAATTTGCTTGCATATTTTTCGTCATCTTGCACAAAAAGCCTTGACAGGCAACAGCCTGCCTGCGGGTTTCTCATACAATCTGACGAAAAATCTGACTGCGCATCTTCAGCACAAGCTTTATCCGGTATTGCCTTAAAAATACTGTAGGGAACCTCTATAAACCTCCTTCACGGCAAATCCTCTATTGGTTCGGTCATCTGCTTCGTTATCAGACCTTGTAAGACAGCAAGTATTACTGCGGTCTGATGCCTTGCATCTGACCGAACCAATGGACGAGGCTTTGCTCGTGTCCCGGTTTATAGAGAACCCCTGTAATCAATATTATACCATATTTTTCCATTATTAGCAAGGTTTGAAAATAAATTTTTGGATTTTTCGGAAGGGATAATTCGACTGATTGTCTTTATTGTAAAAAACGCTGGTTTTTTTTGAGTAAAATATATCAAAATAACTATTGACTAATATGTTGAAAATATGTTATAACTTGTAATGTATAATAATGTTGATTTGTGAGCAGATACAGAAACAGCCCGAAAAAGAACAAAGAAAGGAATATTTATATGACAAGACTGGAAAAGGCCGTTTGTTCGGTAGCCGGAATGATTATTGCTTTAAGCACTATTATTACTTTGGCGATCTCGATCACCCTGTCGTCAAACCATAACAACACGAATTTTGCCGAAATGGCAAAGGTCGGTATAAATGTTCTTCAAAAAAATCTTGAAACTCATGATGATAAGCTTAAAAGCGTTTACAGTCTCTGGGAAGCGAAGGACACTGTAAGCTCTGCGCTGAACAAGGGCTATGTGGGAACTCTTTCCGAGCTTTTTGAAAATTCCGATGTTGATGAATATACATACTGTATTTTTACCGATGCAGAGGGAAAAAAGCTTTGGGCAAGCAGCAACTGCAGGCTTTCATCCTATGATGTTTCGGCGTGCCTTGACGGTGAAACGGTTGTTACGGGGTATTATGCCGATGAAAACGTGCCTTTGAGCGTGGTATTCATAACTCCCATTACTTACAGTTCAAACGGTTATAAGGGCAAACTGGTCGGAACGTGCCTTCTGGGATATGACCTGTCCTCATGCGAAAATCTTGACGAGATCAAGGATCAGACAGACAATGATGTGACTATTTTTGCGGGGGATACCCGTTATTCCACCACCGTTATAAACGAGGACGGACAAAGAGCGGTAGGAACACAGATGTCGGACGAGGTCAAGGCTAAGGTCATTGACAAAGGAGAATCATATAACGGAAAGGCATATATTCTCGGAAACAAGTATTTTGTTGAGTATGACCCCATTATTGATATATACGGCGATGTTGCGGGCGCATATTTTGCCGGTCAGCCCACCGCCGAAAGCGATAAAGCGTTTGAGATCGTTATTTTCATAGTTATTGCAGTGGCTGTTGTGATCATTCTGCTCTCCTTCTTTGCAATAGCTTTCTTTATGAGAAAGGTCGTTGCAAAGCCTATAATAGAAGTAAACAACCTTGCAGAGCATATGAGCGAGGGCGATCTGAGCGTTCCCGACTTTACTCATAAGTTCGGAAACAACGAGGTCGGCGATTTTGCTATGGCTCTCCAGAACACCAAGCACAGTCTTGCAGGGTATATAAAGGACATATCCGCTGTGCTGAATTCAATGTCGAAGGGCGATTTTACCGCAAAGCCGTCTATTGAGTATCTGGGTGATTTTGTCGAGATAAACGAATCGTTTACGGAGATCAGGAACAGGCTGTCGGGTATTGTCCGGAATATAAACAACTCCTCCGAGCAGGTAATGGCAGGAACGGCGCAGATGGCAAACGGTTCTCAGATACTTGCGAACGGTACGACTACACAGGCAAACGCTATCGAAGAGCTTAATGCGTCTATTACCAAGATTTCGGATAAAATTCACGGAAATGCCGAGAACGCACTGAATGCGAAGGAGCTTTCGGCAATCGTGGAATCAAGTGCAATTACCCAGAATGAGGAAATGAACGGTGTTGTAAACGCCATGAACGATATCCAGGAAAAGTCCTCACAGATAGGAACTATTATTTCCACGATCGACGATATAGCATTCCAGACTAATATCCTTGCTCTTAATGCGGCTGTGGAGGCTGCAAGGGCAGGCGAGGCAGGAAAGGGCTTTGCCGTAGTTGCCGACGAGGTAAGAAATCTTGCTTCCAAGAGCGCAGAGGCTGTTAAGCACACCACGGATCTTATATCCGCTACCGTTGCCGCAGTAAGTGACGGCTCGGCAAGAGTTACAGCTGCGGCCGAATCTATGCGGGAGATCATGCAGAAGGCTGAGGAAACAAGCAGACTTATTGATGAAATTTCCGCTGCGTCCAAGATGCAGGCGGAGTCCATCAATCAGATAACTATTGGTATATCGCAGATATCCGATGTAGTTCAGGAAAACAGTGCGACCGCGGAGGAGACTGCTGCTTCCTGCGAGGAGCTGAGCGGACAGTCAAGGATGCTCAAGCAGCAGGTCGATCAGCTCAAGGCGTGATCTATAGGATAATAAAAAAGGGGCTGTTTAATAAAACAATCCCTTTCTGCTTGTCGAAAAAGCGGCTGAACAAAAAAATCTGCACAAATAAGGTCACGGTAAAGTTTAGGTCAAGCCTTTTCAAAGGCTTGCGGGTTTCCAAAGGGCAGCGCCCTTTGGTCGCCCTCCGCAGAGGGCGAAATCCCCTTTTTATCAAGAAAACGGGGAAAGGGGTGAGAAATGCGGCAGCATTTCGAGGGGGAGCGGACACGACCGCTCCCCCTTTTTACGGATTTATTCAAAATAATACTAAAAACCATTTAA
>CAZDJG010000144.1:0-5561 GCA_964505695.1 uncultured Ruminococcus sp.
CCGAACCAATAGAGGATTTGCCGTGAAGGAGGTTTATAGAGGTTCCCTTATAATATTACAATAAGATATGAGCAAAAAATAAAAAAGATCTATATCCGGTTAAAATAAGGTTTCCATGACACAATCAAACGTAAAATGTTTATCAGACTTATTTTTTATCATTAAAAGTTTACTTTTTGTGCTAAAAATTTACTTGCAGAAAATGCCGATTCATGCAATAATTAAGATAGATAATTATTTTCTATTGAAATGAGGTATTGCTAATGTCCCATCAGACGGTAATTGTTCTCGATTTCGGAGGGCAGTACAATCAGCTTATCGCAAGACGTGTGCGTGAATGCGGCGTTTACTGTGAGGTAAGATCCTATAAAACTCCGCTTGAACAGATCAAAGCAGCGGATCCTGTGGGTATTATTTTCACAGGCGGTCCCAAAAGTGTATATCTTCCCGATTCCCCTTCCATCGGCAAAGAAATATTTGAAATGGGTATTCCTGTTCTCGGTATTTGTTACGGCTGCCAGCTTATGGCACACCTTCTCGGTGGAAAAGTTTCTACCTGCATTACATCCGAATACGGAAAGACCGAAACAGAATATGATATGTCCTCCGTTCTTTTCGGCTCCATAACAAATATGCCCGAAAAAGCCGTTTCATGGATGAGCCATACCGATTATGTTTCCGAGCCTCCCGATGGATTCAGAACAGTTGCCCGTACCGGACACTGCCCTGTCGCCGCTATGGAAAACAGAGAAAAAAAGCTTTATGCCGTTCAGTTCCATCCTGAAGTAAATCATACGCAGTATGGCTTAGGTATGATCGACAGCTTTCTAAAAAATGTATGCGGCTGCACAGGTGACTGGACAATGGAAAATTACGCTCAGACTGCTGTCAAAAGTATTCGTGAAAAAATAGGAGAAGGCAAGGTCCTTCTTGCTCTTTCGGGCGGCGTAGACAGCTCCGTAGCGGCAGCTCTTCTTGCAAAGGCTGTAGGAGACAAGCTCACTTGCATTTTTGTGGATCACGGATTTATGAGAAAAAATGAAGGAGACGAGGTCGAAGAGGCTTTTTCCGGGTGGGGTATAAACTTTGTAAGGGTAAACGCAAAGGATCGTTTTGTGGCAAAGCTCAGCGGCATTTCCGATCCGGAAACAAAAAGGAAACTGATAGGAGAAGAATTTATCCGTGTTTTCGAGGCTGAGGCGAAGAAGATCGGAAAGGTGGATTTCCTTGCACAGGGAACAATTTATCCCGATATAATAGAAAGCGGCATGGGTGATGCTGCGGTTATCAAATCGCATCACAATGTGGGAGGACTTCCCGATTACGTTGATTTTAAGGAAATTATTGAGCCTCTGCGTCTCCTTTTCAAGGACGAAGTCCGTGCATTGGGACACGAGCTTGGACTTTCAGATATTCTCGTTGACCGTCAGCCGTTTCCGGGTCCCGGCCTTGCTATAAGAATCATCGGAGAAATTACGGACGAAAAGCTTACGATCCTGCAGGATGCCGACTACATTTTCCGCCGGGAAATTGCAAAAGCAGGACTTGATAAGACCATAAACCAATATTTTGCAGTTCTCACCAATAACCGTTCCGTCGGTGTTATGGGTGACGGCAGGACATATGATTATACTCTTGCTCTCAGGGCTGTTGAAACTACTGATTTTATGACTGCCGATTTTTCACGTATACCTTACGATGTTCTCGCTTCTGCATCCAACAGAATAGTAAATGAGGTCAAGGGTATAAATCGAATTGTGTATGATATTACTACTAAACCGCCGGCTACTATTGAGTGGGAATAGTGATTAGTTTTCGGCAAACCGTGTAATATCGTGGTTTGCCGAGGATTGTTGTATGGAATGATACCGTTTTGATACCGATAGTGATCTATAAAGTAATTAAAGGGGCGTAAAAATGAAACGAGGTTCCTTACGCACAGCAGCTTTTATGTCACTGATTGCAGCTGTTTTTATGATACTGCCGTTCAGCGCAGAAGCCGCTGATAAAAAAATAAATATTGACGGCAAAATATATGAATTTGATGAAAAAAGCGAATACGAAATCTCCTCATCTGAACCCATCGGCGGCAGTTATTTCGGAAAATTCTCAATATCGGGAAGCATTTCGGGCAGTTCCGAAATGAGTGATATTCCCATATTTGAAGCGGCTGACGGCAGTGCAGTTTCATTTACATATGAATATGACGACGACTTGCTTACTGCTTCTGCCGATAAATGGCATCTTACCGAGGACAACCGTAAATCGGTCGATGGCATTGAACTGGGAGAAAAAATCAAAAACGGAGCGGTGATACTTCAGACCTCCCTCGATCAAATAAACTGGTCAACCGTTTATAAACAGACCAATACTTTTGAGGATACTCCCATTCAGACCGAAGCATTTTATGAATCGAATGAAATACAGCTTATGAACGGATGCTATTACCGCTTCATTGTGGCATATAAAACCGAAATTGAAACAAATCCCAAAAAGCTGCTGTTTATCAATACGGCGGACAAGGAGTATAAAAAACACGCGGAGGTATATGAATTTTATTTGAAATACGATAATACCTTGAAAGCAGCACTCCCCTCCAATGAACGCAGGTTCAGCCTCGGCGAGGTGACAAACACGGGAAAAAACAACGGCTATTCCGGCTCCAATCCTCTAACGGGAAAGGATCCTCACTATGGTTGGACGCTCGGAAGCTTTTTCGTAAGCGGTTATACCGATAGGACAGATGACAATATATTCCTTAAAAATGTGGGTGACAAGGTTACGCTTTGGTTCAGGATTGATCAGAATATCGACTGTCTTAATGGGAATGACAAGCTTTTAATTGCAGATGACAACGGCGGATCGGATCAGTATTTTCAGACTGCCGCTACGGATATGGGACGGGGCACGCTTATAATCAGATATACAGACCACGAGGGTGTAAAGCATGAGCCGGTCATATACACCAATTACCTTGAAGCACTAACGTCCCCCGGCGCTGACACAAAGGTACAGCTTTTTGAAGAGGGCGATTATGAGGTGGCTCTGGACTACAAAATCAGAAAAGACGAAGTTATTGACTCGTATGAGGACTATCGTATATTTTTCACATTTAAGATCAGAAACGGAAACTGTATGGTCTATCCATTTGATATAAGCACAAAAAAAGAGCTTGCAAACAGCTCTGTATGTGAAGACGGCTTTTATCTTGACCTTGCAAGGTCCCGTTACCTTAAAATAAATGTTGAAATGGCACGCTGGACAAAAGGCATTGACGGCTATACAAAGGATACCCGCTTTAACAGATCTGCAAAGGACGGCGATAAATACACCGATGAGGGAATATATACCATAAAGGTAAGCAATCCGTCTACGGAAGAAAAAACCGAAAAGCAGATATATGTAGGAAATGACAGCGTTCTGATAGCTTTTATGAATCCGGACAATTCCGAATATTCAATTGACAAAATAGCTGACCTTGTCGATCAGGGTGCAGAGATAACGGAGGATGGAACTATTATCCCGCCGAAGCCCCCCGAAACAGAACCTCCCGAAACAACCACAGCTTCGGAAACTACAACAACCACAGTTACAACAACCACAGTTACAACAACCGCAGTTACAACAACCGCAAACACGACCACAGTCACCACGGCACCTGATGAAACATCAGTGACGGAAGATATCGAGGCAGTTCCCGTTTCTGCCGAAGCCGAAGAAAACAAGAGCAACCCCATTCCAGTAATTGTTTGTGTAGTTGTTGCCGCTGCGGCTGCGGTCGGCATTTGGTTAAATTTAAGGAAAAGCAAAAAAGAATAACGGGAGGACTGCAATATGAAAAAATTAACCGTACTGCTGCTTTCCTGCGCTTTTTTCCTTACCGGCTGCTCAGCAGGACAAGCTGCCGAACAGATAACTGAAGCAGTGACCGCAGCGGTCACTTTATCCGAAACAGCTTCGGAAACCGTAACGGAAACAATATCCGAAGCGGTAACCGAAACGGCGTCGGAAACGGAAGCTTACGAGCAGGAAGCAAAAATTGAAATACCCGATTATATTTCCCTTGACGACCCAAATCTGGAAAGCTGTATCAGGGACAGTATCTACACAGAGCTTGTCACACAGCTTGACAGTGAAGATTATTTTGTGGAGAACGTCAGCGCACTTTACTTTTCAAAGGAATATCTTGAAGAGGTGCTCTACAACTCTCAGTCAGACGTTTATTTCGGATATACCCTTGAAGAGCTTGACGCACAGTTTCAGGGCAAAAAATACGTATTTGACCTTGGTGATGACGGTCAGACCGTTGTTCACGAATTTGAGGAATATGACGATACATATGAAAAGGTCATAAAAAATGTCGCTATCGGTACAGGCGTGATATTGGTATGCGTCACCGTTTCGGCTGTGACAGTGGGCGCTCCGGCTGTCAGTGCGATTTTCGCCGTTTCCGCAAAATCAGGAGCGGCAGTTGCCTTGTCATCTGGGGTAATAGGCGGCGCGGCAGCAGGCATAGTAAAAAGCGTTGAAACAGGCGATCCGGAGCAGGCTTTCAAAGCCGCTGCGCTGGAGGGAAGTGAAAGCTTTAAGTGGGGAGCTATCGGCGGTTCAGTAGCCGGAGGGGTAGGCGAGACGGCCGCACTCCACGGAGCAACGTTTAATGGTCTTACAATGAATGAAGCGGCACTTATACAAAAAGAATCCAAGTATCCGTTAGATGTGATAAAGCAGTTTAAAAGCATGGACGAGTACAATATTTACAAAAATGCCGGACTGAAAACGCAGATGGTAAACGGAAAGCTGGCATTAGTTCGGGATATTGACCTTAATTTTAAAAGCGCATTGGCTGACGGCACAGAGGTCACTAACCTTGAACGTATGGCAAGGGGGTTAGCACCGCTCGATCCTGCAACAGGGAAAAAATATCAGCTTCATCATATAAATCAAGATGCCAACGGTACGCTTGCCATTCTTAAAGAAGCGGAGCATCAGGGGAATGCCGCTATTCTGAATACAGCCGGAAAGGAATCCGAAATTAACAGATCTGTTTTTGATAAAACAAGAGAAGATTTCTGGAAATCTCTTGCAGAAATCTTTACGTAAAGGGGATTCGCAATGAATGATTTTATAAAAAAATTAAAAAATCTTCCGTACTTTGTTTCAGGAAAAGGCACGGACGCTACCGAGGTCGGCAGTGCCGAAAAACGGCTCGGATTAAAGTTTTCCGATGAATATAAACAGTATCTACTGACTGTCAGCGTTGCTTCTGCCGATGGGTACGAATTTACAGGAATAACACCCATAGAGCGCATTAACGTTGTAAGTGTTACGGAATATGAGCGTAAAAATAATCCGGCGGTACCGGGCGATCTGTATGTAATAGAACAAGCCGACATAGACGACATTGTAATATGGCAGTCCGAAACGGGAGAGATATATCAGACGGTGCCAAACGCAAGTCCTGTCAGACTTTGCGGCTCGTTAAGCGAATATATTGATCTTTTACAGTAAAGGGGTTCTCTATAAACCGGGACACGAGCAAAGCCTCGTCCATTGGTTCG
>CAZDJG010000145.1:0-5545 GCA_964505695.1 uncultured Ruminococcus sp.
CCCGAACCCCGAAACGAACTGAGCTATGACAGTTGCAAGTGCTGCTCCGAAAACGTCCAGTCTGAAGCAGACAATAAAAACAATATCCAGTATGATATTTATAAGAGACGCTGTTACAAGCCACACCACAGGCGTTTTGCTGTCCCCCATTGAGCGGAGTATTGCGGCGGTCATATTGTAAAGAAAATATGCCGGAATGCCCGCAAAAATTGTCAGAATATATGTGTATGCACGCCGAAAAATATCCTCGGGAGTGTTGGTAAGCCTGAGAATGTCCGTACATAAAATAACCGTTGCCGCAGTTATGATAAATCCGAAGATTATACAAAGCCAGAGAGAGCCTGACACGTATTTTCTCATCTGCTTGTGATCTCCCGCGCCGAACATCTGAGAAACGGGTATTCCGAAGCCGTTGCATATGCCCATAACAAAGCCGATAACAAGAAAATTGACCGATCCTGTACTGCCCACAGCAGCAAGAGCATCTCCGCCGAGAAATCTGCCCACTATCGCAGTATCGGCAACATTATAAAACTGCTGAAACAAAAAACCGAACAAAAGCGGTATTCCGAAACCGAGTATAAGCTTTACAGGCTTTCCGTTTGTAAGATCCCGTGTAACAGACGCCATAACCTTTTTATCCTTTCAATTACTATAAGTTTAGATATTATAACTCATGTCCGTATAAATTTCAAGAATTATTTTAAACAGGTTTTTTAACAAAATAATTTCCCTGTTTTATACAAAATAAACAACATTTAAATACCTGTTATTGTTGATTTCTTAAAAAATCCTTATAAAAAAACTTATTCAAAAATAATTTATCTATTTCTGTATTCAAACGCTTTAAAATATGCTATACTTATTTATATATGTATCATATAAAACGATAGGGAGGATCATACCATGCTTTCTGACATCGAAATCGCTCAAAATGCCCACATGAAAAAGATCTCCGAAATTGCCGCCTCTCTCGGCATTTCGGAAGATAATATCGAGCCTTACGGTCACTACAAAGCAAAGCTTTCGGAAAAGCTTTTCGCCGAAACCGCCGATAAGCCCGACGGCAAGCTTATCCTTGTGACCGCCGTCAACCCCACTCCGGCAGGAGAAGGAAAAACGACCGTTTCGGTAGGTCTTGCAGAGGCAATGGCAAAAATCGGAAAAAAAGCCGTTCTTGCACTGAGAGAACCGTCTTTGGGTCCCGTTTTCGGCATAAAAGGCGGAGCGGCAGGAGGCGGATATGCCCAGGCAGTTCCGATGGAGGATATAAATCTCCATTTTACGGGCGATATGCACGCAATAACCTCAGCAAACAATCTGCTGTGCGCTCTTCTCGACAATCATATGCAGCAGGGCAATGCGCTTGATATCGACCAGCGCAGGATAATGATCGACCGCTGCATGGACATGAACGACCGTGCACTGAGAAATATCGTAATCGGTCTGGGCGGAAAGAGCAACGGGATACCCCGTCAGGACAGCTTCAGAATAACCGTTGCAAGCGAGGTCATGGCTATCCTCTGCCTTGCCTCCGATCTTGATGACCTTAAAAAACGTCTGGGAAACATTATCGTGGCGTATAACTGCTCCGGCGAGCCTGTTTATGCAAGAGAGCTTGGAGCTGAGGGAGCAATGACTGCCCTTTTAAAGGACGCCCTCAAGCCAAATATGGTCCAGACACTCGAAAACACTCCCGTTCTTATGCATGGAGGACCTTTTGCAAATATTGCTCACGGCTGCAACTCGGTAAGAGCCACAAAGCTTGCGCTGAAGCTTGGAGATTACTGCATTACCGAGGCAGGGTTCGGAGCAGATCTGGGCGCTGAAAAATTCTGCGATATCAAGTGCCGATTTGCAGGATTAAAGCCCGACTGCGCCGTTATCGTCGCGACTGTCAGAGCGCTCAAATATAACGGCGGTGTTCCCAAATCCGAGCTTGCCGCCGAAAATATTGCCGCTCTTGAAAAGGGTATCGTGAACCTCCTTACCCACATCGAAAACATGAAAAAATTCGGTATTCCATCGGTGGTCGCCATTAACCGTTTCGGCAGCGATACAGACGCCGAGATAGCCGTTGTGGAAAAATTCTGCCGTGAACTTGGAACGGAGATCTCTCTTACCGAGGTATTTGCAAAGGGCGGAGAGGGTGGAAAGGATCTTGCCGAAAAGGTTTGCCGCACCATCGAAAATACTCCCTCCGATTTCAGATGCCTTTACGATACCGAACTGCCGTTCAGGAAAAAGCTTGATATCATTGCAAAGGAGATATACCGTGCTGACGGCGTAAATTATACTTCACAGGCGCAAAAGGCTATAGCGGAGATCGAAAGGCTGGGATTCGGAAACGTTCCCGTATGCGTTGCAAAGACCCAGTACAGCCTTTCAGACGACCCGACAAAGCTCGGAAGACCCGAAAATTTCAGAATAACCGTCAGAGATGTAAAGCTTTCCGCAGGCGCAGGCTTTGCCGTTGCGCTTACGGGAGATATTATGATAATGCCCGGACTTCCGAAGGCTCCCGCAGCTCTGAACATCGATTGCGACGTAAGCGGAAGGATCAGCGGACTTTTCTGATACGCAGACGCCCTTCGGATACTGCATTCCGGGGGCAAAATACATAAGAGGAATTATTAAAATGCACAGGACAGATCATATCAGACCATCGGATAAAAAAGCCGCTCAGAGGGCGCAGGAGAAATGGAACAGTGTCGCAAAACCACTGCACAGCCTCGGAATGCTTGAGGATACGGTAATAAAAATTGCAGCAATATTCGGCAGGGAAAATTTTTCTCTTGAAAAGAGATGCGCCGCCGTAATGTGCGCCGACCACGGAGTTACCGAGGAATGCGTCACCCAGACAGACAGCAGTGTTACCGCTGTCGTAGCGAAGTCTGTTGCCGAAGGCAGTTCCAATATAAATCTTATGGCAGACATCTGCAATGCGGACGTTTTCGCTTACGATATCGGGATCGGCAAAAAAATGGACGTAAAGGGACTTATTGACAAAAAGATCGCATTCGGCTCGGAAAATATTGCAAAGGGTCCCGCAATGACATACGCTCAGGCTCAGGCAGCGATCTGCACGGGAATGGACATTGTGGGAGAACTGCGTGAAAGCGGTTATAAGATCATAATAACGGGCGAAATGGGTATCGGCAATACCACCGCCTCCGCTGCCGTTGCCGCCGCCCTCACGGGAGCAGACCCGAAGCTTATCACAGGAAGGGGCGCAGGACTTGACGATGACGGACTTAAACGAAAGATAGCCGCAGTTGAACGTTCCCTTGAGATAAATGCCCCCGACCCGAACGACCCCGTAGGAGTGCTTGCAAAGGTCGGCGGCTACGATATCGGCGCAATGACAGGGCTTTTTCTCGGCGGTGCCTATTATCATATCCCCATCGTTGCAGACGGTTTTATTTCTGCGGCAGCAGCGGCGCTTGCCGTAAAGCTCTGCCCATTTGCGGCAGATTATATGCTTGGCTCCCACACCTCCGCCGAGCCTGCCGCCTCCCTGCTTATGGAGCATATCGGTCTGAAAGCGCCCATAAACGCAGGTCTAAGACTGGGAGAAGGAACGGGAGGGGTTCTTCTGCTGCCGCTTATCGATGCGGCACTGGCGGTTTATAATTCCTCTCACCTTTTTGAAAATCTTCCGATGGAGCGGTATAAGGAGCTTTAAATGTTTACTCTGATAACAGGCGGAAGCAAATGCGGAAAATCTTCTGTCGCCGAGGATATCCTGTCGGAAGTAAACGGCAGGAAAATATATATAGCCGCAATGATGCCTTATGGAGATGAGTCAGAAAAGACCATAGAGCGCCACCGCCGTCTCAGGGCAGGCAAGGGCTTTGAAACCGTTGAAAAATACACGGATATACATGAGCTTGAACTGCCGCATGGCTGCGGAGCGCTTGTCGAATGCGCCTGCAATCTTCTTGCAAATGAAATGTTTTCAAAAAATGAAAAGAACGCCGCCGAAAAAATACTTTGCGGTCTGGAAACGCTTTCAAATAATGCAGATGAGATCATTCTCGTAACAAGCCAGATAGGCGACGACGGAATGATCTATCCCGAAGAAACTGCCGGATACATCAGGCAGCTCGGACTTCTGAACGCTGCCGCCGCCAAAAAAGCCGACCTTGTTATCGAGGCAGTTTACGGTATACCCGTTGTGCTGAAGGGAGCGATGAAATGATATTAAAATCACTGATATCCGCCTTTTCAATGTACTCCCGTATACCAATGCCCCAAATTGAATGGAAAGAGGAAAACAGACGGTATGCGCTGTGCTTTTTCCCGCTTATCGGAGCGGTCATAGACATAATTCTCATGTTCTGGCAGAAGGTATGCATATATTTTAATGTAAGCAGTCTGCTTTTTGCGGCGGTATGCACGGTAATTCCCATTGCCGTGACGGGAGGAATACACGCTGACGGCTTCTGTGACGTTTCGGACGCAAGGGCGTCATGCGCAGACAGAGAAAAAGCCCTTGAAATAATGCAGGACTCAAGAGTAGGAGCGTTTGCTGTAATATCTCTTGCGGTCTATATACTGCTGCAAACCGCTTTTTTTGCCGAAATATCAGAAAATATCCGGGCAGTTACAGCGGCTGCGGCAGGTTTTGTTTTATCCCGATCTCTCAGCGGACTTGCGGCGGTGACATTCAGGAGCGCAAAAAAAGCAGGCACGCTCCAAAGCTTTTCGGAGCCTGCCCATAAAAAGATCACTATAGCGGTTCTTGCCGCAGCCGCTGTGATCTGCCTTTGCGTAATGCTTGCCGCAGATATCTTATACGGAGCGGCAGGAATCGTCGGAGCGGCGCTTTCCTTTGCATATTACCGCCGTTTTTCCTACAGGCGTTTCGGCGGTATCACCGGGGATCTTGCAGGATATTTTCTGCAAATATGCGAATTATCCGTTCTTGCCTTTATAACAGCCGCAGCGGTCATTACGGACTGATACCAGTCTTCGTTCAAACGAAGATTGGTATCAGACTAAAAAGATATTTTTCATAATCCTCCACATAATATCTGATATTCTTTCTGCCCCGACAGATAATTCTGTGTCCCTCCTTTTCAAGGAGGGCTTTCTGCTTTTCACAGCCTCCGGGATATTTGGGATTAAGCTCGCCGTCGGCTTTCAGAGTCCGGTGATACGGAGTTTTATTGCTATTGCGCTGCTCGCTTGCCCATGCTGCGATAGAAACAAATATCCCTGCGGTGATGGGGTCTGTAAAATCCGCTCCCGCCTGTGCCGCAAAATATTCTCTTATCATTCCCACGGTAATAAGACTGCCTTCGGGTATTAGCTTCATTACCTCGTCATAGGCTGAGGGAGGAGCAAAATACATTTTGCTGCCCCCGTATTTTTCAATACTCTTTTCATCGGTAATGATCTTGATCTTCGGCATATCCTTACTGTCGTTCAGCATTGCGTTAAAATTTTTTTTGCTTTCGTTTGACATATGAATCTCCCCTTTCAGTTTAAGAGCCTGTTCAGAATCTTGAAGCGTGCGGATTTTCGAGCATAATTTTGTCGA
>CAZDJG010000146.1:0-5533 GCA_964505695.1 uncultured Ruminococcus sp.
TGACCGAATCAATGGACGAGGCTTTGCTCGTGTCCCGGTTTATAGAGAACCCCTTATACCATGAACCTCTGAAAAAAATATTGACATAATCGCTCGTTTGGGTTATAATGATAGTAAGTGTAATTTGCACCGATACGACAGCAAAACGTTCTGCGGATATTTTCCGCATAATAAAAAAATTTAAGGTGGAATAAAACGAATGGGTATTTTAGACGGGCTTTTCGGAAATTACAGCAAAAGAGAGCTTAAAAAGATCGAACCGCTCAAGCAGAAGGTTCTCGACCTCAATGAGGAATACGGAAAGCTTACCGAGGCGGAGCTTAAAGCAAAAACTCCCCAGTTCAAGCAGCGCCTTGAGGACGGCGAGACTCTTGACGATATACTTCCCGAAGCCCTTGCAACCGTCAGAGAGGCGGCATGGAGAGTTCTGGGCAAAAAGCCGTTCCCGGTACAGATAATAGGAGCTATCGTTCTTCATCAGGGCAGGATCGCCGAGATGAGAACGGGCGAGGGTAAAACTCTCGTTGCCTGCTGCGCTTCATATCTTAACGCTCTTACAGGCAAGGGCGTTCACGTTGTCACCGTAAACGACTATCTGGCAAAATCCCAGTCCGAGGAAATGGGTAAGGTATACAGATATCTGGGTCTGACCATAGGCTGTATTATCCATGACCTCAATAACGACGAAAGACGCGAGGCATATAACTGCGATATCACCTACGGAACCAACAACGAATTCGGCTTTGATTACCTCAGGGACAACATGGTCATCTACAAAAACGAAAAGGTCCAGAGAGAATTTAACTTCGCCATCGTGGACGAGGTGGACTCCATCCTTATCGACGAGGCGAGAACTCCTCTTATCATTTCGGGAAGAGGCGATAAGTCTACCGAGCTGTATACCCTTGCAGACCGCTTTGCCAAGACCTTAAAGCCCTATGTTGTTGCCGAAATGGATACCAAGACCGATCAGGAGGAGGTTTCCGAGGACTGCGACTATATCATTGACGAAAAGGCAAA
Source organism: uncultured Ruminococcus sp. (assembly GCA_964505695.1). GTDB lineage: Bacteria > Bacillota > Clostridia > Oscillospirales > Ruminococcaceae > Huintestinicola. The sequence continues at coordinate 1,021 of CAZDJG010000146.1, forward strand.
AACCGCCACCATCACCAGACGGGGCGTGAAAAAAGCCGAAAAATACTTTAACGTCGTAAATCTCTACGACGCCGAAAATTCAACTCTTCTTCATCACGTAAATCAGGCTATCAAGGCAAACGGCGTTATGAAAAAGGATATCGACTACGTTGTAAACGACGGCGAGATCGTTATTGTCGATGAGTTCACGGGCCGTCTGATGATGGGACGCCGCTATAACGACGGACTTCATCAGGCGATAGAGGCTAAGGAGGGCGTAAAGGTCGCTCACGAGTCGAAAACTCTCGCATCTATCACATTCCAGAATTTCTTCCGTCTTTATCACAAGCTTTCCGGTATGACCGGTACTGCCATGACCGAGGAGGACGAGTTCAGGGAGATCTATAAGCTCGATGTTATCGAGATACCCACAAACCGCCCCGTTCAGCGTATCGACCACCCCGATGTTGTATATAAGACCGAGGCGGCAAAGTTCAGAGCCGCTATAGATCAGATTACGGAGTGCCACAAAAAGGGTCAGCCCGTGCTTGTGGGTACCATATCTATAGAAAAATCCGAGATACTTTCCAAAATGCTTTCAAAAAAGGGCATAAAGCACAACGTCCTCAACGCAAAGCAGCACGCAAAGGAAGCGGAGATCGTTGCTCAGGCAGGTCAGCTCGGCGCAGTCACCATTGCCACCAACATGGCAGGACGAGGCACGGATATCCTTCTCGGCGGTAATGCGGAGTTTCTTGCAAAGGCGGATATGAAGCGCATGGGCATGGAGGACGAGCTTATCAGCGAGGCTATAAGCTACGCCGACACCGACAACGAGGAGATACTTAAGGCAAGAGCGGAATACAAAAAGCTTTACAATAAGCATTCCGAAGAGATAAAGGGCAAGGCGGACGAGGTAAGAAAGGCGGGAGGTCTTTTTATCCTCGGCACGGAACGCCATGAGTCAAGGCGTATAGACAACCAGCTCAGAGGACGTGCCGGACGTCAGGGCGACGAGGGCGAGAGCCGCTTCTTCCTTTCGCTTGAGGACGACCTTATGAGACTTTTCGGCGGCGACCGTCTTCAGGTCATGATGAACAACATGAACGTTGACGAGGATATGCCCATTGAATCGAAAATGCTTTCAAAGGTAATAGAATCCTCCCAGAAAAAGGTCGAGGGAAGAAACTTTGCCATCAGAAAGAACGTCCTCAATTACGACGACGTTATGTCCACGCAGAGAACCATTATTTACGAGCAGAGGGCAAAGGTCCTCAACGGCGAGGATATCCACGAGTATATCCAGAAGATGATAAAGGACTGGGTAACAGACGGCGTGGGTCTTTATATCGTTGACGGAACCGTTCACGACGAATGGAATCTTTCCGGTCTGAGAGAGCATTTTGCGGGACTTCTTACCACCTCCGAGGATTTCAGATACACCCCCGAGGAGCTTGGAAACGTAAACAGAGAGGATATCCTGAATACACTCACCGAAAGAGCCATGGCTTTTTACGACAAGCGTGAAAAGGAGCTTGGCAGCGATATGCTCAGAGAGCTTGAGCGTGTGATACTCCTCAAGGTCGTAGACCTTAAATGGATGTCTCACATCGACGATATGGAGGAGCTGAGGAGAGGTATCGGTCTGCGTGCCTTCGGTCAGAAAAACCCCGTAGTCGAATACCGCTATGAAGGCTTCGAGATGTTCGACGCTATGATCGAATCTATCCGTGAGGATACCGTAAGACTGCTCTTTACCATTCAGATAAAGAACAACGAGGAGCCTCAGAGAGAAAGAGTGGCACAGCCTATGGAAACTCAGGGCGACGGCAGCTACTCCAATGAACCCAGACGTGTCAAAAAGGTCGGAAGAAACGATCCCTGCCCCTGCGGCAGCGGCAAAAAATACAAGAACTGCTGCGGACGGGATCTGAAATGATTAAGAATCTATCCGCTGCGGACAGGTTCTAAGATGGGCGTGATGTATGACAAGGATAATTCCGAGACGAAAAAGCTATATTATTCCTTTGACCGTTATCGGCGTTATCCTTTCCCTTGTACTTTCATGCTATACAGCCTGTTCTGCCTATATGCTTACGGGCGATATTGGCGGCTATCGCCGCTTCTGTATAATTGTAAAGAACGGCGGACCCATTCAGTCCTTCCGGTGTAAAGACGAAAAGCTGTTATATTACAAGGATAGTTTTGCAGCCATTGTTGAAAGCATTCCGGAGGAAGCAAGATTTGACGGTGCTGCCTTTTATACAGGAGGAGACATTTCGGGCGGATATCCCATATATAACTTAGATTATAAGACAAAACCGCCTTTAGGACATACCTCCCCCTTGCCCATACAGATAATTCTTCGTGATAAAGCGGAACAATTCGTCAGATATTTTGCCTATGCTCTGATAATATTCTCCCCACTCATAATATTGCTTGCAGTTTCTTTATTCCTTCACCGCTTTTACACTGCAAAGGAGTACAAGAATAATGCACAAGCAGTTTTTGAAGCGGCGGAGGTTTATGTATCGGAATGTAAAGATACATTCCCGATATGGTATACAGCGGAGTGCTGAATGTGCGTAAAGACGAGCCTGAGATATATTTTGACGGTTCAGCCGAGGACTTTTCCGCATTTCTGTCAAAAAATGCCGCCGACCGCAGCAAAAATTATTACAGCGTAAAAACAGAAAACGGCAAAGTCTTGGAAAGCCGTTTCAGCGTAAGCAGACGGCTTCTGAAAGGAACCGAATGCGGAGGCGTATATCCCGAAAAAAATCTTTGAAAAGAGGAACTGACAATGCTTATCGAAGAAGTGAAAAACGAGCTTGAAAACCATATAATCCCTTTTTGGGATAAGCTCAGAGATGACGAATACGGCGGTTTTTACGGTCAGATGGACAATGACCTTAATCTTGACAAAAAGGGCGGAAAGGGCGTTATCCTCAATTCACGCATACTGTGGTTCTATTCGTCCTGCTTCCGCACGGTGGGAGGAGAGAAAAATCTCAGCAACGCCCGCCATGCATACGAATTTCTGAAAAATCACTGCATCGACCGGGAAAACGGCGGCGTATACTGGATGATGAATTATGACGGCACTGTTATGGACAGCATGAAGCACACCTATAATCAGGCATTCGCAATATATGCGCTGTCGACCTATTACCTTGCATCAAAGGACAGGGAGGCGCTCGACCTTGCGTTTACCCTGTTTGACACTGTAGAGGAAAAATGCACCGACGATGTGGCTTATATGGAGGCATTTGACAAAAACTGGAAGCTTATCGAAAACGACGCCCTCAGCGAAAACGGTCTTATGGCTGACAAGACCATGAACACCGTTCTCCACCTTATCGAGGCATATACCGTTCTTCTTGAGGCAAGCGGAGATGAAAGAGTCCGTTCAAGGCTTAAATTCCTGCTTGACATTACCGAGAGCAGGATCTTCGATCCCGAAAACAATAAGCTCCTTGTGTTCTTCGACCGTGAGCTGAACGTTATCGGCGATATTCATTCCTACGGTCACGATATTGAGGCGTCATGGCTTCTCGACCGTGCCTGCGACGTTCTCGGAGAAACGGAATATATCCTGAAATGGAAGGAAATAAACCTGCGGATTGCAGGAAATATCTACAGCATTGCTCTCGATAACGGCGCTCTCAACAACGAGAGGGACAAGACCGAGATCGACAAAAAGCGCATTTGGTGGGTCCAGGCAGAGGCTATGGTCGGGTTTATAAACGCATATCAGCACGGAGGCGATAAAAAATTTCTTGATGCAGCCGCAGTTATCTGGAAATGGGTGAAGAATTTCCAGATCGACAAGCGTCCCGGCGGCGAATGGTGGGCAGAGGTCGGTTACGACGGTGAGCCCATGCTCAAATTTACAATGGTGAACGAATGGAAATGCCCCTATCACAACGGAAGAATGTGCATGGAAATCATAAGCAGAAAAATCGATATCTGATTATATCCCGTCTGCCTGACAAAATCAATTGAAAGGGGTAGTTAAAATGCTTATAAATACTAACGAGGAGCTTGTACGCACAAGAATTGAAAAACTTCTCAAGGATTATAACTGCTGCAAGTGCGAAAAATGCGTAAACGACATGATCGCAATCGCACTCAATCATTTGAAGCCTTCATATGTCAACACAGCCGAAGGAGTGCTGATAAAAAGAGCAAGCAATATGAACACTCAGCGCACGGCGGACGTTGATATTGAAATTATAAAAGCCATCGAGCTTGTGAGCCAAAACCCCCAGCACTGAATATTTTTTCATATCACTGTCAATATATTTGTCAGTATATTAATACTAAAAACCATTTAAACTCAGGATATCTTTAACGAAAATCCGCACCGTTTTCTGCGTCAAAGAACCTTGCCAGGCACCAAGCCTGCCTGCGGTTCTTTTCCTTGAAACCGGAACGGCTTTTCGTCAAATCTTATCCTTCGTTCAAACGGTTTTTAGTATAAGGTCACCTCTAAAAACCTTGTTTGAGAGAAAATGTGCGGAGCACGCCGTCT
>CAZDJG010000147.1:0-5451 GCA_964505695.1 uncultured Ruminococcus sp.
GAATATGACCGAGCTTTCAACTCTTGCAAAATATAATATGCCCGTTATCGAGCTTGTTTTCAACAACTCCGTCCTCGGAATGGTAAGACAGTGGCAAAGGCTTTTCTATAACTGCCATTTCTCGCAGACAACTCTTGAAAAGCCCACCGATTTTGAGCTTCTTGCAAAGGCTTTCGGTATCGAGCCTGTAACGATTGCCAAAAAAAGTGAGGTAAAGGAAAAGCTTGAATACGCCGTTTCATGCGGAAAGCCCGTCCTTATCAACTGCATTATCGACAAGGATATTAACGTGCTGCCTATGGTTCCCGCAGGCGCTTCAGTCGCAGAGCCTATTCTCGAAATAAATATTGAAAGCTGACTACTGCTTATCTTCATTTGAGATGTACTTGAAACAAAAAAGAATTATGGGGTTCTCTATAAACCAATAGAGGATTTGCCGTGAAGGAGGTTTATAGAGGTTCCCTTATGAATTCTCAAACTGCAGGGAGCTGTACGATAAAATGCAGTGGGACAGATACGACGGGATTCGGAATGATAAACGGTTTATTGCCGTTCTTGAAAAAATAAGCAAATACTGCTGATATTTTTAGGCTTTATTGCAATATTAAATATGCTCTGATGATCGGTTCGCACAAACTGTGAACCGATCATGCCATATCCGCAGCCCTCAGATTCAACTCGGTAAATCTGGGATTTACACGCTTCTCAATGGCACTTTTAAGTTCGGAAATGTCTATTCCCAGCGCTCCCGATTTTGCGGCTGCCGCAAGGAGAACAATATTAAGAACCTTAGGCGAACCGACCTCGCAGCATATCCTTTCCGCATCAATAATACGGACATTTGCTCCCGTGCTTTTAAGATAATCCGTCATTTCCTTTCCGTCGGAATATGTTCCGCCGAGAGATGCGGTCACAGGCTTTACAGCCTTGCTGTTTACTATCACCGTGCCGCCCTTTTTAAGATACGATATGCACCTTACCGCCTCGGCAGGCTCAAAGCCTATTATTATATCCGCCGAGCCTTTGGGAACCAGAGGCGAGCATATCCTCTCCCCTATTCTAACATGGCTCACAACACAGCCGCCCCGCTGCGCCATACCGATCGTTTCGGCGGTGCGGACGTTCATCCCCTTTTCCATTGCGGCAAAGGCGATGAGCTTTGAGGCAAGCACCGTTCCCTGACCGCCCACTCCGCATAAAAGGCAGTTTATATTATCCATTATCCTATCCTCATTTCTTTACAATAGCTCCGCAGGGACATACCTGCGCACAAAGCGAACAGCCGAAACAAAGACTTTTTTCGATAAACGGCTTTCCGTTTTCAATAACAATTGCAGGACAGCCAAGCTCCCTTATGCATTTTTTGCAGTTTACGCAGTTATCGGCAACGGTATAGCTGCACGAGGACTTTGCAATGGCAATACACGGTGATCTGAATATGATTGCACTGACTCCCTTTGTATCTGCGGCACGCCTTACGGCACTGCACGCAGTCTCAAGATTGAGAGGATCAACGGTTTCCACAAAGGAAAGTCCCACAGCACGCAGTATTTTTTCAATGCTCACCTTTTCGCATACATCGCCCATCATTCTCACGCCCGTTCCCGGGTGAGGCTGGTGTCCTGTCATAGCAGTGGTGGAATTATCAAGAACTATCAGCACTATATCTGTGCCGTTATATACAGCGTTTACAACTCCGGTTATACCCGATGCAAAAAAGGTTGAATCGCCGATAAACGAAAAATTCACCGTATCGGGTTCGATCCTGTGAAGTCCCTGCGCCATTGTCACGTCCGCACCCATGCAAAGACAGGTATCTACCATATCGAGAGGAGCTGCGTTTCCGAGAGTATAGCAGCCTATATCCCCGCTGAAAACAGCCTTTCTGCCCTTCATAGCCTGCTTTACGGCATAAAACGAGGCTCTGTGGGGACAGCCTGCGCACAGAACGGGAGGACGTACCGGCAGATCGGGAGATGCAGGGAACTTTTCGGAATTCTCCGTTTCAAGTGATATAAAGTTTCTCAGCACATTCTTTACCGATTCGACCGAATTTTCTCCCGCAGGCTGAACATAACCGTCAAGCTTTCCGTGAATATTCACGGCAAGGTGATACTTTCCGCAGATATATGTAAGCTTTTTCTCAAGAAACGGGTCAAGCTCTTCAATACATACGACCTCGTCAAGACCGCTGAGAAAATCAAGGGCAAGCTTTTCGGGAAACGGAAAAGGCGTTCCTATTTTAAGAAGCCTGCATTCCTCATGCGGAGCCGATGAAAGAGCCTCCTCCGTATACGCAAAGCTTATTCCCGATGTGCATATCCCCTTTTTGCCGCTGCCGTAAAACTTATTGAATACGCTTTTGGAAAAATAATCTCCTATTCCGGGATTTCTTTTTTCGATTTTTTCATGGTTTAAAAAGGAAGTCCTTGGGAATATTACCCACCGCATAGTGTCCTTGACAAATCCGTCGGGGATATGCTTTTCAAATTTCGTTTTAACGGGTACAGAGGCACAGCCGTGACAGACCCTTGTAGTGGGACGGAACAGCACGGGAGTTGACCATCTTTCCGATACCCCGAAAGCCTCCTCCATCATCTCATATGCCTCCTCCGGAGACGACGGATCGAATACCGGTATCTTTGCAAATTCCGCAAAGGTTCTGGTATCCTGCTCGGTCTGGGAGGAAATGGGACCCGGATCGTCTGCGCTGAGAACGACCATTCCACCCTTTACACCCACATACGCAAGGCTCATGAGCGGATCGGATGCAACGTTAAGTCCCACCTGCTTCATTGTAACAAGCGTCCTTGCGCCTGCATAGGACGCTCCGGCGGCAACCTCAAGAGCCGCCTTTTCGTTTACAGACCATTCTGTATATATACTGCCGTCATTATTCCTTACAACTGTTTCAAGCACCTCGGTCGAGGGTGTTCCGGGATATCCCGCGACAAGATTTACTCCCGAATGTATTGCTCCAATGGCGATCGCCTCGTTGCCCATAAGAAACTTCTTTTCGTAAGGCATTTTTATTATCCGTCCTTTCAGCGTACTATCAGATGGGGTTCTCTATAAACCGGGACACGAGCAAAGCCTCGTCCATTGGTTCGGTCAGATGCAAGGCATCAGACCGCAGTAATACTTGCTGTCTTACAAGGTCTGATAACGAAGCAGATGACCGAACCAATAGAGGATTTGCCGTGAAGGAGGTTTATAGAGGTTCCCAGATATTATATCAGAAGATATTCCAAAATGCAATAATTACAGCAATCCGCAAAAATATCCTGCTCAGGATATTTTTGCGGATTGCTTAAACCCGTTTTTACCATGCACGGTATTTTACTTAAAACTGAACTTATTGATAAGCCGGCTGAGCATATCAAACTGTCCCGAAAGCTCGTTGGAAACGGAAACATTGCGCTCGGCGGTAACCGAATTTTTCTGTATGCTGCCGTTTATAGATTCCATGCTCATATTTATCTGTGTTACCGTTTCTGCCTGTTCAATCGCAGATTCGGCGATCCTGTCGATGATCTCTGAAACGCTGCTTACCGTTTCAACTACCTTATCGAGAGACTTTGCGGTTTCGTTTGCAAGGGCGATTCCCCTGTGAACGGACTTAATGGAATTTTCAATAAGAACACCTGTCTGAGCTGCCGCCTCGGACGACTTGGTAGCAAGATTTCTTACCTCGTCGGCAACAACCGCAAAACCCTTTCCCGCATCGCCTGCCCGTGCAGCCTCAACGGCTGCGTTAAGCGCAAGAATATTGGTCTGAAAGGCTATATCGTCGATGACGTTAATGATTTTCTCTATCTCAGCGGAAGCGGTTTCGATATCGCCGATGGCAACCATCATCTGGCGCATATTTGCGCTGCCCCGCTCGGCGCTCTTATCTGCGGAAACGGTAAGATTTCTTGCCTTTTCCGCCTCGGCAGCGTTTTCATTGATCTTCTCGCTGACATCGGCAACGGAAACGGTAAGCTTCTCCATAGTGCTTGCCTCCTCGGAGGTGTTTCGGGAAAGAACGGCTGTTCCGTCGGATACATGAGTGGAGCATTCCTTTACCGAAAGCGCAGCCTTATGCACCTCGCTGAATGTGCCGTTAAGCGATTTGAGTATCCTGTCAAGAGCGTATTTTATTTCGGTAAAATTGCCCGAATACACGGCATTTGATCTTACAAGCAGGTTTCCCTCCGCAACTCCCGATAAAACCGCCTTGATATCGTTTATGTAGGCATTTAAAGAAGATATCGTATCATTAAGAGCTGTAAGAAGAACAAGCGTTTCATCGTTTCTGCCCGTTAAGGGGGACGGCGTTTCAAGGTCGCCGTCAGCAAGCATACGAAGCCTTTCTATAGCGTCGATTATAGGCTTGGTTATATGGTTTGCCACATTTGAAGAAACTATCAGCGCCGCTGCGATCAGCGCTGCGGCGATTATCATTGAAACGACCTCCGTAATAAAGAACGGACGCATTACATCGCTGTATGGCAGAAGGATCATCGTATAGCAGGTATCAAAGTTTTTTACATTCGACCAGCCTACAAAATAATCGCTGCCGCAGATGTTTATTTTTTTATGACCGGTCGTTCTGTCAAAAGTGTCTATAAGTTCCGCAAACTCGGCATATCCGCTGTCTGTCTCGGCAAGAGTTACAATATTATCTCCCTTTTCGACAATAACCGAATCAGTTCCCGAAATAACTCCGCCCACATCGGTGATAACAAAGCCGAAGCCGCCGTAGGTGTTTGATTCGTCAAAATCCTTGAATAAATTATCAAGAAATGTGTGATTGCCTGTTATATCGGCATTTGAAACCGCCGATGCATAAGAGATCGTAAGCATTTCCATCTCATCGGCTGCCGAATTCCTGACATTGCTATACATGGAAATAAGATTTACCGCAGTGAGGATAACGGAAGAACCTACAACACCGATGGTTGTCAGCCTGACTATCCTTGCAAGAACAGTGGTTTTCCTTCCGAGCTTTCCCTCAATTTTATTTACAAACGAATCGCTTTTTTCAAAGGTCCCCTTCTGAAGGCTTTCTCTGTTCTCCTTAACTCTCCGTACCGTTTCTTTTATTGAATTTGCCGCTGCAGCGGCTTTTCCCGAAATTCCGGCAAGCACATTGTTAATATCCGTTTTTTTCATAAATAAATTATCCTTTCGGAGAAAATTTTTATCCGATTCATTCTGATTCTTTAATTTATTATATCATAATCAAAGGGAATATATGTTAATTTTTTGTAACAAATGACGATTGAGTATCAACGAAATTGCAAAATATACATTATCGCTCTCACAGCATCAAATATATCTGTTCAAATCAACCAATTGAATATTTTTTCGTAATTTTACTGGAAATTTGATCGGAAATATTGTATAATAAAATAAATATTGGGGTTCTCTATAAACCGGGACACGAGCAAAGCCTCGTCCATTGGT
>CAZDJG010000148.1:0-5422 GCA_964505695.1 uncultured Ruminococcus sp.
CTTCCTTACGACCACAGTTTCCCCCGCTGTTGCAACGGTTGTCTGTATGATATTCACATGGATAAAATACGGCAAGCCCGATGTTTCAATGTGTCTTAACGCATCCCTTGCAGGTCTTGTGGGAATCACGGCAGGCTGCGACGTTATGGACTGCTTCGGTGCAATAATGGTCGGAATTGTTTCGGGACTTCTTGTTCCCTTCGGCGTATGGCTCCTTGATTACAAGCTCCATGTTGATGACCCGGTAGGCGCAGTTGCGGTACATATGATGAACGGTATCTGGGGAACTCTTGCAATAGGTCTTTTCGCAACCTCCTCAGCGCCCGGCTATTCCATTCCGGCAGACGCCTCCGCAGAGGAATTTACAGCTCTGAACGGTCTTTTCTACGGCGGCGGATTAAAGCTTCTCGGACGTCAGGCTCTCGGCGTAATATCGGTAGGCGCATGGACGGCAGTCACCATTACGATAACATTCCTTGTCATCAAGGCTATTATAGGTCTGAGAGTATCCGCACACGAAGAAGTAGTAGGTCTTGATATTGAAGAACACGGTATTGAAAGCTCCTATTCGGGATTTGTTATGGCAGTCGATACCGAAGCATATGAGGAGGCAGGCGAGCCTGTTCCCGTAAATACGGCTGTTCCCGTCGAAACCTACAAGCCTTCTCTTACAAGAGATGCAGCGGCAGGCGCAAACGAACCGAAATACACTCAGGTTTCCATCATCTGCAAGCAGAACAAGTTTGAACCCCTCAAGAAAGCCCTTGCCGATATCGGCGTAACGGGAATAACCGTTACTCAGGTGCTTGGCTGCGGCACTCAGAGAGGCGCTGCCGAATATTACCGCGGCACACCCGTAGAGCCTTCGCTGCTGCCCAAGGTAAAGGTAGAGGTAGTCGTATGCAAGGTTCCTGTGGAAACTGTTGTCAACACCGCCCGCAATGCTCTTTACTCCGGTCATATCGGAGACGGAAAGATTTTTGTTTACAACGTTGAGGACGTTGTCCGTGTAAGAACGGGCGAGATAGGCTACGATGCGCTTCAGGATGCAGAGGAATAATATTTTCCGAAATATTTGTTCACAGTAAGCAAGGGGCTGTTTTCTGCAACAGCCCCTTGCTTTAATAATCGGCGCACGTCAGCAGATGGGTTTTCAAAGGGCTGCGACCCTTTGGTCAGTCCGGGCGAAGCCTGGTCGCCCTCCGCAGAGGGCGAAATCCCCTTACTGATAGATTTAAGCGGTCAAATTACAGGTGCGTTACAGCCGCCTGAGAAAAAGTCGGTTATCCGAGAGTGCAAACATATTCTTGCAGTTTAAAGGGATCCGTTATTCTCAGGCGGCTGCTTCGGAAAACAGCACGTCAGTGCGCCTTTTCCGAACTGCGCAAACAGCAATCCTCATAAGCGGCGATAATTCAACCATTCTGCATTGCTCCTGCTTTTTATAATCTTTTCTGCAAGCAAAAGGGACTGTCTTATTCAACAGTCCCTTTTTTGATATTATTTTCATATTTTACAAATCGGCATTACTCATAAAGAAAGCAGGAAAATGCCTTGTAGGTCATATAGACGTCCACCTTTGAAACTATTTCAAAGGGAGCATGCATACAAAGAACAGGAACCCCTACGTCAATAGTGTCAACGTTCAGATTTGCAATATACGCCGCAACGGTTCCGCCGCCGCCGAGATCGACCTTTCCAAGCTCACCCGTCTGCCATATCACCTTGTTTTCGTCAAGGAGCTTTCTCACCCTGCCCACAAACTCCGCAGAAGCGTCAGAGGTACCGGATTTTCCTCTCGATCCCGTAAACTTTGTGACGCATACGCCGTAATTTATAAATGATGCATTCCTCTTTTCCAGCACATCGGGGAACGTCGGGTCAAAGGCAGCATTCACGTCTGCGGAAAGGCATTCCGACCCGCTCAGCACAGCTCTGCCCTCCTCGCCGAAGCACTCGGCAAGATCGTGAATGAAATATTTGAGATATGAAGAACGCAGTCCCGTATTTCCGTCCGAGCCTGTTTCCTCCTTGTCGGTAAGAACAACAACAGCAGTTTTTGAAGGGATATCCTTTCCATCCATAAGAGCGGCAAAAGCCGTATATGCACAAACCCTGTCATCATGTCCGTATGCGCCTATCATGCTGCGGTCAAATCCGATATCCTTTGCCTTGAACGCAGGAACGGCCTCCAGCTCGGCAGAAACAAAATCGTCCTCTGTAATTCCGTATTTTTCGTTGAGGATCGAGATAATATTAAGCTTGACCTTTTCGCTTATGTCGTCGTCCCTGAAAGGACGGGAACCGATAAGGATATTAAGCTCCTCTCCCTTGAGGATTTCCACCGCGCTTCTTTTCATCTGATCCTGAGCAAGATGGGGCAGAAGATCGGTAACGCAGAATACAGGGTCGCTTTCGTCCTCGCCGATATTCACCTCAACGCTCGTTCCGTCGCTGCGTATAATAACACCGTGGAGAGAAAGGGGAATAGTACCCCACTGATATTTCTTTATTCCGCCGTAATAATGGGTCTTGAAATAAGCTGCCTCCTCATTTTCAAAAAGAGGGTGCTGCTTCATGTCAAGACGGGGGGAATCAATATGCGCAGCCGCAATATGAACGCCCTTTTCAACAGGCTCTTTTCCTATCACCGCAAGAATGACAGCCTTGCCCCTGTTGCAGCAGTACACCCTGTCGCCCGGTTCAAGGCGCATATTCCTCTCGAATTTCTTAAAGCCTGCCTTTCCGGCTGCTTCCGACACAAATCCGGCAGCCTCTCGTTCGGTCTTTGCGCTGTCGAGAAATTTCTTATAATTATCGCAGAAGCTGTCGCAAGTCTTTATTTCCTCCTCCGTCATTTTAAGAACGCCGTTTTTTCTTTGGGAGCAAAGCTTCTCCTGCAAAAGCTTTGCCTCAGATTTTTCCTTTGCCATAATAAAATAACTTCCTTTCTGCGGATAAATCCGTATCAATTATCAATATAGGTTATTATATGCGTCATATGCACGCATAACCTTGCTTACATAATGTTTCGTTGCGGCGGAGGGAATATCCGTAAGAGTCCTTCCGTCACTGCTGAGCTTTCCGTCGCTGAGCCAGCCGTTTACGTTTCCTCTTCCCGAATGATACGCCGCAAGCGCAGTTTTCTCATCTCCGTACTCGCTGCAGAGGAGCATGAGAAGATATGTGCCGTACTGAATGTTGTATTCGGGAACGAACATACAGTCGTAATCGATATCTCTTTCGTCAGCCATACGGTAGCCGACCCAGTCATAGGCATCCTCCATAAGCTGCATAAGTCCTCTTGCGCCTGCGTCGGATTCGGCCGAGGGGTCGAAATTGCTTTCTGTTTTTATAACAGCATAAACAAGATTTTCATCAACTCCGTACTTTGCCGAGTACATGTCCACCAGCTCGCTGTATTTGCGCGGATAAACATATCGTCTGCTGAGATCGGGCAGCTTTGCGCAGCCTATGACCAGCAGCAGTATAATAAAAAACGGAAGAACCGAAACCTTCCTTTTACGGTACGGCTCCCGCCTCGCCGTTTTTTTCTGCATTGTAATACTCCTTGATCTTATCGGCCGCCTCCCTGGCTTTGGCGGCGAGAATTTCGGGGGTCTTGTTGTTTTTGATAACAAAATCCGAGTGGCTTACAAAGAAATGCTCGGAATACTGGGATTCAAACCGTTTCCTTGCAGCTTCAGGCGAAATATTGTCACGGCTCACTATACGCTTTTCCCTCAGCTCCCTATCGGCAGTAACGCTGATGATAAGGTCGCACAGCTCGTCTGCGTTTGACTCGAAAAGCGTGGGAGCGTCCAGTATAATAAGCCTGCTGCCATGTGCGGAAAGCTCCTCGATACGCCTTATTATCCTGAAAATAATGTAAGGATAGCATATCCCATTAAGCTGCCTGAGCCTTTCACGGTCGGAAAATACGATACCTCCGAGCTTTTTTCTGTCAAGACTGCCGTCGGGGAGAATTATTCCGCTGCCGAAGGCCTCCTCAAGCTCGCGAAGGCACGGCTCTCCTTTTTGTACGACCTCTCTTGAAATAAGATCGGCGTTTATAACGTCAAACCCCTCGCTGCGGAAAACATCGCAGACCGTGGTCTTTCCTGCACCGCTCTGTCCTGTAAGACCTATAACATATGCCCGTCCGCTGCGGCTCACAGTCTGATCACCTCAAATCCTGCGGCTCTGAGCAAACGGTTGTACACCGCAAGACCCACGCCCGTTTTCTGCGGGCATCTTGCATACACCTGCTCGTAACCCATATCGTCAAGACTTCTGAGAACCGAAAAAAGCTCCCTCGCCTGTTCCTCGGAGGTGTTTCCGTAGGGAATGCCCGGAATATCCGAACCGAAAGGCTCGTTTCCGAAGGTCATGGCACAGGTCTTGTCTTTAATATGTTCTCTTACAAATTTAATATAAGCCTCCTCGCTGCCGTCGATAATGGTAACATTGGCTTTGGGAGCATAATGCTTATATTTCATACCGGGAGAAAGAACCTTTTCGCCGTCGGATATTCTTTCCGTAACGCCCTTTGCGCAGCTTACATTTCCTGCTCCCGCCGTTTCCTCCAGCTCCTCAGGGGAAACAAAGCCCGGACGCAGGAGCTTCACCTTACCGTCAGGCTCAAAGGAAACAACGGTGGACTCCACTCCCACGGCGCATTCTCCGCCGTCAACTATGGCAGGTATCCTTCCCCTCATATCGTCAAGAACGTGCTTTGCCGACGTAGGACTTGGACTTCCCGAAAGGTTGGCAGAGGGCGCGGCAAGGGGACGTCCGCATCTTTTTATTATCTCCCTTGCGGCAGGGTGAAAGGGAAAGCGTATCCCTACAGTATCAAGCCCTGCACTCGTTACGGAGGGAATGATATCCGCCTTTGGCAGAACCATGGTAAGCGGACCCGGCCAGAACCGCTCCGCAAGCCTTACGGCGTTCTCGGGGATTTCCCTTACATATTTATATATGTCACAAAGCTCCCCGATATGTACGATCAGGGGATTATCCTGCGGTCTGCCCTTTGCCCTGAAAACAGCCGAAACCGCATCGGGATTCAGAGCGTCCGCCGCAAGACCGTAGACTGTTTCGGTAGGTATTCCCACAACCATTCCCCTCGCAAGCATATCTGCCGCAAGATCCAGATCCTCCTCCGAAGCAGACAGCATTTTTGTATCAAAATCCATATAAACCAACCTTTACACAGCCAATAAAAATCAACACTGATCCCCCTGAGCCGATAATTTAGCTGCCTGATCCGCAGTGGCAAGGGCGTCTATCACCTCGTCGATATTGCCGTTTAGCATATATTCCAGACGATATACGGTAAGACCTATCCTGTGATCGGTAAGCCTGCCCTCAGGGAAATTATAGGTGCGTATTCTTTCGGAACGGCTGCCCGTCCCCACCT
>CAZDJG010000149.1:0-5358 GCA_964505695.1 uncultured Ruminococcus sp.
CTGCCGCACTGGGCTTCAACGCCAATGAGGCAGGCTCTATATCGATCATAGGCGGCGCAGACGGTCCCACGGCGATCTATGTTTCCAGTCTGCTGCTGAGAAAAGGCGGATATGATGTGGAGGTAGGAACCATCGCCCTTGCGGCGTATACCTATATGGCGCTTGTTCCTCTTATCCAGCCGCCCATTATGAGGCTTCTTACTACCAGGAAAGAGCGTATGATCAAAATGACTCAGCTCAGAGAGGTCTCAAAAACAGAGAAGATAATTTTCCCCATTGCGGTAACTATTATAATTGCTTTGCTTGTTCCGTCGGCAGCTCCCCTTGTGGGAATGCTCATGCTCGGAAATCTCTTTAAGGAGAGCGGCGTTGTTGACAGGATCGCAAAAACCGCTCAGAATGAGCTTATGAACATAGTTACCATTTTCCTGGGTGTTTCCGTAGGAGCTACTACCGTTGCGGAAAAGGTTATTTCGTGGGCTTTTCTGAAGGTCATTATCCTCGGCGTTGTGGCGTTTAGCGTTGGAACTGCCGCAGGCGTGCTTTTCGGAAAGCTTATGTGCCTTGTTACCAAGGGCAAGGTAAATCCTCTTATCGGTTCGGCAGGCGTTTCGGCTGTTCCGATGGCTGCAAGACAATCTCAGAAGGTTGGTGCGGAGGCAGATCCCACAAACTTCCTCCTTATGCACGCTATGGGTCCCAATGTTGCGGGTGTTATCGGCTCGGCTGTTGCGGCAGGCGTACTTCTGAGCATTATACCGTATTAAGGATATTTAATGTTAGTGAAAAAGAGGGTGGCGCGGCAGGAATTTTCCAGCCGCGCCACCCTCTTGATTTTTTTGTACGTTTCCAAAGCCGGATCACTGTAATATCAGCCTATTTTGTTTATCTCATCAAGGAGTACCTTTTTAGCCTCCAGACCCGTAAGTGCGCTGTTTACGAGAAGATCCATCCTGTAGCGGATATATTCCTCGTAAAGACCTGTGCCGAACACATTTTCGGTAAACAGCGCCTTATATTTAGCCTCGCTGCAGTTTCCCGAAACAAGGCACAGCGTCTGCTCAAGCATAAGCATTTTTCTGTCCCTGTCCGAAAGGCTTGTATCAGAGGCAAGACGTCTGAGCTGTTCAAGCACCGCAAGCCTGTCCTTTCTTACTGACAGTCCCGTGTCGGCAATCCCTGCGGCTGTACGTATGCAGTTGGTTCTGAAGGCATCGTCCGCAAAGAGGAATATTCCGCCGGGGATGCCACCGTTTTCGACGGGGGCATACATATCTCCGTCAAGCACGGGGTATATAAGCTCTTCGTAAACGGGTGCAAACCAATAATCGTTTGCGTCCCTGAATATTATGGGATATTTCCAGCAAAGAGCCGTTCCGCCGAGAGAGGTGTCGTTGCAGGGAGCTTTTTCTGTAGTATAGAAGCTGTTATAGTCCTCTGAACATTTTGCCGAGATAAGCTCGGCAAGCTTTGCCGCACTGTAGTCACCCGTATCGTCACGGTCACAGTCGAGGAAGGTCCTCACTCCGCTGGAGCATTTGCGGTAAAGTCCCTCGGAAAATGCGGGTACGTTCACATACTCTCCGAAATATGAGTCGGCAAAGGAAACTGTTACATCGTCTGCAAGCAGCTCTATATCATCCTCCCTGTCGGTTCTGTAGTTTTGCAGGATATATTCCTTTATACGCTGCTTTACAAGAGCGGTTTCTTCTTCGGAAAGGGTCGCAAATTCGATCCTGTCATACACGATATCGAGCATGAGCGACATGGGGACAAAGCCGTTTAAGTACTTGAAACGGTCGTTTGAAAGGAGCAGAGCCATTTTGGGAAGAATCTTCTGCTGTTCGGAAACGGTCGTGGGTATTATATTTGACATTACGCCGAGATATGCCAGCATTTCGGCGTATTTTTTCATGATGACAGCTTCTGTCAGATAGTTGAATGAGCAGCCGTATATGTATCCCCTGAAGAAATCCTTTACCGATTCATAAACAGCGGGATTTACGGATATTTCAGCCTTAAAGCTTTCTATAAGGGATCTTGCTTCATCGCAGCCTATTGTTTCCCTGCCGCTGTTAAGTGCGGTCAGCGTCGGAAGCTGTGACTTGAAAAACAGCTTTACATATGACGAGCAGCAGCAGTCGGGGTCTGCACCGTTTTTGCGTTCCTCGTCAAATGACCAGATAAGGTATGCTCTGTGCATATTTTTCAGAGTATCCTCGGATTTAGAGGTAAGATCAGTTTCGTTTATCTTCCACGAGGAGGACAGGTGTCCGGATTCGTTGAAGCTCACGAGTATTGACTCTATCTCCTCCCTGAATGCGGCATAGGACGGGGAATTATCCATATAGATAACGGCGTCAAAAAGCTCGGGGGCGATCGCTGCAAGGTCAAAACGTACACTCATTGATAAGACAGTCCTTTCAGATTATATTTGGTCACCTCTAAAAACCTTGTTTGAGAGAAAATTTGCGGAGCACGCCGTCTGCTTCGTCAAACCTCCTCGCAAGGCATCAAGCCTTGCTTCGTCGGCTTTCCTAGCATCCGACGCACTCCACCCATTTTCTCTTTTCAAACCGGTTTCTAGAGGTTCCCATTTGATATTTCCATAGATTATTTTTTTAATTTACACCGTATGCGCTGCGGTATTCCTTCATTTTTTCAAGGTATTCCCGTCCGCCGATAACTCCGTCCTCTATTGCTGCGATTATATCGTTTATATTTACGATGGAACAGACCCTGATGCCGTAATCCTTATATGCCTGCTGAACGGCGGAAAGCTCGCTGTCGAGAGCCTTTTCCATCCGGTCGACGGTGATGACCATTCCGGTGATATCCACATCGGCGGCATTTTTCAGCTTTGGATATACCTCCTTCAAAGCCTTGCCCGAGGTCATAACGTCCTCGATTATAACGACCTTTTCGCCCTTGGCAGGCTGCTTGCCAACAAAAAGACCGCCTTCGCCGTGATCCTTTGCTTCCTTGCGGTCAAAGCAGAAGCTTACGTCGGTTTTGTATTTTTGTGCAAGGGCAATTGCTGCGCAGGAGGCGAGAGGAATGCCCTTATATGCGGGTCCGAAAAGGCATTGCGCCTCGATATTGTTTTCCTTTATGCAGTCGGCATAAAATTCACCCAGCCTTGCAAGCTGCGAGCCTGTTTTATAGTTTCCCGTATTGATGAAATAGGGCGCTTTTCTGCCGCTTTTAAGTGTGAAATCGCCGAAGGTCAGCACTCCGCTGTCAGCCATGAATTTAATAAAGTCATTTTTGTAACTCATTTTTCTACCTCTTTTTCTGCCTTTTCCGGATTTGCTTGTCATACATATGAAATAATTATATCATATTTTTTTTTGAAATTCAACAGTATTGCCAAATTATTCTATAAAAATTTTTCTCTTTTAATTGTATATATTTTCAAAAAGACCCTTACGGTCGATTTGCCGCAAGGGTCAGGTCTTATTCAAATACTGTTTCAACCACTCTTTCGGATCGCTCCGAGGTGTACCGCCATCTTCCGATATGCTCTGTTGTTTCGGGAATGAAATATCTGGGAGGGTCGGGGCGTTCATCGCTGTCAAATACGTCAACGATTATCAGCTTAACTTTCATTTTTTCGGGTATCATTGCCTTTATATAAACTCCTGCGTGCTGTCCTGCCCGTACTCCCGCTTTCGGTTCGGCAAGCCCCGCAAGATTGGGTGCAAGCTCCACGAAAACCCCGTAATCTTCCACCGAGCGGATTATTCCCGAAACGGTTTCGCCGCAGGAAAAGCAGGCGGCGTTTTCCTCCCATGTGCCGAGCAGTTCCTTATGGGTGAGCCATACTCTGCTGCCGTTTATTCCCTTTACCGCCGCACGGATAAGCTGTCCCGGATAAAATCTGTCGGAAGGGTGGGATATTCTTGACACGGATATCGAGTCTATGGGCAGCAGCGACGGCAGTCCGCAGCCTATATCCACAAACGCTCCGAACTGCTCAAGATGTGTTACTTTTGCGCAAATTATATCTCCCGGAACAAGGCTCGTTATGTATTTGTCGATACATTCCTGCTGAGCCGCACGTCTTGACAGGAATATGCCATTTTCTGAAATCTCCGTTACCTTGAAGCACACGGGCTTGTTGACCTTGGTTATCAGAGCGATATCTCTTGTTGTTCCGTCCTCTATACCCACGGCTCCCTCGATCCTTGGTATTATTCCCCTGCCGCAGGGCAGCTCGCAAATAAGATTGTGATCGCTGTCGCATACGACTGCTTTGGCTTCGAGTATCCTTCCGCTTGCCATTGCTTCCTCAAGGGTGCCGAGAGCAGAGATAGCAGTCTTGTTTTCGGGAGTATTTATCAGTGAGCCTTCGGGGTAAAAATTTATCATTTGTTATCATCCTTTCCGATTCATCGTTTTGCTATGACTAATTTATATGCGGAAAGGAGAAAAAAAATACACTCCGAAAGACCTGCTTTCGGAGTGTATGATTCTGCATTATTTAATGCTTAGCCGAGTCTTGCTTCGATCTTGTCAAGCTGCGCATAGAGAGCTGCGGGAACGTGACCGCCCTTAGCGGTGATGTCCTCATCGTAGTATCTTCTCATCTCGGCAATTTCTTTCTTCCAGAGATCCTTGTCAACATCGAGAAGCTTATCCATGATCCGGGGCGTAACCTCTTCCTCAATTCCCGTAAGGTCGATATCTTCCTTCTTGGGAATATATCCTATAGCGGTTTCCTCAGCGTCTATAGTACCCTCGCAGCGCTTGATGATCCAATCGAGAACTCTCATATTATCACCGAAGCCGGGCCACATGAAATGACCTTCCTCGTCCTGCTTGAACCAGTTTACGTTAAAGATCTTGGGAGCCTTGTCGCCGAGCTTCTCGCCCATTTCAAGCCAGTGATTCCAGTAATCGCCGACATTGTAGCCGATAAAGGGCTTCATCGCCATGGGGTCGTGACGGAGAACGCCTACCGCGCCCGTAGCGGCTGCCGTCGTTTCGGACGAGACTGCGGAACCAATATACGTGCCGTGCGTCCAGTCGAAGGACTGGTATACCAGCGGCGTGGTGGAAGCGCGTCTGCCGCCGAAGATAATAGCGGAAACGGGAACGCCCTTGGGATTGTTGAACTCGGGAGATACGCAGGGGCAGTTTACAGCGGGAGCCGTGAAGCGGGAGTTGGGGTGAGCAAGCTTCTGCGGCTTTCCGTCCGCGCCCATGACGCTCGTAAATTCCCTGCCGTTGACCTTGGCGCCCTTCCATTCGGTAGCGTCCTCGGGGGGATTCTTGTCAAGTCCCTCCCACCATACGGTGTTGTCGGCGTTGTTGAGCGCGACGTTGGTGAAAATAGTGTTCCTGGAGGTGGACGCG
>CAZDJG010000150.1:0-5329 GCA_964505695.1 uncultured Ruminococcus sp.
ATCATCTTTGTACATACGCCGCCCATTGTTTCGATACCGAGGGAAAGAGGCGTAACATCACGGAGAACCATGCCTGTTACATCGCCTGTAAATACGCCGCCCTGGAGAGCAGCGCCGAGAGCCACGCACTCATCGGGGTTGATGCCCTTGAAGGGCTCCTTGCCCATAAAGCTCTTGATAGCATCCTGAACGGCGGGTATTCTTGAAGAACCGCCGACCATAAGGACCTTATTTATATCTGCCGGTTTAAGTCCTGCATCGGCGAGAGCCTGCTTAACAGGACCCATTGTGGATTCAACGAGATCGTGAGTAAGCTCGTCAAACTTTGCTTTAGTAAGGGTAAGCTCCATGTGCTTGGGTCCCGTAGCGTCTGCGGTGATATAGGGGAGGTTTATCATTGAAGAGGGTGTGGAGGAAAGCTCTATCTTGGACTTTTCCGAAGCCTCTTTAAGCCTTTGCATAGCCATTTTGTCATTTGAAAGATCGATACCGTCGGAAGCCTTGAAGGATTCGATCATCCAGTTGATTATCCTCTGATCAAAATCATCGCCGCCAAGGTGATTGTTTCCTGCGGTAGCCTTAACCTCCTGAACGCCGTCGCCCATTTCAATTATGGATACATCGAATGTACCGCCGCCAAGGTCGTAGACCATAACGGTCTGATCCTGTTCCTTGTCTATACCGTAGGAAAGCGCCGCTGCGGTGGGCTCGTTGATTATACGCTTTACGTTAAGACCTGCGATCTGTCCTGCGTCCTTTGTTGCCTGACGCTGTGCGTCGGTAAAGTATGCGGGAACGGTGATGACAGCCTCGGTAACAGGCTCGCCCAGATATGCCTCCGCATCAGCCTTCAGCTTCTGGAGGATCATTGCGGAGATCTCCTGAGGAGTGTATTTCTTTCCGTCAATGTCTACCTTATAATCGCTGCCCATATGTCTTTTGATGGAGGAAATTGTCTTTTCTGCATTTGTAACTGCCTGACGCTTTGCGACCTGACCTACCAGTCTTTCGCCTGTCTTTGTAAAGCCTACGACGGAGGGAGTTGTTCTTGCGCCCTCGGAGTTTGCAATAACCACTGCGGAGCCGCCCTCCATGACTGCTACGCATGAGTTTGTTGTACCAAGGTCGATACCTATGATCTTTGACATAAAAAATTCTTCCTTTCAGTGCGCCGCTTTTCACGGCTGTAATTTCTTCTTTACGGATTTGCAACTGTTACCATTGCGTGGCGGATGACCTTTCCGCCCATGACATATCCCTTTTGCAGAACTGCCGCAACGGTGTTTTCGCCGAGATTTTCGTCCTCGGTCTGACTTACTGCGTTATGGAAATTCGGGTCAAAAGGCTGTCCCTGCGCCTCTATTTCCGTTACGCCCAGTTTTTCGAGGATCGCCGTATACTGCTTGAAAATCATTTCAACGCCTTTTTTGAAATTCGCGTCGGAGCATTCGGCACTAAGCGCTCTTTCAAAATTGTCGATAACGGAAAGTACCTCCGTGACCGCTTTTATAAGCGCGTTATCGTATGCGTCCTGCTTTTCTTTAAGGGAGCGCGTGCGGTAATTGTAGTATTCCGCATCAAGACGGAGATATTTTTCCTTCTCCTCCGAAAGCTCCTTTTTAAGCTCCTCCACTTCCTTTTGCAGCATTTCCTTTTCATCGGGCTGCTCAGTCTGCTCCTGTCCGCCGGTATCTTCTGCGGATACCGTTTCGTCATTGCCGGCACAGGACTGCCCGTCAGTCTGTCCGGACTCCTCAGTCTGCTCTGAGGGTTCTTTCTTTATATCTTCTGCCATTTTGCTAATCATCCTTTCCATGACTTATATCGGGAAGTGCGGGTGAATTTTCCTTCTCTGCGGTATCTGACAGGATGCTGCTTATCTTTTCCGTCAAATATTCGATATAGGGGATTATTTTTGCATAATCGAGCCTCATAGGACCGATAAGCCCCAGCGAGCCTGCGGTTCGTCCGTCCTTTTTGATGGGAGAAACGATCATGCTTGAATTGCCTATAACAAATCCCCCGTCCTCACTGAATATGACCTTCAGACCGCTGAAGCTGTCGTCGAGGAGCTTTGAGAACTCATTTTTTCTTTCAAGGAAGTTCAGCACGTCCTCCGCTCCGATATCGCTTCTCGCAAGAAGATTTTTTTCGCCGCTTACATGGACGTCGCTCTGCATAAAACCCCTTGCAAGCTCCCTGATACCGTTCATAAGAGGCGTCAGGGTCATGGTATATGTTCCCATCGCCTGCGCAAGCCTTTCCATCGTTTCATCGGAAAGGCTGTCAATGCTTACGCCGCTCAGGTGCTCGGTCATATACTCGTTGAAAAAGTTAAGCTGCTCGTTTGTAAGGTCGAACTCCAGTCTGCACATTTTGTTGCGTATATTTCCCGAGGATGTTATCATCAGCAGAACATACATTCTTTTTCCCGTCGGGATAGCGTCCACCTTTGCTATTATCGAAAACTGGGGAGAAATGTTTGAAACAACGGCTGTGCAGTTTGTAATCTCCGCGAGCGCTCTTGAGGCGCTGTCGATAAGAGCTGTTTCTTCGGGGCTGTCCTCGTCAAGCATACTGTCAAGCATCTGCTTTTCGCTGTCGCTCAGCACTCTTGAAGGCATAAGCTGTTCTATATAAAGCTTATACCCGCTGTAGGTGGGGATACGCCCTGCCGAGGTGTGCGGCTGCTCCAGGAAGCCCAACTGTTCAAGCATTGCCATATCGTTTCTGATAGTTGCCGAGGAAACTTTTATATCGGGCATTGCGGCAATAGTTTTTGAGCCGACGGGTTCGCCTGTCACGATATACTCGTTTACGACAGCCGCAAGTATTTTAAGCTTTCTGTCATCTAACAGGGAAATCACCGCCTTTATTCTCTTTTTTAGCACTTTCGTTTTATTTGTGTTAGCACTCATTCTTCTTGAGTGCTAATTATATTATACACCATTTTTCCGACTTGTCAAGGGTTTTTGCAAAAAAAATTAGCAAATTATCTCTTTGAGTGCTAAAAGTAAAGCTATGCGCTATGGTTTGAACGATATGACCATATATTAAAATGCAATTAAAATCCTATAAAGCTGTTGAAGTTTTGTGAAAAATGTGATATGATTATATAGGGAAACACTGATTAAATCCGGTGCGCAGATTGCGCAGACAGAATTTTCGTCAGATTGTGCAAAAATTTCGCAGGCAGGCCCGGAGAGTCTGCGGACAGTGCCTGTCAGGAAATTTTAGTGCAATATGTCGTAAATTATGCAAGCAAGATGCGTGACAAGCCCTTAGGCGGGATTTAATCAGTGGTTTCGTAGTAATCCGATTTTGTGTACGCTTTCAAAGCCGGATTACTGTATCATCAGCAGTAAATAAAGACCATGAAAGGATTATGAGCTATGTGGACTGTTTCTATGCTTAAAGAAAACGCAAAGGCGGCTTTAAGAAATTTCTACTGGCCGGCTTTCTTCGTATGCCTTATTGTTTCCATACTGACAGGGGGCTTCTCAAGCACGGGCAATTCAGGTGCGTCGGACGCCGATGTCGGGGATTTCAGCGGATATTTCGATGAATATAACGACGGCAGCGCTTACGATGACTATTATAATGATTACTACGATGACTATGACGATTATTATGACAGCTATGACGAATACTATCCGGACGATGACGCCGAAGGATTTTTTGACTCCTTCAGGGATTCTATGGAGGATACGGAATTTGCGAGACTGTTCGGGATATTCGGCACATTTGTAACAGCGATAGTTATAATAAGTATGCTTTTCGGCATTGCTTACAGCCTTTTATTTGCAAATCCGCTGAAGGTCGGCTGCAACAGATTTTTCCTTGACGCACGAATGGGTTACCGGAGCGTGGGCAACCTTTTCTCGCAGTTTAAAAGCGGCACATACAAGGGCTGCGTAAAAAATATGTTTATAATGAACCTGAAGCTGTTTGCGTGGTCATTGTTCATAATAATACCCATAATACTTATGATAAGCGGACTTAAAAATGTAAATGAAAGCACGAGCATGGAGGATCTTATGACATTTGCGGGAATGACCGTTCTGGTCTATTTGCCTCTTATGTTCATTGCCCTTATCCCCAATATAATAAAATCCTACGAATATTTCCTTGTGCCTTACATAACTGCGGAAAATCCCTCTCTCGATACAAAGCGTGTATTTGAAATAAGCCGCCTGACCATGAAGGGCGAGAAAATGCATTGTTTTGGTCTGCAGCTTTCGTTTATCGGCTGGTTCATACTCGGCGGCTTTGCGGGAAGCATCTGCGCAATGTTTCTGGGAACTGTTTTCGGGGCTGTGGCTGCCTCTGCAGGAATGGCGTTTGTTTATCCCTACTTTTACGCTACCCTTGCGGAATTTTACTGCTGCATGAGAGAAAAGGCTATGGCAACGGGCATTTCGGACAGCTTTGAGCTGTGCGGCGCCTTCGGACGTGCGGCAGCTCAGCCGTTCCCTCAGCAAAACGATTTTATGCCCTACCGTTCCACATCGGAAAACGTTAATTCCTCCGGTACATATCCTGCCGCAAATATGGGTGAAAACGCTGCGGATAACGGTCTTTTCGGCGAAAGCAAGCCTGTTTCCCTTGAAAAGCCCCCAAAAAACGACGAGGACGATTATCAGGGTCCCGAAATCAGATAATCAAGCCTCGGTAAAGTGCTTCCCTATAAAAATCGAGGGTGTTGCAGAAAAGAACTTTTGCTGCAACACCCCTTTTGCTATATTTAAGGGGGATAAGGAAATGGAAAAATTAAACGCTTTAACAGAAAAAATAATGAACACCCGCTTCGGCAAGGATAATGTTATAGCGCTGGCAACTGCTGAAGATAATATCCCCCATGTAATACTAAAAACCGTTTGAACGAAGGATAAGATTTGGCGAAAAGCCGTGCCGGTTTCAAGGAAAAGAACCGCAGGCAGGCTTGGCGCCTGGCAAGGTTCTTTGACGCAGAAAACGGTGCGGATTTTGTCAAAGATATCCTGAGTTTAAATGGTTTTTAGTATAAGAAACGTAAACGCATATTACGAAAACAAAGCCTTTTATATAATAACCTACGGACTTTCGGATAAAATGAAGCAGCTTGAAAAAGCCCTGCGGCGGCGGTTTCGGGAAAGTGGTTCACCGCACATGGAGAGGGCATAAGCTTAGGCTGCTTCGGCAAGCCTGAAAATGCCGAAACAGCCTGCAAGCTGAAAAATATCTTTTCCGAATGGATATACAACGGTCATTCCGACCTCTCCGATGCAAACACTG
Source organism: uncultured Ruminococcus sp. (assembly GCA_964505695.1). Lineage (GTDB taxonomy): Bacteria > Bacillota > Clostridia > Oscillospirales > Ruminococcaceae > Huintestinicola. The sequence continues at coordinate 5,275 of CAZDJG010000150.1, forward strand.
TTATTTTAGGGGTTCTCTATAAACCGGGACACGAGCAAAGCCTCGTCCATTGGTT
>CAZDJG010000151.1:0-5320 GCA_964505695.1 uncultured Ruminococcus sp.
GCTGTCGCCTGTCAAGGATTTTTTGTGTAAGATGACGAAAAATCTGCAAGCAGATCCGGTGCAAAGATGCAAGCCGCTCTTTGTTCGGTATTGCCTTAAGTACAAAGTTTTTGGAATGAGAAACCAGACCGCACCTTACATTGGCTTGTTTTAATGATGTGAATGAGCAAAAATGCATAGAGCAATTAAAGATCTTTGCGCAATGTCACAAAGCGGTTCCTGCGTATATTGGTTCCATCGGAATGTTTAATGATTCAAAAACAATTTTTGCATCACCCATTATGAATAGAAGTATGTACCGACTGAATTATACGAATGCTTGAGCGATTTTGACACAACAGGATGGGAATGGTATTGCCCTGATCGCTGGGTGCCGCATTGTACACTGGCGCTTACCGGCGAAGATGAAGATAGTATTTTTTATAAAGCCGGTGATTTGATTTTGCATGAATTTAAGAAAATGAGCGGTGAATTTGTTGAGGTTGGCTTGGTGAAAATCACATTTCCTGTAAACGAAATATATACGATAAAATTGGGAAAGTAAATTCCGGATTGTTTGGTAATAAAGGCTTAAAATAATATCTTAATTGGAGTAATCATTAAAATGATTGCTTCTTTTTTTATTTAAAGAAACGATTTTGATGTGATATAAAAAAGGAATTGTGAAAGCTGCAACAATCCCATTTTTTACTCATCGGTAAAGCTGAGCTTCATTGACATATATATAGACTTATCCTCTATAAAATCAAGCTGCTTGTAAAGCGGATATCCGCATTTTGTTGCCCTGAGTTCAATATAAGAAAGATCCCACGCTTTTCCGTCCTCAATAGCCATGCTTACAAGATGCCTGCCTATCCCCCTGCGCCTGTATTCGGGAAGAGTGTACACGTTCATAAGCGTTCCCGTTTTGCCCGTAATAAAAAGCGGACTGGCAGGCTTGTTTATAAGCAGGAAAAACACACAGCCCGCTGTTTTGCCGTCCTCCTCGGCAAGGTATACCACACAGTCCCGATTTAAATGCTCCTGAAAATAGCCCTTTGATTTTTCTGCTATCTCGTCAAAAACCTGTCCTGCCAGATCCTCGTGGGTTTCGTGCATATATCCGAGCCTCAGCTCTATAAGAACAGGAATATCAGCAGGCTTTGCTTTTCTGTAGGTTATCATAATTTAAAAATCCCCTTATATTATTCTTTCACCGTCATACAGACAGAGCCTGTATGCATCAGTATTCACGTATCCGCCTTGCCTCCACATAATAGCGTTTATCCTCGGCATGACCCATGGAAAAGGTCTTTCTCGGAAGTGCGCCGTCCTTTATGATAGTAGGAAAAAGCTCATTCTTGCTCATATCAGGCAGAAGTATGCCTGCGTACCCCTCTTTTTCCGAAAACCTGCGCACAATATCCGCTCCGTGAATATAGTCGATCTTTCCGCCGTTTTTTTCAATATATTCGTCAAGAAAATTCTGAACGCTGCCGACCGTAAGATTGGACGTCGGTCTTTCAATGCCGAATTTAACGCTTTTTCCTCCGCACACCCATTCAAAGGACTGCATATCCCGTGAGATGTTTTCCGTAAGACCCAGAGCCGCATTCATTTGAGAAAGCAGATCAGAGGTATCCGCACCTTTGATAATGCGGTGTATAGCCTCAAACTTCAGCGCATCGCTGTGGAGATTTACAATTTCCGCAAGAGCATATCTTGCGGGATGATTTGAAAGATCCTTGCCCGGATTGCTTCTTTTAAGCTCCTCATAATACTCCTTTGCCGTTGCAAGGGAATGATTTCCGTCGCCCATAGCAAAAAGAATAACAGGAACATCCGAACCGTACCTCCCGGCAAAGCTTTCCTTATCCCCCAGAACCGCAAGAGCCTTATCGGTACGGGAAACGATATCGCCCTTCATCAGATATCCCCTTATACTGCCGCCGTTTTTCATCAAAGTAAAATCATACAGCTTTTCAAGGCTGTCCCTGCATTTGCCCGCCGGTTCAATGACCGTACTCTGCGGATCATCTATCAGTATCATTATATGAGGCAGCTCAAGCGGAGCATCTCTGCGCACCCTCAGACGCGGAGGTATTCTTTCGGCAACCGTCGCCTCGGTGGCTCTCACAGGCGAAACGCTTCCCTTGCGGTAGTCATACTGCTCAAGATCGATCGCCCCCACTATCCCGCAGCGGAGATTTCCCATGCTGTCGGTTCGCTCCACATATATCATGGAATTTTTATATTCCCTGAAAATTCCCTTTGAGATATATTCCTCCATAGCGTTTCGGATATCGGATATCCTTTCGTCGGCATCAGAACCTTCGAGGTATGCTTCGGGAAGAATAAGCCTGAGAGCTGACGGACTGTCCCCCGCTGTCAAGTATGCGTCCTCCCAGTATTCAGGCTGCGAGGTAAACTGGTCGCAGGCAACAACTGCCCATTTTCCCATATCCGTCTTATCGGGATCTGGCAGCAGAATATCCGCCGTACCGAAAGCCGTGCTGCTTTTAAATTTATCCGTATTCATAAATATCCTTTCATACCCTTTCAGAAATAGTCTATTTACTATTATAGCATATCTTTGGGAAAATTCAATATCGCACTGCCAAAATTCAAAAAATTTCTTGACAAGCAGTGATTAAAAGAGTATAATTATTATATAAAAGTATATGTGTTTCAGAGGTTTAAATGGCAGTATATTGTTTTTTGCTTTTTATCGCCCTGTGCGGCATACCCGTTTCACTGCGTAATAAACGGCTCGGAGCCGCCTCAGACAACCGAAAGAGCAGGCTCATATTCTGCACTGTTTTCTGTGCTGCGCTGACATTGACCGCATCTCTCCGTTTCAGCGTGGGATACGATTATAACCTTTATGCCTCATGGTTTTACAACACAAACTTTATGAGCTATGAGGATGCAGGAATTTTCCAGCGTGAAATGGGAATAATGCTGATATTCAAGGCAATATGCTCCGTAACAGACGATTATGCGGCAGTTTTCCCTGTGATAGCACTGCTTATATATCCTCCGCTTTCCGTTTACATTTACAAATATTCCGAAAGTATATGGGTAAGTGCGGCGGCATTTTTATGTATGGGACTGTTTTTCAATTCCATGAACTTTATGTGCCAGTTCATTGCCGCAGTTATCTGCGCATATGCCTTTAAATATGCCGAAAAAGGCTGTTTATGGCGGTTTGCGGCAGCAGTGACAATAGCCTCTGCATTCCACAGAAGCGCACTGATAATCCTGCCCTGTGTTTTCTTTGCATATGTGAGCTGGAATTATATCACTCTGGCTGTAATGTCGCTGTTTTCTGCGCTTGCATATATTTTTTCCGAACCCATACTGCGATTTGCAACAAGGTATATCTATACCTATTATGATATAGACAGGAGTGCAGATATGACAAACGGACTGAACCCGTGGTATACCGTAATGTTCGGGCTGCTGTTCTTTGCCGCATTCCTGCTGAGAAACAGGCTCTCAGGTGAAAAAAAAGAAAAAAACATTCTGATATGGTGCGCTTTCGGCTGCTTCTTTTTTGAGCTTATAGGGATCAGATATGCGGTGGTGTCACGCATTGCCATACTGATGTTTATCCCTGCGGCTGTGCTGCTGATTCCCAAGCTGTTTTGTGCAGTATATGATATGGCGTGCAAAAAAGGAAAGCTTTTCCCGTCCGCCGCAGTTATTGCCGCTGTAATGCTCCTTGCAGCAAATTACGGCTGTCTTATGTCGCTTAATTACAACGGAGTAATACCGTATCAGACTGTTTTTTCAAGACACAGCGGAGAATGATATGAGATTTTACAACTCCTCTTTAGCAGAGGATTTACTGCTCTGCACCGGTGCAATGTATGCATCTGCGGCATTTTCTACCGATCTTTATATTCCGGAAAGCATTATGAAGTATGTGCGCCCCCTGTGGCTTGTGGCTGCAATGTCAATATGGTGCGTGCTTTCTTTCATAAACGGTCTTAGACTGCGGAAAGGATTTTTGCCTGCGTCCCTCGGAGTAAACGCTGCCGTGCCGCTGATATTCCTGCTCACGGATAAAATACGGGTGCTTAAATTCAGCGATATCGGTATTTTTCTGAGAGAGGCATCAAAAATAATCTCACGCTTTCCGTATCTTTCTCTTGAGGAAAAAACAGGTATAAACGGAATGTATTTCTCTGTTCTTACCGAAATCATGTGCCTGCTGCTTTTTGCGGCGGGATATGTATATACAAAAAGAACAATACTTGCCCCCCAAAAAAAGCGGGGCTGAAAGGATTTGATTTGAATATGAAAAAGCTTTTATCCGCAGGTGCGGCAATACTCCTTACCTGCGCTCTCACGGTTTCCGCAGGCGCAGCGGATTATTCGAGCAATCCAAACTACTCTCTTCCCGACCCGAACGCAAATACAAGCGGCAGACCCGACCCCACTCTGAAAATCGAAAAACTTCCCGAAGCGGGCACTTCTCTGAAAAATCCTGCGGTTCTTATTACCAAGGAAAACGTGGTAAATGCAATTGAAAACGACGAGCCGATATATGCATCCTATGAAACTGCCGAGCTTAAATCCAATGCTCTTGCAGCTCTTGCACGCACAAATCTCGGCAGGCTTACCGTTATCACAAAACGCTATACCGTTACCATCGATGCCGACAGCGTTACAGAGGCTAAGGATATCAGCCTTGCAATGAACATTACAAAGAACACGAAGCATAAAGCAATGATAATCCGCACCGAGCAGGAGGATTCCTTCGGCTGCACGCTGAACGTTACCTTTGAGGCTAAATACTATTCCCAGTGCGGAGTGGATCTTAACACCGCACACGTTTACCGCATCGACCCCTCGACAAAGGAAGTTCAGGACACGGGAAAGGTCCGGCTTGACAGCGAGGGACGAATTGAAATTACAATGACATCAGGCGGAAAATACGTTGTAATGTGACCGCAATAAATGACAATTCCGAATATAAAAATGCCGCTGTCAGGGTCATACGGCTTTCAACCCTGACAGCGGTATTTTTATGGTATAATTACAGCTTTTATTCGATTCCCGTCACCTTGTATTCCTTGTCCTCCACAGTCTTTTTCAGAATTTCGTCGGAAACCTGCTTTTCAAGGGTAACAACGGCATTTCCCTTTTCATGGCTCACCTCTGCGGAGGATACGCCGTCAATTGCCTCAAGAGCTTTCCTGACAGTTGCCTCGCAGTGTCCGCACATCATTCCTTCAATTTTCATTGTCTTTGTCATTGCTTTTTTCTCCTTTGTTTTATGGATTTTGATTTTTTTATCCTTATCGGCATTGTAAATGTCAATAAAGTTCAGCCT
>CAZDJG010000152.1:0-5244 GCA_964505695.1 uncultured Ruminococcus sp.
GCAAGGATCACCGTGCCTATGGTAATGCCCTCCGTAACTATATGCACGTTCCTTACTCTTACAAACTCCTTTAAGCTTTTCGATCAGAACCTTGCTCTTACCGCAGGCGCTCCCGGACGGGAAACCTCCATGCTTGCTCTCGATATATACAACACCTTCTACGGAAGAACGGGCTGGCAGGGCGCAGGTCAGGCAAAGGCGGTCATATTCTTTATCATTGCAGCAGCCATTGCGTTTGCGCAGCTAAAGCTTACGGGAAGAAAGGAAGTGGAAAGCTGATATGCGAAAAAACAAAACCGTCTTATTCATATTTCTGATATTCCTTTCTGCGCTGTTTCTTTTCCCGATCTTTGTAGTGCTTGTCAATTCCTTTAAAACTAAGTTCAGCATTATGGGCAGTCCTTTCAGTCTGCCAGATGCGGAAACCTTCGCAGGACTTGACAACTATATAACCGGAGTAAAAAGTGCCGGGATCATCGGTGCATTCGGGAGATCCGCCTTTATAACCGTTATGAGCGTAATTGCCATAGTTTTCTTTACCTCGATGACGGCATGGTATCTCGTTCGTGAAAAATCCTTTCTGAGCAGGATAATAAGCGGTATGTTCGTATTTTCAATGATCGTACCCTTTCAGATGGTCATGTATACAATGACATATGTGGTCACAAAAACCGGATTTAACAATCCCGTCGGAATTATATTTGTTTATTTGGGTTTCGGAGCGGGATTGTCGGTTTTCATGCTCTCCGGGTTTGTAAAAAGTATTCCCGTCGAGCTTGAGGAGGCTGCGGAAATAGACGGCTGCTCGCCTGTCCAGACATTTTTCAGAATTGTTTTTCCCATTCTGAAGCCCACAGCCATAACAGTTGCGATACTCAATGCCATGTGGATATGGAATGATTATCTGCTCCCCTACCTTATTCTCGGCAGCAGATACAAAACGCTGCCCGTTGCGATCCAGATAGCCATGCAGGGAGCATACGGCTCTGTAAACTGGGGCGGTTTTATGGCAATGCTGGTGCTTGCCATTGTTCCCATAATCATTTTCTATCTGTTCAGTCAGAGATATATCATCGAGGGCGTTATTGCAGGGGCAGTAAAAGGTTGAGCCGCCGTATTTTTTACGTGCGAATTTGCGCCATATATTAAAAAAGACTGTGCCGATTTCTATTCGGAAAGCGGTGCAGTTTTTTTGCAAAAATTTTCTGAGTTTAATGCAGATTATGTGTTCATGCAGTCCGAACCTATGCTTTTCTCATCACATACGATACTCTTCTCTGCTGTTTTTTTATGTAATCATTGACATATTTAGTAATTTGTGATAAAATAAAATAAATACAAACAGGCAGAATTTTACAAAATTACTCTCAGCAAGGACAGAAAGGGATGGTAAATATGAAATACAAACTTCTTGTAAACGGCAATAATCTGGCAATCATCAAGGAATTCCTAGGCTATACAGGAATGTATTTTGACTGTATCAGCACTACCGATGTTCTGAAGGATATGACAAAGCATTTTGAGCTTATGAAACCCGATGCGTTTCTTTGCTTTGTTGAATCTGTATATGATTCCACATTGACACAGATCCAGAAATTAAAGGACAGCAGCGAATATAACTCCGCACCGATAATCATTGTCGCCAAAAAAGACACCTGCCTTGAACTGGAGGACGAAAGCTATCGGGATCTTACCGATCTTATTCTCATGCGCCCCATAACCTCGGATAATATTTTGCTTAGAATACTCGACTACCTTGAGAATGAAAAACAAAACAGCGCTCCGATCGAATCGACTGAAAAAAAGCATATTCTTGTGGTGGACGACGACAGAAATATGCTTAAGCTTCTTAAAAATGCTCTGGAGGAAAAATACGAGGTAACAGCAACGCTGAACGGACTGCTTGTGGAAAAGATCCTCGCCTCAAAGCACATTGATCTGATCATTCTCGATTATGAAATGCCGATCATGACGGGGGCTGATGTATTCCGTAAGCTAAAGCAGGACAAAAACTTTGCGAAAATACCCGTATGCTTCCTGACCGGTGTTTCGGAGCGAAGCAAGGTGGAGGAGATCATGTCTCTCAGACCCAACGGATACCTGCTCAAGCCGATCGAAATGGATATGCTGCTGGCAACTGTAGGAAATCTTATATAATCAAAAGGAATAGCGGTGATAATTATGGCTGACGAAGAAAAAACAAACAAAAATCCAGATGATCTGTATCTGACCGATCTGATAGATGTGAATATCCTTCAGCAGATACAGGACGCATTTTCGGATATGACGGGAATGGCTGCACTCACAACAGACGCCGAAGGAAATCCTGTTACAAAGGGAAGCAACTTCACCGATTTTTGCACACTGTATACCAGAAATTCAAAGCTCGGAAGCGTAAGATGCGAAAGCTGTGATAAAAACGGAGCTAAAATGACCCTGGCAAGCGGAAAGCCGTGTACATATTACTGTCATGCAGGACTTGTGGATTTTGCCGCTCCGATCATGGCAAACAGAGTAATGGTAGGCAGCTTTATCGGAGGACAGATTCTCCCCTGCAAGCCTGAGCTTGAAAAATTTGAAAAAATAGCAAGGGAACTTGATATTGACCCCGAAGAATACAAAGCTGCGGTGAGTCGTGTAAAGATTATCAATAAAAAAGCAATAGATAAGGCTGCACAGTCACTGTTTACTATTGCAAACGTACTGTCCAATATTGCATACAAGAGCCACAGCCTTTATCTGAGCAACATTGAGATAGAGAAGGCTTCCAACCTGAAAAGCGACTTCCTTGCAAACATGAGCCATGAGATACGAACGCCGATGAATGCCATACTCGGAATGGTCGATCTGGCTCTCAGAGAAGAAATGTCACCTGCGGCGCGTGATTTCATAAAGCAGATAAAAATTTCCGGTAAAAATCTGCTGGTAATAATAAACGATATACTTGACTTTTCCAAAATCGAAGCGGGAAAAATGGATATTATCGAAGTGCCGTATGAACCTCTTTCCGTTATCAATGATGTTGCAAGCATTGTCAACAGCCGTATCGGTGCCAAAAAGATTGAATTTACAATGGACATATCCACAAATCTGCCTAAAAAGCTGATCGGTGATAACAACAGGATCCATCAGGTAATGATAAATCTGCTAAACAATGCGATAAAGTTCACCAAGGAGGGAGAGATCCATCTTTCCATTGACTGCGAACAGGACAAAAACAATCCCGAAAATATAATCCTGAAAAGTGCCATATCCGATACCGGAATCGGTATGAAAAAAGAGGATATGCCGAAGCTTTTCAATTCCTTCCAGCAGCTTGACAGCAAGCGCAACAGAAATATAGAAGGCACAGGTCTGGGACTTGCAATCTCACAGCAGCTCCTTGAGCTTATGAACGGTAAGATACACGTTGAGAGCGAATACAATAAGGGAAGCACATTTTCTTTTGAGCTGCCTCAGAAGGTCGTCGATCCCGCCTGCTCGATCCCTGCTATTAAAGATCCGAAAACGGCAGTCCTGCTTCTGGAAAATTATTATGTTGAAAAGCAGCTATACAAGGATCTGAAAAAGATTCAGATAAACCATACGTATATCGACAGCATTGAAGCTCTTTACAATATAGAACATGACTATATTATTGTCGAAGAAAAGTTTATCACAGAGGAACTGCTTGATTATCTTAAACATAATCCGGAATCGATTTGTATTGCCATTACAAGCTATGCGTACCGCAACACTATCACCGATATTCCCAATATGAAAATACTCCGCAAGCCGGTTTATTCACTGAGCCTGTACAACGCAATGGGAATAAGCAGCTTTGAACTCGAATCATCTCCGGAGGTGAACGCATTTACCTTTACTGCGCCCGATGCAAAGATACTTGTGGTAGATGACAACTCGGTAAACCTGACTGTCGCAGTGGGACTTCTGGAACCTCTCAATATGCAGATAGACACTGCCTGCAGTGCCGCAGATGCAATCGAAAAGCTCCACAAGAAAAAATACGATCTTATTTTCATGGATCATATGATGCCTGAGGTCGACGGTGTAGAAGCTACTCACATTATCAGACGGCTTATGCACGATTACGATGATGTGCCGATCATTGCGCTTACCGCAAACGCAGTAAGCGGTGCGCGTGAAAAGTTTATCAAGGAGGGCATGAATGATTTTGTTGCAAAGCCTATCGAAATAACGGATATTACCGCAAAGCTGAGACACTGGCTGCCCCCCGAAAAAATAATTATAAACAGCAGTAACGACAGCACTCTTGACCCGAATAACGGAGAATCTCTGCCTAAAAGGATAGAAGGACTGAATACTGCCAAGGCACTGAAATTACTGGGCAGCGAAAAACTTTTCAGAAATGTATTGAAAGAATATCTCTGTTCTATCGACCAAAAATCCGATATGATCTGGCAGCACCTTGTCAATGAAGAGCTTCACGATTTCACCATTGAAGTCCATGCATTAAAAAGCAGCTCAAAACAAATCGGAGCCGACAAGGTATCACTTCTCGCTGCTGAGCTTGAAAAAGCAGGCAATGAATGCAATCTTGCTTTCATTGAGGAAAAAACACCGCATTTGCTTGAAGAATACCGAAAATTTAAGGATATCCTCACACCGCTGTTCCCCGAATTGAACGTGACGGGAGGAAAAACTGAGATAAACAATGATGAAACTCTATCGCTGCTTGACGAGCTTATGGATGCACTGGATAATTTCGATACGCTGCAGATCGACGAGGTTATCGAGAAAATGTCGGCATTTGATTATCCCGATGATCAAAACAAGCTTTTAAACGAGCTGAAATCCGCCGCAGAGTCCACCGATATCGACCGCTGCGGTGAGATCGGTAAAAGCTGGCGTGAGGTTCTTGGAAATGCCAATACGAATGTCTGACTTACGCCTATATGCAAAAAGCCACCGCTTGGAGCGGCAGCTTTTTTAAGGAAACACTGATTAAATCCTGGTGCGCAGATTTAATCAGTGTTTCCTTAATACTATTTCTGCAAATTTTTCGATCTCATTATTTACTGCTTTCGGATTGTCAACATTAGAATTATGACCTGCATTTTATATTTACCGGAAAAATAATCACGCCTGTTCTTGAAACATAGAATGGTCGCCTGTCATTACGTGCAGAAAAAACAATGTTTGTTTTCGGTTATCATAATCCGTGATCCAATTAAGGCAATACCGAACAAAGAGCGACTTGCGTCTTTGCACCGAATCTGCTTG
>CAZDJG010000153.1:0-5210 GCA_964505695.1 uncultured Ruminococcus sp.
CGAACCAATAGAGGATTTGCCGTGAAGGAGGTTTATAGAGGTTCCCTTTATATTTTGCTTACAGCCGCTTATTTGCCGATACACCGCTGCGGAAAACAACCGGGCAAACAAAGCACAGGCTGACAAACGGTGACTTGAAAATGTCTCCGTTTTTTTTGCGACGAACGCATGATTTATTGTATCATTTCCTTTGCCGCTGCGATAAGAGTGCCACGCTCATTTGGGATCTTTTCGTCAATGACCATAGACAGCAGCACATTCAGCACATCACCCACAGTCTTGCCCTCATAGCCGATATTTTCAAGATCCATGCCGTTTACCGCAAGACCCTTTAATGTACAGCACTCGCCGTTTTCGGTGATCTCGTATGCCAGATATTTCATAGCATCGAGAATGCCCACCCTTTCAAGACAAAAGCTTTGTTTTGCCCTGCTGTCGCCCTTCATGACGTCGGTAAGCCTTATAAACGCCGTAAGACCCAGCACCGAAATAAGTCTTTTTACCACTCGTCTGTCCTCAACCGGAGTAATGTAATGATATTTTATAAGAGTCGAAACGCTGCGTATAGTGTCGTTATCGAATTTCAGCCGTTTCATTATATCCTCTGCTGTTTCCGCACTGCGCTTTTCGTGGTTCGGGAAATGCCCTTGCCCCTCCTCATCGGTGCGGAAGCAGGACGGTTTTTCAATATCGTGGAAAAGCAATGCAAGCCGCACAAGCCTGTCGCTTTTTGAGTTTTCAAGCGCATGAGCAGTATGCTCCCAAACGTCGTAAACATGGTATCTGCTGTGCTGATTGAAACCGACGCACTTTGAAAATTCGGGTATCACCGTCGTGAAAACATCGTCAAATTCAAGCATAAGGTCGCAGGGAGCCTTTCCCGTAACAAATCCCGTAAGCTCACTCATAATGCGCTCTGCGGAAATTTCCTTGAGCAGGTATTTTTTGGCATGGATCGCCCTTGCGGTTTCCGCTTCTATCCTGAAATCAAGCTCGGAGGCAAATCTTATTGCACGGAGAATACGCAGAGCGTCCTCCTCGAACCGCTCCTCAGGGTCGCCCACGCATCTGATAAGACGGTTAAACAGATCCTTTTGTCCGCCGAATTTATCGACGATACCTCTGCTGTCCGAATAAGCCATGGCGTTTATAGTAAAATCCCGCCTTGCAAGATCTGTTTCCAGCTTTTGGGTGAAATGTACGGATTCGGGTCTGCGGTGATCTGAATATGCCCCGTCAATACGAAATGTAGTTATCTCGACATTTTCATCTCCGCTTGCCACCGTGACGGTGCCGTGCCTGATGCCCGTTTGTATCACCTTAAAGCCATCAAAGCATTCAATGACCTGTTCGGGAAGAGCGTTTGTGGTTATATCGTAATCCTTTGGCTTTCTGCCCAGCAGAAAATCGCGTATGCAGCCTCCCGCAATATATGCCTCATAGCCTGCATCCTCAAGCCTGCTTATTAAATTCTTTACATTGAGAGGAACGCTTATATCCAACCTTTTCACACCCCCGCAAAAAAATTAACAGCTTTTATACTGATACAATATTATTATAGCACATTTATTTCCAAAATGCAAGGACTTATCCGAAAATACACTTGACCATTCTGAATAAATGTGCTAAAATGAATATAGTATTTTTCCGGGAGGGGTAATGTGGAAATCGAATATCTTTCGGCTCTTAAACGCCCCCAGGATACCATTGATCTTTATAAGGCGCTTGAATGGTATCAGCTAAGCGGCTATACCGATGAGGATATAGAAAAAGCCAACGCAAGCTTTTATTCCGTCTACGCCTATGACGGAGATAAGCTTGTGGGGTTGGGAAGGGTTGCCTCCGACGGACTTATCGCCGCCGTTATGAGCGGGATATGCGTAAGGACAGACTACAGACGGCATGGTATAGGAGCGGAAATAGTAAAACGTCTGACCGAATACTGCCAGACAGGAATCTATAAGCTGAACGTCCAGCTTTTCTGCGAGGACAGCCTTATCAAATGGTATGAGGGTCTGGGCTTCGAGAAAATGCCCGTAGGCATGAGAAAGCCTATGCCCTTTAACGAGGAGCACAGCGCTCTGAAAAAGAATTTCAGCGAAATTTACGGCATCGAGCTGATAACCGACCTTTGCGAGGACTTTTATTGGTACGACTTTACATCCTTCGGCGACTTTTCCTTTTACAGCGGTATCGGCAGGGACGGAGTGAAGGTTCCCTTTATCCGTATGATCTTTTACAGCAACGAGCCTGTAAAATTCAGCGCAGAAATAATCTTTGAAAATATCAGCGAATTTGAAATAGGCTGTATAGGGGTAAGAACGCCTCTGTTCGGCTTTGACATAATCTCAACGGAGAAATTCGGATATTCCGATAAGAAAAGATACAAGATACGTTCTCTTGAGGACGATGACATTTCATTTTTCTGTGAAACCTTCAGGATATTGTCCGTTTCGCAGTCAAAAAGCACCGTCAGCATATCGGGTGCAAAAAAAACGGAGGAAGCCGATGATGAAAGCGAAGCTTCCGCAATTTCTGCGTCTGAGGAATACTCCGAGGAGGCTGAAGATAACAGTGCTGATGCTCCGGAAGAAAAAACATATGACGCCGGCAGCGAAAACAATGAGAATGCATCTGTCGGCGAGCTTTCCGACAGGCTAAAAAGCCTGCTTGAGGCAGCAAGCAATATAGACGATCTGATCAAAAATATGAAGAAAAATATCTGAGAGCCTGAACAGGCTCTGACGGTGATCATATGAACGCTTTTACCAAGACCTTTTTTACAAGCTCCCCCGAAGAAACCATTGAAGTGGGGAGACTTATAGGTTCACGTCTTTGCGGCGGCGAACTGATCGCATACAGAGGGGGACTGGGTGCGGGAAAAACCACCCTTACCAGGGGTATAGCCATGGGAATGGGTATACCCGACGTTGTTTCTTCCCCTACCTTTGCAATTGTGAACGAATACAGGGGTGAAAGGCTCACCCTTTGCCATTTCGATATGTACCGCATAAGCGGCGGCGAGGACTTGGAAACTACGGGATTTTTTGACTGTATGTCCGAGGACTGTGTTATTGCTGCCGAATGGTCTGAAAATATCCGTGACGAGCTGGACAGTTCAGCGATCATCGTTGAGATCGAAGCAACAGGCGAAAATACAAGAAAAATTACCCTTACGGTTCCCGAAGGAGGTGACAGCCTTGCTGGTAATTGGGATTGACACCTCAGGTAAAACAGCGTCCTGCGCCCTTTGCACCGAGGACGCTGTGCTTGCGCAGAATACATTTGTAACAAGGCTTACCCATTCTCAGGTCATCCTGCCAATGGTAAAGGATATGCTCAGAAGCGCAGGCAAGATTCTCTCGGATATAGACGGATTTGCGGCGGTAAGCGGTCCGGGGTCGTACACGGGACTCAGGATCGGCATTTCCGCAGTAAAGGGCATATGCTTTGCGCTTGATAAAAATTGCGCGGGTATCTCGGCTCTTGAATCCCTTGCATACAATTTCAGCGGAACGGCGAGCCTTGTATGCTCCGTGATGCACGCAAGGCAGGAGCTTGTTTACACGGCTTTTTTCCGCACGGAAACAAGCGGCAGCGTCATAAGGCTTTCAGATGACAGGATAATTGCCGAAAACGAGCTTGCAGGCGAGCTTGAACGTTTTGCCGAAACCGAAAAGGTCATATGCGCGGGAGATTACAGCAGACAAATGACCGCCCTTGCGGGTAACGGGAATGTTTTTGCGGCATCTCCCCATCTTAATGCGCCGCTTGCATCAAGCCTTTGCTATGCCGCAATGAAAAAGGGCTTTTCATCTCCCGACCGCCTTAATGCGGAATATATGCAGATAACAAAGGCAGAAAAGGATCTGGAAGAAAAAAAAGGAAATCCGCAAGCCTATGAAAAGGCTTGATTAAACAGAGGGTCTGTTGCAGCAAGAAGTTCTTTGCTGCAACAGACCCTCTGCTTGTCGAAAAGGATATATATATTTGTGCAATACATACAAGTAGTGTAATGGTATTGCTTTGTTCCAAACGTTTCACCGGAACGTTTGGAAGGTCTTATTTTGAATAAGGGAGAGCGGTCGTGTCCGCTCCCCGCAGGGAGCGATTCTCTCTCGAAATGCTGTCGCATTTCTCACCCTTTTCCCCGTTTTCTTGATTAAAGGGGGATTTCGCCCTCTGCGGAGGTTGACCAAGCTTCGCTTGGTCATACCAAATGGCACTGCCCTTTGGTAACCGCAAGCCGTTCTTTGTTCGGTATTGCCTCAGATAAATTTTTTGCAGTTATTCCTTTACAACCTCCGCCCAGTTTAATCTCAGACTGCCGTCATAGACAGAAATTCTCATTACCTGTTCGCCTGCGGAAAGCTTTACTTTGCCAAGATCTGCGGTATTCCATCTGCTTTCATCTATTGCCGTTTTTTCGGAGGATTCTTTTTCATCAAAATCCACGCTTATTGTTCCCTTTCCCTGAACTCTGAGTTTAAGGAGGTAATCTCCCTTTTCACAGACGTTGACGGTATATTCAAGCCATTCCGAGCTTACAATATTTTTCACATTATATCCTGCGCCTGTATCGTCAGAAAGCTCTATTTCAACGCCGTCTGTCCTATATAAGCCATTTTCCGATACTACATTTTTGTGGAAAGCCACGCCTTCGCCGCCGCGGTCAAAATTTACGCAGTTTATCCTGCAAGGCACCGAAGCGGGCGGAAGAATAAAGGGAATTTGTCCCGTTACGGCTTCGTCGGATGTGTTTACCGAAGGCTTTCTTATAGTTTCACCGTGTGTTATGACAAGCTCCCAGGGCTTTCCCGCATTTGATCTTATTTTGATGTAAAGCACGCTGTTGAAATCATCGTAATACCAGCCTGTTTCCGCCTTTTTGAGCAGATTTTTATAGCCGTAATTTGCAAGCTCGGTACTGCCGTAAACAACATTAACCGGTCTTGCATTAACATGGATCTCAAAGAAGTATTCCTCGGGAGCAAATAACAGATTTGAATTTGTGATATTGATTTTCGTACTGCTTCCGATATCTTCAACACATTCAATAAATGTTTCGGTGCAGATGCCTTTTTCAAATTCATATGAAATCCCGTCATCTGCAAAAAGAGTAAACCTGCAAGTATCCTTAGGATAAATAACAAGGTTTAGGGGTTCTCTATAAACCGGGACACGAGCAAAGCCTCGTCCATTGGTTCGGT
>CAZDJG010000154.1:0-5172 GCA_964505695.1 uncultured Ruminococcus sp.
TCTTACAAGGTCTGATAACGAAGCAGATGAACGGAACCAATAGAGGATTTGCCGTGAAGGAGGTTTATAGAGGTTCCCTTTATGTATTAAGCTGAAAACAGGAGTCTTGTTTGCGGACGGAATTCGGTATGAAATTGATTTTTCCGGATAATAACGGAACATCACCTGACAGCGCAGATATGCTGACCGCTCAGATCAAGACTCCTTATTCTTTCTCTGACCTTAAGCACCTCCGACGGAGCAACGCTCAGATCGTCAATGCCCATGCGGATAAATCTTTCCGTAAGCTCGGTATCTGCACCCAGTGCGCCGCAGATACCTATATGCCTGCCTGCCTTGTGGGCATTCATACAGGTCATTTCTATAAGCCGCAGAACAGCCTCGTGACGCGGATTGTAAAAATCCTCAAGCATATAGTTGCGGCTGTCCACTGCCAGGGTGTACTGGCTCAGGTCGTTTGTGCCTATGCTGAGAAAATCTGCCATAGGCGCAAGCATATCGCTTATAAGTGCGGCGGCGGGAGTTTCTATCATTATTCCGAATCGGATATTTCCGCAGGGAATGTTTTTCTCTGCAAGCTCCGTTCTTATCTCCGCCATTATCTTTTTTATCCGCACGATCTCCTCCACTGAGGTTATCATCGGAAAAAGCACTCCCGGATCGCCGTAAACGGCAGCTCTGAGCAGCGCTCTGAGCTGAGTTCTGAGTATTTCCTCATGTGTAAGACCTATTCTTATTGCACGGTATCCCAGAACCGGATGCTCCTGACCGTCGATCCCGCTGCAGCGGTCGGCGACAAAGTCGGCTGTACGGATCACAACCGGTCTGCCGTTCATTTTTTCAAGCACGAACCGATAAACCTCAAACTGATAGTCCTCGCCCGGCAGCTCCTCATTTTCGAGATAAAGTCCCTCGGTACGGAAAAGTCCTATCCCGCAGGCGTCGCTTTCGATAGCGGCGGCAACATCGTCAAGGCTGCCGATATTTGCATAAACGTCTATTTTTCTGCCGTCCGCAGTGACGTTTTCCATTCCTCTCAGGCGGGAAAGATTTTCGGCTTTTCTCCGCTCATTTTCAATTACCCTGTTTGCATATTCAAGAGCGCCGCTGTCGGGGTCGATTATCACCGTTCCCGAAAAGCCGTCAACGATAATGGTCTTTCCGTCGTTTCCGGGATATATAAGCTCCTCCCCAAGACCTATCACAGTAGGTATATTCATGGTTTTTGCAAGTATAGCCGTATGGGAATTCACCGAGCCGTAGGCAAGAGCGACGGCAGCAGTGCGGCTTTTGTCCGCCATGATTATTTCGCTCGGAGCGATATCGTCGCAGCAGAGGGCATATTCTCCTCCGTAATCGTCGATCCCGCAGGCAGGCACCTCTTCAAGATTTTCAAGAATGCGCCTTGAAACGTCCTTGATATCGGCGCTTCTTCCGCTCATATATTCATCGTCCATCGACGCAAGAGCCATGGCAAACCTGTCCGATGTAAGAGCGACGGCATACTCGGCATTTACCCTGTTGTTCCGGATTATGTCGGCAACACTGTCGGTATAGTCCTCGTCCTCTATCATGTATTTTTGTATCTCAAAGATCTGCGCATTATCCTCGCCTACGCATTTGAGCGCCCTTTCATAAAGTCCGTCAAGCTGACGGTTTGTTTTCTCGCAGGCTGATCTGAAGCGTTCTATTTCTTCCTCTGTATTTTCCCTGTGCTCTCTTTTAACAAAAACAGTTCCGTTGGTATGAAGCTTTATTACGCTTACGGCAATTCCGCCGCAAACGCCTTTCCCTTTTATAACGTTCATTCTGAGAGCCTCCTTATTACATTGAAATACATACAGAATTATATCATATTTTTACCTGATTTTCAAGACTTTTTTACAAATTCTAACAGTAACAAATGCACTTGTCAAATTTGCCGATGCATGATATAATAATACTGATATTCATTTGAACGTAGGAAAAGATTTGCAACCGAAAGGAATGATAAAATGCCCTCTAAGAAAGCAATTGCCGAGACTGCGGTCATATGTCTTGAAACGATATATCCCGATGCAAAATGCTCGCTTACATACAGGGAACCGTATGAGCTGATGATAGCGGGACGGCTGTCGGCTCAGTGTACCGACGCACGGGTAAATATCGTCACAAAGACGCTTTTTGAAAAATACCCCACCCTGAAAAGCTTTGCCGATGCCGATATAAACGATATCGCCGAAATAATAAAGCCCTGCGGACTGTACATAACAAAGGCAAAAAGCATTGTCGAGATGACCCGCAGTCTTTATTACGATCTTGGCGGCGTTATCCCCGACACTGTTGAGGAGCTTACAAAGCTTTCGGGTATCGGCAGAAAGACCGCAAATCTTATAATGGGAGATATCCACCATAAACCTGCCATTGTGGCAGACACTCATTGTATTCGTATTACGGGACGGCTGGGACTTACAAAATCAAAAGACCCGAAAATAGCGGAACAGGATCTGAAAAAGGTCATTCCTCCCGAAAAAAGCTCGGATTTCTGCCACCGTCTGGTGCTTTTCGGCAGGGACACCTGCAATGCAAGAAGGCCGGACTGTGAGCATTGCCCTTTAAGGGTTTATATGGAAGAGCATATAAACGGGTTTAAATGCAAGGTATGACAATGCTGACGATGAAAAAACCTCTGTTTCGGAAATTATTCTGAAACAGAGGTTTTTATTGTCAGTATTGTCTTTTGGCAGCATTTATAGCGATCCTACAAAATAATTCCTTCTTAAAAATTCACAGGTATGATGTTGTCTGTCATGAGACGGGCGAAAGGGAGGGGGTTCCCCCTTTGGTTCTCTCTTACGAGATAAAGCATAATCAATCGGAAATGAAGCTATAACAGTCCTGTAAATTTAATATAGGATTGCTATATTATCGGTTTTCTCTGAAGTTATTGCATCCGTTAAAAGCTTACACAACAGTGAAAACAACAGCCGAGCAGGGAGGAATGACCGATCTGAGTACCGAGCCGTCAAACGACGCCTCATGCACGGCGGGAACAACCCTTTCAGGCTCATCAAAATCATTGCAGGTATGAACCTCACCTGTAAGAATGCGTGCAGACACCCTTTTGCCCTCAAATCCCGAGATCTCGCATACAAGCTCGGCATCCTCCTCAAGGGAGCAGTTTGCGGCGGTAACAGTCATTTCCCCGCCCTTTACAGAGGCGGAGGCGGATATCATAGGTACCTTCTCCGCTCCTACGGCTTCGTTTTCACAGAAGCAGTAAACATTTTCACCGCCCTGATGCTCCTTCCACATATCAAACACATGATATGTCGGGGTTCTGACAAGCTTCCCGCCCTCGGTCAGCAAAAGCGCCTGAAGCACATTGACCGCCTGAGCAAGATTTGCCATGATAACTCTGTCGCTGTGATTGTTGAAGATATTCAGATTGCATGCAGCAGCGATCGCATCGCGCATGGTATTCTGCTGATACAAAAATCCGGGATTGGTACCCTTTTCAACATCGTACCAGCAGCCCCACTCGTCAACGATAAGACCGATCTCGTGCTTCGGGTCGTAACGGTTCATTATCTCGCTGTGGCGGGTTATCAGTTCTTCCATGTAAAGGGTTCTTGAAATGGTAGAGTAATACTCCTCACCGGAAAACTCCAGCGCATCTCCCTTTTTACTCCAGTCGCCTGTGGGAATAGTGTAGTAGTGGAGAGAAATTCCCTTTGTTTGATAGCTGTTAAGATTTTTCATCATGACCTCAGTCCAGTTATAATCATCAGCGCTGGGGCCGCAGGCTATTTTAAACAGCTTATTTCCGGAAAAATCCTTGCAGAAGCTCTGATAACGGCGATACTCGTCCGCACAAAATTCGGGTCTCATATTTCCGCCGCAGCCCCAGTTTTCGTTTCCGATTCCCAGATATTTCAGCTTCCACGGCTTTTCCCTGCCGTTTTTACGGCGAAGCTCAGCCATAGGCGAAACCCCGTCAAAGGTTATGTACTCGACCCATTCCGCAAGCTCCTGCACAGTTCCGCTGCCAAGATTCCCTGCAAGATACGGTTCGCAGCCGATCTCCCCGCACATATTGAAGAACTCGTGAGTACCGAAGGAATTATCCTCGGTAACTCCGCCCCAGTTTGTGTTTATCATTTTTTTGCGGCTTTTTTTTTCTCCTATTCCGTCCTTCCAATGATATTCGTCCGCAAAGCATCCGCCCGGCCAGCGAAGAACAGGCATTTTTATCTGCCTGAACGCCTCAATGACATCTCTGCGGACTCCGCCGATATTGGGAATGCCCGAATCCTCACCAACATAAATTCCGTTATAGATACATCTTCCGAGATGTTCGGAAAAATGTCCGTATATCTCGGGATTTATAACCGAGCGTTTATCTCTTGCATTTACAAGCATTGCAATTGTTTTCATTTTAGATCCTCCGACAAAAAAATATAACTATTATAAAAGGTAAAAGGGCTGCTCCGCGATATCAACTGCGGAGCAGCCCTCAAAGGTAATTCAGTTATTTGGAATATTTGCCGCCATTGTACTTCCTTCTCGATGCAAACGCAAGAGCAGACGCTGAAAGAACAGCAGCTACAGACGCAGCATACAAAGGCATACGGCTTTCACCGGTTGTCGGATTTGATACCGTTGAGAAGTCGGTCAAAGGAACATCTCCGTCCTCTATCTCAATGAATGTTTCATTGGGTGAATTGCCGGTATCAACCTCGGTAAAGCTTCCGCGCGGAACATCGTTATCTTCAACCTCGATAAAGCTTGATGTTGAAGGAGTAGTCGGCTCTGTAGGAATTACAGGCTTAACACTGTCAGTGTCAATGTCGGTATCGCTGTCGCTATCCGAGTCGCTATCGCTATCCGAATCCGAATCGCTATCACTATCGGAATCACTGTCGCTGTCGCTGTCAGAATCCGAGTCACTATCACTATCGGAATCACTGTCGCTATCGGAATCCGAGTCACTATCGCTGTCGCTATCGGAATCCGAGTCACTATCCGAATCGCTGTCGCTGTCGGAATCCGAGTCACTGTCGGAATCTATATCGCCGCTGTCATTATCGGAATCCGAGTCGCTATCGCTATCCGAATCCGAGTCGCTATCGCTATCCGAATCCGAGTCGCTATCACTATCCGAATCCGAGTCACTGTCGCTGTCGGAATCCG
>CAZDJG010000155.1:0-5154 GCA_964505695.1 uncultured Ruminococcus sp.
ATGACCGAACCAATAGAGGATTTGCCGTGAAGGAGGTTTATAGAGGTTCCCCTTAATTATTCTGTACCGCCTTATATATATATAGTCCCTTTTGGAAATTCTCCATAAATTTATCAAAGCCTTCCCGTCCGTTTTTATCGGGGAAGGAAACAGACCTTTCCATTTCCGAAAAAACGTTTTCATCAAGCCACTTACCGAGACTGACACCGTTTCCGTTTATCATATACGCCGCAAGAAGAGCCATTCCCCATGCACCGCCCTCTCCCGACGTTTCCGTAACTGCTGCGGGAGTGCCGAGAGCGTCGGCAGCTATCTGCGATGCAGCATTTTTCACCTTGAAAAGTCCGCCGTGACAGTTAAAGACCTCCGCCGTCACCTTTTCGCTGTCAAAAAGCATATCCATTCCGATCTTCAGCGCCGCAAGCGATGAATAAAGCTGCGCACGGAAAAACTCCCCAAGACCGACGCTGCTTTCGGGCAGGCGGTAAAATGCGGGAAAGCCTCTTGTTGTTCCGACAGCAGGCTCTGCTGACATAAAGCCGTATGCCACAGCTCCGCCGCAGTCGGTTCTTGCGCTCATTGCCTTTCGGTAAAGGACTTCGTAAAGCGCCGATTTATCTATAGGCTCGCCTATAAGCTCCGCAAACTCCCCAAAAAGCCTTACCCAGAAATCGGGAACGGTGCAGCAGCTATTGCAGTGGACCATAGCGGCAGGCTTACCGTCGGGAGTTGCCACGATATCTATTTCTCTGTGTACCTCTGACAGTGGCTTTTCAAGCACAAGCATTGAAAACACCGACGTTCCGGCTGAAATATTTCCTGTACCCGGTCTTACGGAATTTGTGGCGGTCATCCCCGTTCCTGCGTCGCCCTCGGGGGGACATACGGGAACTCCCGCCTTCAGTCTGCCTGCAGGGTCGAGGAACCGTGCGCCGTCCTCTGTAAGAAACGCGCCGCTCTCTCCGGCAGCTTTAACACGGGGAAAAAGCCTGTAAACATCCGCTTTACAGCCATAAGAGGCGATTTTTTCGGCATACTTTTCAAGCCTTGCCCTGTCGTAATCCGTGCCGTTTACGGGAAATATCCCCGACGCCTCGCCCACTCCCACGGCATTTTCACCGCTCAGAAGAAAATGGATATATCCTGCAAGCGTGGTCACCTTTTTCGTCTGAGCCGTATACGACTCATTATCCATAACGGACTGGCAGAAATGCGCACAGCTCCACCGCTGGGGAATATTGAAATCAAGCAGCTCGGTAAGCGCTGCCGCGGCTTTTTCGGTGGTTGTGTTCCTCCATGTTCTGAACGGCGTCAGAAGCCCGTTATTTTCATCGAATGCCATGATACCGTGCATCATGGCGGAAACTCCCATTGCGCCGTAGGTTTCGGGATATACTCCGTATTTTTCGTAAACGTCCTGTACAAGGGAAGCATAGCAGGCTTGTATGCCGCTGCGGATATCCTCAAGGGAGTAGGTCCAGTAACCGTTTTCAAAGCGGTTTTCCCACTCATGGGAGCCTGCGGCAACAGGCTTGAAGGAATCGTCGGTAAGGCAGGCTTTTATTCTTGTTGAGCCAAGCTCGATACCAAGAAACGTTCTGCCCCGTGTGATCTTTTCGGAAACAGTCATAAATAATCTTCCTTTCGGATATAGAATCTGTATTCATAAGGGAACCTCTATAATGCTCTTAAAGTCTGATAATTCCAACGGACTGAAGCAGCAGAAAAATAAGCAGCGCAGGGGCAATATATCTGATCATTGCAATGTAAAGCCTGCGCCTGCTGAATTTAAAGCCTCCGAGGCATATCTCGTCAATAACGGTCTGAGGCTTGACTATCCAGCCCACAAATATACAGGTAAGT
This sequence comes from uncultured Ruminococcus sp., assembly GCA_964505695.1. Taxonomy (GTDB): domain Bacteria; phylum Bacillota; class Clostridia; order Oscillospirales; family Ruminococcaceae; genus Huintestinicola. Next base: position 1,864 of record CAZDJG010000155.1, read on the forward strand.
ATTGCCACAAGAGGCATAAGGCAGTTATTGCTGATATAATCCATTATGTCAAGTATCTGTCCGACAGCTCCGTTTGGCAGAGTTACTTCGAAATATAACAGGTTGTAACCCATGCACACAATCATTCCGAAAACTGCGGCATAAGCGGTCACAATAACAACGCTTCTGGTTCTGGAAAACGAGAATTTGTCCATCATGCTGGAAACTATCGCCTCCATGACCGACACCGATGACGTCACCGCAGCAAATGTTACCATTATGAAAAAAAGTGCGCCGATGACATTTCCCACAGGACCCATTGCGCTGAATATTTTCGGCAGCGAAACAAACATAAGTCCCGGACCTGCCGACATTCCCTCGGTTCCCGCAAAGGTGTAGACAGCAGGGATTATCATAAGACCCGCAAGCAGCGCAACAGCGGTATCGAAAAGCTCGATCCGGTTTATGGACTGCATAAGATTTGCGTCTTCCTTTACGTATGAGCCATAGGTTACCATTATTCCCATGGCAACGCTTATGGAAAAGAAAAGCTGTCCCATTGCATCGGTCAGAACAACAAAAAAGTCCTTTGCGGTCATTGTGCTGAAGTCAGGCACAAGATAAATCTTAAGTCCCTGAAGTCCTGTTCTTGTAATGCCGTTTTCATCGGTATAACTCAGGGTAAGGGAGTAAACGGATATTATGATTATAAGCAGCAGAAGTATCGGCATGAGGATTTTGCTGTACTTTTCGATTCCCTTGTCCACTCCCAAAACTACAACAAACGCAGTAAGTCCCAGAAAAACAGCCATAAATATCAGAGGAGCGTACATTCCCGAAATAAAGCCGCCAAAATAAGAATCCTCTGCGGCGGCAGAGCTTTGTCCCGTTACAAACACCGTAAGGTATTTGAGCACCCAACCTCCGATCGTGCAGTAATAAGGCAGGATAATAACGGGAACAAGACACGCCAGCGGACCTATAAATCCCCATTTGGGATGTATCATGCCGTATGCGGTTATAGGACTTTGCCGTGTTTTCCTGCCTATGGCTATCTCTGTAGTGAGCAGAGTAAAGCCGAATGTAAGCGCAAGAATAATATAAAAAAGTATAAATACTCCGCCGTTATCTCTTGCGGCAAGGTACGGAAAACGCCAGATATTTCCCAGTCCGACGGCGCTTCCTGCCGCAGCCATAACAAATCCCAGTGTGCCTGTAAAGCTGCTTCTTTTTTTAGTATCGCTCATGCTTGTTTCTCCCGTTCTGATTCTGATAATAAAAATAAAGGGATATTGCGATAAAGAGACGCAATATCCCTTGATGTTTATGTAATTTAAGCTCTGTCCGCCAAAATCACATCATGTCGGAAAGCTTGATCTTCTTTGCATCAACATTTCCGTCATAATCGTCCTCAACAGGAGTTCCCTTATTATGCTTGGACGCGTCAGCCTCGATCGCCTTTGCCATCTTCTCGATCTCGCTCAGGTCGAAACCGAAATTATTGTTAAGCTTGGGAGCAGGCTTCGAAGCGGCAGCCTGAGGTGCAGGCTTTGCAGCAGGCGCAGGAGCCGGTTGTGCGGGCTTTGCAGTCGCTGCGGGAGCAGGCTTTGCAGGTGCAGGCTGCACAGGCTTGGGATCAGGTGCGGGCTGTACAGGTCTTGCAGCAGGCGCAGGAGTCTTAGCACTCTTGGGAGGAGTAAACTGAGGGATACCGTTCTTCTTGAGCGTATCCTGTGTCTTGGTAAGGAGCTCGGCAGTTTCGGTAACCTTTTCAATGCTGTCCTTGGTAAGAGAATCAAGAACAGTTCTGAGCTTAGTAACATTTTCCTCAATATCGGTGATCTCGGAAAGAATGACCGCCTTCATATTATCTGCGGCAGTACGCATTTCGGCAGACTTGTCCTCAGCGTCGGTGAGAATCTTGTTAGCCTTTTCGTCGGCAGACTTAACAATGGTAGACGCCTTGCTGTTAGCGTCATCAACAACCTGATTTGCAAGCTTCTTGGCATCCTCGTCCATTTTCCTTGCATTTTCCTTAGCCTGAGTAACAATGGTCGTTGCAGTCCTCTGAGCCTCAACGAATACATTGGTGAGATCCATAGCGCTGCTGTCGGCAGAACCTGCTGCGGCAGCCTTGTTCTTTGCTTCTACAAGCTCATTTTCCATATCGGCAAGCTTTTTCTTGAGCTCCTCGATCTCTTTGTCCTTCTGAGCGGACTCATCCTCGCAGTTTTTAAGCTGGTTCTTGAGAGAATCATTTCCTGTCTGAAGCTCGGTGATCTTTGCCTTGTCTGCGGCAAGGAGCTTTTCGTACTTTTCCTTGTCTTCCATATTGCCGCCGCTGTTTTCAAGCAGAGCTTTCTTTTCTTCAAGCTCGTTTTCAAGAGTATATATCTTTGTATTGAGCTGGTCTACATATGCAAGTACATCTTTTTTATCAAATCCGCCAAAATTGACTGTTTTGAGGAATCCGCTTCCGTCCATGATAAAAATACCTCCAAAATAAAAATAGCGCAAACCGTACAGACAGAATGATCTGTTCCGTCTTAACACATAACTATTATAACATATTGTTAAAAATACGGCAACCAATTTCGATAAAAAAATTTGCATAAACTTATAAGCTGTTTTTTGTAAATCAAGTACAAATGTGTGAGAAATCTGCAACTTTTAACATACAATTTATACAAACACTATGCAGATATCACACAAAAACGTGCAGCGACATATATAATATATCGTATATTTTTCATAAGGGGTTCTCTATAAACCGGGACACGAGCAAAGCCTCGTCCATTGGTTCGGTCAGATGCAAGGCATCAGACCGCAGTAATACTTGCTGTCTTACAAGGTCTGATAACGAAGCAGATGACCGAACCAATAGAGGATTTGCCGTGAAGGAGGTTTATAGAGGTTCCCATAAGCGTGATTTTATTACGGAAGTATGCGGCAGATAATCAAATCGTCTGCAAAAATCTTCCGTAGTGCAATGACTTTCGCCGTAAAAAGTACATTATTTATAGTATCAATATATCGTAATATAAAAAAATCTGTATCTATTGTGCAATATGACAAAAAAAGTCTTTTTTAAAAAAAGCTCTTGACTTTTTTGAAGCGATAGCGTATAATAAATAAGTCGCTTAAATATGGCGGTATAGCTCAGCTGGCTAGAGCACTTGGTTCATACCCAGGGGGTCGTAGGTTCAAGTCCCACTGCCGCTACCATACAGGCTGTTGAAATATCAGCAGCTTCGTCAGGCCCGTTGGTCAAGAGGTTAAGACGACGCCCTTTCACGGCGTAATCATGGGTTC
>CAZDJG010000156.1:0-5129 GCA_964505695.1 uncultured Ruminococcus sp.
GACCGAACCAATGGACGAGGCTTTGCTCGTGTCCCGGTTTATAGAGAACCCCTAAGGATTATAACAGGAAAGGAATTTGGAAAATGCTTGAGGATCTCAAAAATAAGGTTCTGGAGGCAAATCTTCTGCTTCCGAAATACGGTCTTGTGACCTTTACATGGGGCAATGCCTCGGCTGTGGACAGAGCAAGCGGAATGGCCGTTATAAAACCGTCGGGAGTTCCCTATGAGGGAATGACCGCAGAGGATATGGTCGTTGTGGAGCTTGCCACAGGCAAAGTCTGCGAGGGAAAGTACAAGCCCTCCAGCGACACTCCCACGCATCTTGAGCTTTACAGACGCTTTGAAAATATGGGCGGTATCGTTCATACTCACAGCAGATGGGCGGCGGCGTATGCTCAGGCAGGACGGGGGATAATCCCGATGGGTACTACTCAGGGAGATTATTTTTACGGAACTATCCCCTGTACAAGGGATATGACCCCCGAAGAGATAGGCGGCGAATACGAAAGGGAAACGGGAGTCGTTATAGCAGAGGCATTCGAGGGAACCGATCCCATGACTGTCCCCGCAGTCCTGGTAAAAAATCACGGTCCGTTTACATGGGGCAAGGACGCCATGGAGGCGGTACACAATGCCGTTGTTCTTGAGGAGGTCGCTTTTATGAATTTCCATGCGGCGATGATAAACCCCTCCGCCGGAGAAATGCCCCGTGCGCTGCTTGACAGGCATTATCTGAGAAAACACGGAGCAAACGCATATTACGGACAAAACTGAGGAGGTTCTGGGATACGGTAATCCTTTAGCAAATAGTTCGTAAATAAGGATTTGTTTGTGACATAAAAGGTTCGAGAAAAGAAAAAGGTGACATGATGAAATACGAAATAGACAGTGAATTGATGGGGTTCTCTATAAACCGGGACACGAGCAAAGCCTCGTCCATTGGTTCGGTCAGATGCAAGGCATCAGACCGCAGTAATACTTGCTGTCTTACAAGGTCTGATAACGAAGCAGATGACCGAACCAATAGAGGATTTGCCGTGAAGGAGGTTTATAGAGGTTCCCTGATGAAAATCTCAAAGCAGAAATATATTTATATCCGATTGTAAATATGGTAATGAAATTATCTGTATGTATATCAGATGATAAAGTTACCGTTAATAAATGATTGTGTCAAGTTTTATTATACAACATCATTTTCCATATCGTCGATATCCTTGTCAGCCTCGATAGCTCTTTTGTTAAGCTCTCTGTCCCTGTTCACAAGACCCTTGACGGCTGCGCTGATAGCATTTTCAACTGCGCCGCCCATTCTGACCATTTCAAGATCAAGCTCCCTGAGTTGTTCGTCAAACTGCTTTCTCACTTATATACCGCCTTTCGTCGGGCAATCAGCCGAATCTGCCCGTAATACAGTCCTCGGTCTTCTTGTCCGAGGGCATGGAGAACAGCTTTTCCGTTTCCCCGAATTCAACTACCTCGCCATGGAGGAAAAATGCCGTTTTATCGGAGATACGGGCAGCCTGCTGCATATTGTGCGTTACTATTACAATAGTAAAGTCCTTTTTCAGCTCAAAGCAAAGCTCCTCTATTTTCATTGTGGAAATAGGGTCGAGAGCGGAGGTAGGTTCGTCCATAAGTATCACCTCAGGCTTTACAGCCAGCGCTCTTGCAATGCAAAGCCTTTGCTGCTGTCCGCCCGACATTCCCAGGGCGGATTTTTTCAGTCTGTCCTTTACCTCGTCCCATATTGACGCCTGCCGCAGGCTTTTTTCAACTATTTCGTCAAGCTCGGATCTTTTTCTGATCCCGTGAGTTATGGGTCCGTAAGCAATGTTGTCGTAAATGCTCATTGGAAAGGGGTTCGGCTTCTGAAAGACCATTCCGACTCTGCGCCGAAGCTCGGTTATTTCGATATCCTTGTAAATATTCTGCCCGTCAAGCAAAAATTCGCCCGTTACCCTGCACCCCTCTACCAAGTCGTTCATTCGGTTTATGGATTTAAGGAGAGTGGATTTTCCGCAGCCGGAGGGTCCGATAAATGCTGTCACTTCGTTTGGCATCACATTAAGGTCAACATTTTTCAGGGCATGAAAATCTCCGTAATACAGCTCACAGCCGCTTATCCGCAGCTTATAGCCGTCGGTGCCGCAGCGGAGAGGGGGATCTTTTTCAAATTGTGTGATCATAAAAATATTCCTTTCAGCCGGCTCTGCCTTTGGAAAGCCTGTTTGCCAGCGCCTCCGCAGCAGTGTTTAGTATAAGAACGGTGATAAGCAGGACAACAGCGGTCGCCGACGCCTCGCCCATATGAAGTCCCTCTCTCGAAAGGGAGTACATATGTATAGATAGTGTTCTTGCCGAGTCCATGACCGAAGCGGGTATCTTTGCGACCGTTCCTGCGGTATAGATGAGAGCGGCAGTTTCGCCGACGATTCGTCCGATAGCAAGAATGATTCCCGAAAGGATACCGCTTGCCGCAGACGGCAGAACGATAACAAAAACCGTCCTGAGCTTTCCCGCTCCAAGTCCGAAGCTGCCCTCCCGATAGCTGTCGTCTACCGACATAAGAGCCTCCTCGGTGGAGCGGATTATTGTGGGCAGGACCATTACCGCAAGGGTAAACGAGCCTGCAAGCACTGAATAGCTCCATTTAAGACTTGTTACAAAAAAGAGCATTCCGAAAAGTCCGTATATAATGGAGGGTATGCCCGAAAGCGTTTCCGTGGCAAGCCTTATGAGCTTTACAAGGTTGCTTCCCCGCTTTGCATACTCGCAGAGATATACTGCGCAAAAAACTCCCAGCGGAACGGCAATGAGCAAGGTGATGATGACCATTTCCACTGTGGTTATAACGGACGGCAGCATCGAGCAGTTATCCGTTGTATAGTGCAGAGAAAACAGTGACGGTCTGAGATACCCCACGCCCTTTATGCATACGTATCCCACAATGGCAATGAAAAGGGAAACTGTAATAATGCAGGCAAGGCTGACGATAATAAGCATTGCAAATGCAAGGGGGTGCTTTTTGTATGTTCTGAGCTTTTCCTTCAGCCTGCGGGACATCTCCTGTGAACGGGACAATGTTATTTTATTTTCCATAAGTCACCTCACATTTTTTCTTGCTGAGAATTGAAAAACAGATGTTCAGAATAAGTATGAACACAAACAGCACAACACCTGTTCCGATAAGCGCATCATAGTGAAGATCGCCGGCATAGCCCATTTCCGTTACAATGTTTGCGGTAAGGGTACGCACGCCCTTTAAAATACCCTTCGGCATTCTTGCCTGATTTCCCGCAACCATGATGACAGCCATTGTTTCTCCCACGGCTCTGCCTATCCCCAGAATGACCGAGGACATTATACCCGACCTTGCCGCAGGAAATATTACCGTTGCAACAGCTCTTTCATGTGTTGCGCCCAGCGCCAGCGCACCCTCGTAATAGCTTTGGGGAACGGCATTCATGCTGCTTTCCGAGAGCCCCACAACCGTCGGCAGTATCATAATTCCCAGAAGCAGTGAGGCGGTAAGTATGCTGTTGCCGTTGCCGCCGATATATGTTCTTACCAGCGGAACGATCACTATCATTCCGAAAAAACCGTAAACAATGGACGGGATACCAGCAAGAAGATTTATCATAGGCTTTATTGCTTTGTAAAGCTTTTTAGGGCAGAACCTTGACATAAAGACCGCAGTGAGCAGACCTGTGGGAACTCCGACGATGACCGCGCCTGCGGTAATGTACAGGCTGCCGAGTATCATCGGAAAAATTCCGTAGCTTGCGGGATCATCGGTAGGCTTCCATTTTTCGCCCAGCATAAAATCAAAGACACCTATCTTTGCAATGGCAGGAACTCCGTTTGCAAAGATAAAGACGCAGATAAGTACGACCGCAAGTACGGATACGCAGGCTGCAAGCAGGAAAACTGCGTGCATTACGGCTTCAAGCAGCTTTCCCGCTCCTGATGCGCTGCCCCTCTCCGTACCCTTTTCGGCGGCGGCCGTTATTGTGCCGCTGTTCACCCGATATCGCTCCAGTCGGTGATCTCACCTGTAAAAATGGCTTTTATCTGATCTGTGGTGATATTTTCGCAGGTATTTTCATTATTTACGATCACGGCTATTCCGTCCATGGCGATAACAGTGGGAATAAGACCGTTTTCAAGCTCGCTGCCGGTAAGCGCGCGCGATGCCATTCCGATATCGCAGGTGCCGTCGGATACGGCTTTCATTCCCGATGTGGAATCGCTCTGCTGAACCTCGATAACGGCGTTGGGGTTAAGCTCATTGTATGCCTCGGCAAGCTTTTCCATAACGGGCGTTACGGAGGACGAGCCTGCAACCGTGATCTTGCCTGATGCGCTTCCGCTGTAGCTTTCGGTTATATTCTCGGGGATATATTTATTTTCCTCAACTATTTTCTGACCCTCTGTGCTCATAATGAAGTCAATGAAATCCTGCGCCTGTGAACTAAGCCCTTCCTTAACGGCAATGTTAAAGGGTCTTGCAATGCTGTAGCTTCCGGATTTGATATTTTCGACCGTTGCCTCCGCCCCGTCTGCTTTGAGCGCCTTCACGGTATCGTTAAGGGAACCGAGGGAAATATATCCAATGGCATTTTTATTGCCCGATACCTGTGTAATGACAACATCGGTGCTGTTTGCGATGACAGCCTCCTCGGTAGTGCGGTCTACCTTGCTTCCGTCCTCATTCTTTTCCTCAACGCCTGTAAGCTCCACAAATGCGCCTCTTGTACCCGAACCGTCCTCGCGGGAGATAACTGTGATCTCGCCAGAAAAGGCTCCCGAGTCTGCCGCAGAGGTTTTGTCGGAAGAAGCTGCGCTATCCGTATTGCCGCAGGCTGTCATAACCGACGCAGCTATCGCCGCTGCCGCAATATATGAAATTTTTTTACCCGTTATTGTTTTCATTAAATATCTTTCCTTTCAAATTTCTTTTTACCGGTACGTTTAAAATAATAATACTTCTGTGTGAAATCCAAAACCGCACAGGAGTAAAAAGGCTGTAAGATATGCTTTACACGGATTTCACACAAGGGAACCTCGTTTAAGCCTCCTTAACGTCAAATCCTCAATGAGTTTTGCCCGTGTCCCGGTTTCAACGAG
>CAZDJG010000157.1:0-5115 GCA_964505695.1 uncultured Ruminococcus sp.
GGTCACAAGACATATTACGACCTGCGTCGCAAAGCGTGTAAAAGCTTTTTTGAGCATCATAAGATCCCTTACCGCAAGGGAATAACCCATAGTCATAATTCCGCTCATAAGCGGGGAAATAAGCATTGCTCCTATTATGACTGCCGTAGAGTTTACATTAAGCCCTATAGAGGCGATAAGGATTGCAAGCATAAGTATCCACATATTCGGACCATGAATTACGGTATGTTCATGCATCATGGTGTCAATTTCTTCAAAGCTCATCATGTTGTCCTTTATGTCGAAAATATCGTGGAAAAATTTTTTTATCTGCCCGTGTTTACCCTTATCCTGCTGCATGCTTGCTGCCTGAACATCGTTTATGATATCTTCGTTATCTGCTTCGGATATTTTTTTCAATTCAAAATGCTTCCTTTCGGTTCTGTAAATTTGCTTATATAAAAAAGACGGAACATATTTAAAGTCCCGTCTGAAATAAATTTCTTTAATCCGAAATAAGCCTTAACAAGGTTTTGATAAGCTCGGTGATCTGCGGCTTGGAGAACTGTGCATCAGCACCGACAGATTTGCATTTTTCTATCATCTGCCTGTCAATCAGCGATGAGAACAGTATAACGGGAATGTGCTTGAGAACGGGATCGTCCTTAATAAGCTTTGTAAGCCTGTGACCGTCCATTTTCGGCATCTCGATATCGCTTATAACACAAGCGATATTGCTTGTTATGTCTTCGGCGGTACATCTTGATTTAAAAGTAGATATGTAATCCCATGCATCTGCGCCGTTCTGGAACGAAACGATATTTTTAAAGCCTGTATCAGCAAGGGTGCTGGTGATCATTTTATTAAGGAAAGGTGAATCATCCGCAACGATTATGCGTTTGTCCCCTGTGGTGATGCTTGCTTTTTCCACTCTGTCAAGACCTGTAATATCGATTCCGTTGCTTTTATTGAGGTCAGAAACGATTTTTTCAAAATCGAGAATCATTATAATCCTGTCGCTGATCTTGGCAACGCCCGTGGAAATTCCCATACCGTCGCTGCTTGACGAAACTGCGGGAGGTTCAACAATATCGGTCCATGAGATCCGCTGAAAGCCCTTTACACTTGTAACATGAAATGCAACGACCATCTGGTTGAACTGACATACTATAAAAATAGCTTTCTTAGCTGCATTTTCAGGGATGCATTCCTTGGGGACATGAAGCACCTTATGCAAATCAATAACTGAAATAAGCTTATCTCTGGGGATAAATACGCCCTCGACCTCTTCAGGACCGTTAGGAACCGGAGTTACCTGCTGATCTGTCATTATTTCGCTTACCTTTGCAATGTTGATGCCATAGCTATTACTGCCGACAGTAAATTCCAAAAGCTCAAGCTCATTAGTCCCGCTTTCAAGAAGAATTTTTGATTCCATATATATAAACCGTCCTTTCACAGAAATTATCTATTATCTTTTATTTTATCACAAAACAGATACAAAGATATGAACAGCTTGGAAATTTAGTATATACTTTCCTGCGAAACGTCAAAAATCCAAAGTGCTTTTTATTGATTTTCAACAATTGCCACAGCCTGCTTTTCCATATCCCGGAATCTCTGTTCAAAAAGCTCCATGTTATATGCACAGGCTCCTCGCTGGGGATCGTTACAAAAGACCAGTCCATTCTGAACATCATAGCCTGTCATAAGCACACAATGCTCGTTGCCCTTCCAGACAATTTTCCTGCCCGTTGCCTTATCCGTCCATTCTGCGCCCTCTGTAACAGGCAGCATTTTGCTTGTTGCCCAGACTATTACGGGATAACCCATATCAATAAGTGAATAAAGTCTGTCCGGATCACACCCTTTAAGCTCGATAACGTCAAAGCTGCGTGTAGGGATTGTATGAAGAAATTTTTTTGCCGTTTCTGCAATCACTCCCGAATAACAGCCGTATGCCTTGATATCCCTCGGATTGCCGACAAAAGCTTTTCTGTAGTCGCAGGCACGGTACTCCCCTTTTTCAAGAAAGCTGTCGGCAAGAGACGTGTGACTGACACTTATTCCGTAAAATCCGAGCGCCATGGCAAGTGAAGTGACCTCGCAGCCTGTGGGCAGCTCCGGGTACTGCTTTATCACAGGAGCGCTGACATAAGCATTATCCGAGTAATTCATTACCGGAACAGTGACCGTTACAATATCCGAGCATTTGGCGGGATTATGCCTGCTTTTTACGCATACTTCATAACTGCCTGCCGGAAGACCGTCAATTACCGTTTCCTTTCCGTCGCAGACATACCATGTTTTTCCGCCGTTTATGGATATCATGTATTCGTTATACAAGGAAAAATTGTTGATCTCAACGGATATGCCCCCGTCCATGTAGCCCTTTTCCCTGATTCCTGTCAGGCTGAGTGAAATTTCATTAGCATCAAGTTCCGATTCACCGAGCTGCACTGCTTTCACATCGGAAAGAGTGGAACGTTTGCCTGTTATCATAGCGCAGATCTGATACGTGTCTTCAGGCAGATTTGAAAAATGTATTCCGCTTTTTCCGTACAAAGGTATAAATCCGCTCCCGCCGTTCAGGCTTATGCTGTATTGAAGAGAGGGATCATAATTTTTTATATAAACCGACAATCCTCCGCTGTCCGCATGATATCCGAAATCTGCCTCGCCGGCAGCATGGCAGCATATGCACCATGCGCCGGAAAATGCGGATATAAAGATCATTACCGCAGCAGCGGCAGTTTTTCTGAACATTCTGCACCTCATCTTAACGGAATCTTTACCGCGTTCTCAAAGGAGTCGGCAACAGCGGATCTGTCATATTCGTTTGTTCGGAAAAGTGCGTAATGATTACCGTCCTCCTTATAGATCAGACAGCTTCTGAGCGGATTGTCGATACACACATAGCTGTCGCCGTAAACATAATCGGCGGTCATATCAGCATATGGATAAACGGTAAACCGCTCATCTCTTACGACATTACCGTACTGATAAGGAATCATTTCATCGGCAAAATTCTCATTTTCCTCAATTCCCTCAGGCAGAAGAAAAGCGGCGTAAAGCATATCCGAATCAAAATTTCTGTGAAGTCTGGCAAATTGCAGTTCTGCGCCTTCAGGAATTTCTGCCTGCAGCTCCCTCTCAATTATCAAAAGCTGTTCCTGATTCAGGTTTTCGGTATAAAGGGCATAGGTGAAGACAAAATTATCCTTTATAAAATACCAGCCAACGTATAAAACCGCAAAAATAAGCAGAGAAATAACAGTATAAAGCTTATTTTTCGGGTCGGCGGGAGGTCTTCCCTCATCGTTATTTTCAGATGAATTTTCAGTAATTTCTTCGCTCATAAAGCACCTCTTAAAAAGATATCTGTTATATTATACCATATACGTATCAATATTTCAACTTTTTTTGAAAATTTTATCTCAGAACACTGAGTCAATTATTACAATTCGGTAATTTTTAAAATATCCCTTGCATTATTGCATTTAATATGGTATAATAGCAATGTTATCATGGGTATTTATGTAAAAAAGTTTTATAAGAACCGGAGGAACAATCTTAATGAAAACATACGGAATCATCAGCGAATACAACCCGTTTCATAACGGTCATATCTATCAGATAGAAGAAACAAAGAAACAGACAGGAGCTACTCATATTGTCGCAGTTATGAGCGGAAACTATGTTCAGAGGGGTGAACCCGCTCTTTTAGATAAATTCAAGAGAGCCGAGATTGCCGTTAAAAACGGAGTTGACCTTGTAATAGAGATGCCCGTTCAGTACAGCCTTGCAAATGCCGAGCTTTTTGCACGCTGCGGCGTTCTTTTTATGGGCGCCCTCAGATGTGTTGAGGGTATTTCCTTCGGAAGTGAATGCGGAAGCGTTGAGCAGCTTACCGAATGTGCCGATGCAGTTATGAACGTTACCACTCCGGAAAACCTCAAACCGCTTCTTGAACAGGGAATGCCTTTTCCCGATGCGGTTCATCAGCTTGTTACATTTAAATACGGTCCTCTTGTAGGGGATATTCTTAATTCCCCCAACAATATTCTGGGTGTTGAATATATAAAATCCCTGAAGCTTCTTGGTCTTACCGAAAAAATCAAGCCTTTTACCGTTAAGCGCGAGGGCGCTGAGCATGACGGAGACAGTCACAGCGAAAGCATTGCAAGCGGTGAGTATATACGCAGGCTTATCGACGACGGAGATGACTTCTCCGCATACGTACCGAAGGATACTGCCGATGCTGTTGCCGAGTATGACGATAAGGAACTGCTTTGCTGGTTTGAAAACTTTGAAAGGGCTTTGCTTTATCGTCTGAGAACAATTTCTCCGCAGGAGCTTGCAACGGTTCCAGACGTAGGACAGGGTCTTGAAAACAGGATATTCCAGGCTGCAAGAATGTCCGATTCGCTTGAGCAGCTCCTTGAAAATATCAAGGTAAAGCGTTATCCCATGGCTCGTATCAAGAGGATACTTCTCAATACGCTTATCGGAATTAGAACAGAGGATCTTAAGGTGCCGCCTATGTACGGACGCATTCTTGCACTTAACGATAAGGGTGCGGAGATACTTAAAAAGGCTGGTTCTCTCCCCGAAGACAAGCTGTCCATTCCCTTCAGCTCCACGCTCAAGGATTTTGTGGATAATAACAAGGAAAACAAAAATGTTATGCGAAATGTCGGTCTTACAACGATCTCCAGCGACATTTATACTCTCGGTTCAAGAAATATCCGCCCTAGCGGAATGGATTTTACTTCCAAGATAACATATGAAAAGATCGAGGGTTTTGTTTCGGAGCTGCCTGCCGACCTGAAAACTACCGCTCACGCAGGAACAGTTGAACAGGTAAATAAGGAAAGAGCCGAACAGGCTGCAGCAAAGGAATCCGAAGAAAAAGCTTCTGCCGCTGAAAAATCCGAATAATTGCGGAGGTGAAGGATCATGACCCCCGATAAAATAAAGCGGATAAACGAGCTTGCAAAAAAGTCCAAGTCTACGTCGGGTCTTACGGCGGCTGAAAAGGATGAACAGACCGCTCTCAGAAATGAATTTCGCAGAGGGGTCATCCGTAATCTTACAAGTCAGCTTGATAATATTGAGATAGTTGACGAAAAATGT
>CAZDJG010000158.1:0-5106 GCA_964505695.1 uncultured Ruminococcus sp.
CAGGCAGAACTATAACAACGCTGGTGCCTACGCCCTGTTCGCTGAAAACCTCTAAAGTGCCGCCGTGCATGGTTATTATTTCGTCCGCAACGGCAAGACCTATTCCCGATCCGCGCTTTATGTGGTTTGCACGGAAGAATTTGGTTTTGATCTTCGGAAGATCCTCAGGTGAAATTCCGCAGCCTGTATCGCTTATTTCAATTTCAATGCGGTTTTCATCGGTAATGACAGCCTGAACCGTAACAAGACCGCCCTTTTCCGAATATTTTATTGCATTGTCGATAACGTTTATAAAAACCTGCCGCAGCCTGTTTCTGTCGCCGTAAACAATGGGAAGATCCTCAGGCTCAGCATATACCATCTCGATACCCTCCTTTTTCGCCTTTTCCGTGTAGATGAGAACTGCATCTCCAAGCTCGGCAAGGATATCCACATTTCCCTTGTTAAGAGTAAATTTACCGTTCTGCATGCGGGAAAAGTCAAGCAGCTCCTCCACCATCTGGGAAAGACGTTCTGTTTCGGCTGTAATTACCCTCATTCCCTTTGATACTGTCTCCTTATCGTCAGACATCGTGCCTATTGTTTCAGCCCAACCCTTTATGGCTGTAAGAGGAGTTCTCAGCTCATGGGAAACGCTGGAAATAAACTCGTTTTTCATTGTTTCCGACTGTGATAGCTCGTCTGCCATTTTGTTGAGTATCTCGCAAAGCTCGCCTATTTCGTCGTCGGATTTTATGGGCAGCTTTACGGAGAAATCGCCCCTTGCGTACCGCCTTGCCGCAGCCCCAAGCTGCCTTACGGGGATAACGATGGACTTTACAAAGTACAGACCCGAAAACATCATCAGGGCAAGTATAGCTCCGCATATCACCGCCGCTGTAATAATGAAAAATGTAATATGCCTGTCAACCTTTGTCATGGAGCTGACTATCCTTATAACGCTGTAATCTCCCGTAGTATCGGGCGTTGCCACGCTTACAGCTATTACACGTTCGCCTGTGGGCAGCTTTCCCGTAAAGATGCCCGATACGCCGCCCGATACTGCGTCGTAATAGTCCTGAGCGAGGATATCCTGCGTGGGAGCAAAGCCTGAGGATGTCATGGACACCTCGCCTGCGCTGTTTACGGTCATAAGCTCCATACGGTTCTTTTCCGACCAGTTTTCAACTATGGAGCGGACCTCCGAAGCAAAGCTTGCGGGATTGTCGGCATAATACTGGGAAAGCATTCCCGATATCATATTGAGCCTTGACGTGATATACTGCCTTGCAGAGTTGTAGTAATATATATATATAAATACCGAGAATGCCATAAGCACACTCATCAGCACAATAAAAATTGCACCCAGGCTGTTTACCAGCCAGCGTCTTGTTATAGTGTTTTTTGATTTTTTTATTATGCTCACCCCGGTAAATCTGTTTTCCGTCCGTACGCTGCGGTGCCCGCTGAAAGGCTGCCGTAAAGCAGGCATTCAGGAATGACCGTTTAATAGGTTTTTATACGCCAGCCGTTTAATGTATTTTCCAGAATTATTTCCGTTTCGATAATTTCCGAAGAGAAATTATCCGTATTTTTCAATGAAACGGTAACAGTGTCTTCCGTTTCGGAAACAACATCATAAGTATATTCATTTGAAACATCTCTGCCCTTTGAGCCGTCATTTGTATATGTTTTTCCGTCAATGTCAATTATCTTATGGGGTTCTCTATAAACCGGGACACGAGCAAAGCCTCGTCCATTGGTTCGGTCAGATGCAAGGCATCAGACCGCAGTAATACTTGCTGTCTTACAAGGTCTGATAACGAAGCAGATGACCGAACCAATAGAGGATTTGCCGTGAAGGAGGTTTATAGAGGTTCCCTTATTGCTGTTTAAAACATTTTCCGCAGCCTCGTCCGTATAAATGCTTTTAACAAAATCCGTCCATTCACTCCAGTCGTCATATTTCACGTCAGTCACACGATAGTAATCAAAACCGTCAATTGTAATTTTATCTTCCGTATCAAATGGTAACGTATCGTATTCAATAGCTGTTATTATTTGATTTCTTCCTTGAAGCAGAACGTTGATATCATCATCCGAAATGTCGTTTTGTGAGCTATTGCAGCCGCAAAGCAGCACACTGACGATCAAAAAAGAACCGAACAATTTTTTCATTGCATATCACCATTCCTCAGAATTTATTTTTCACTTCTTGTCGCTGTCGGGATTGCCGTCTCCCGACCACTTGTAGCCGAAGCCCCATATAGTGGAAATATACTGAGGATTTGATGGCTCGTCCTCTATCTTCATTCTTATGCGCCTGATGTTCACATCAACTATTTTATCGTCCCCGAAATAGTTCTCGCCCCATATATGGGAAAGAATGCTGGAACGGTCAAGAGCGGTGTTCTGATTATTCATGAAGTATTCAAGTATCTGATACTCTACCTGAGTAAGGTCTATGGGAACGCCGTTTTTGGAAACGGTCCTGCTCTTCAGATTAAGCTCAAAGGGTCCCGAACGTATAACAGGGGCTTTCTCCTCCTTGATAAAGGACATGCTTACCCTGCGGTAAACGGCGTCGATACGGGCGGTAAGCTCGGAGGGCGAGAACGGCTTTGTTATGTAGTCGTCCGCTCCCAGCATAAGACCGCTGACCTTATCCATTTCCTGCGTTTTCGCGGAAAGCATTATTATTCCTATCGTAACGCTTTTTTTCCTAAGCTCCTTGCATACCTGAAAGCCGTCTATGCCCGGCATCATAATATCGAGAAGAGCAATGTCAAAATTTCCGTTTTCTTCATCAAAGACCCTGAGAGCCTCCTCGCCGCAGTC
Organism: uncultured Ruminococcus sp.; assembly: GCA_964505695.1. GTDB lineage: Bacteria > Bacillota > Clostridia > Oscillospirales > Ruminococcaceae > Huintestinicola. Next base: position 2,818 of record CAZDJG010000158.1, read on the forward strand.
AACGTCAACGACATCGTAGCCGGCACGTTTAAGGTTTATGACCACAAAGTCCCTGATAACGCTTTCGTCCTCGCAGACAAGTATTCTTTTCATTGTTGTATTCCCTTCTTTTCCCTGTAATAGTTATTCCGCTTTTTCTTTTTCTTCATCTTCTTCCTCAGGCGCATCATCGCCCGAAGGATAAGGTCTGCCCATTACCATTGTGGAATAGGGCTTTATGATATAATCGCCGCAAACGGTATACAGAGGAGTATTCCCCGCTCTTTCACCGTCTATATAAACGTTGTATTCGCCGAATGCATGGAGAGTAATATCGCCTTCTCCGGGGTTGAAAAATACTGCTATCTCCTCAAGGGAGCAGTCGCCGTAAAGCCCGAAGCCGACGATCCTGCGGGGAAGTCCGTCAAAGAATTTCATATTCCTGCCGATATCCTCGGCTGTGTACATTCTCAGAGCGGTGTGAGCCTTTCTGAATTCAATAAGTCCCCTGTAATAGTCAAAAACGTCCTTAAACTCGGTTTTTCTGTCCCATTTAAGGCTGTTTACGATATCGGGGGAATTATAGCTGTTGTGGTCGTATGCTCCTCCGGGAAGAGGCTTTGACCGCAAAAAATCCTGACCTGCCTGAATAAACGGAATGCCCTGAGCGAGAAAAACACAGGCGGCAGCCATTTTATCCATCTTTTTACGGGTATCGAGAGAGTCGGTGGGGTTTGTATAGATAAGCTTGTCCCAAAGCGTAAGATTATCATGAGCCTCAACATAATTTACGGTCTGACAGGGAGAAAGTGCCCACGCATACTTTGTGAGATTAGGTATCTGCGGGTGCGGTACCCTTCCGCACATGACCTCCTTGACATATTCTTCTACGCCCGTTGCGCCGTTGACATAGCCCTTGCTGCGGTTTTCAAAGTTATTTCCCTTTACAGTATCCCTGAAATCATCGCTGAAATATGCGATATTCGGCGTATGCCTTGCGTTGAGCTTCATTGCCCTCATGCTGTCGGGCAGAGGGGAATCTCCGCCTGTCCAGCCCTCGCCGTAAAGGATTATATCGGGATTTATCTCATGCAGAGTCTCGTAAATTTTGTTCATTGTCTCAATGTCGTAAAGTCCCATAAGATCAAAGCGGAAGCCGTCGATCTTATACTCCGTAGCCCAGTATACAAGGCTGTCAATGATATATTTTCTCACCATAAAGCGTTCGGTGGCTATCTCGTTTCCGCAGCCTGAGCCGTTGGAAAAATATTCTCCGCTGCTGCCCCACAGCCTGTAGTAATATTTGGGAAAGGTCTTGTTAAAGGGAGAATCGGCGGTAGCAAAGGTATGATTGTACACCACGTCCATAACGACCCTTATCCCCTGACAGTGCAGGGCGTGTATAAGCCGTTTGAACTCGGCGACCCTTGCCCGTCCGTCATAAGGGTTGGTGGAATACGAGCCTTCCGGCACATTGAAGTTTCTCGGATCATATCCCCAGTTGAACTGAGGCGTATGAAGCTTTGTTTCATCAACCGTCTGATAGTCAAAGCACGGCATCAGATGAACGTGTGTAACTCCCAGCTCTTTAAGATGGTCGATACCGATCTTATCTCCTGCGGAGTTGATAAGGCCCTTTTCCACAAAGGCGAGAAATCTTCCTTTATAGCAGAAGTTTCCGCTTTTGTCAATGGAAAAGTCACGGACGTGCATTTCATATATCACAGCATCGGTATAATGCTCCAGCGGCTCCGGGTGATAGTTATGCCAGCCTGCGGGATTTGTTTCCTCAATGTCAATGACCATGCCCATTGCGCCGTTCACGCCTGACGTTCTCGCATAAATATCTATGGTTTCCTCGGTAATGTCGTCGTGACTTATCTCATAGGTATAATATACGCCGTTAAGATCCCCGTGGGCGGTCTTGCACCACACACCCTTTTTATTCTTTTCCATAGGCAGGCGGCGGTAAGGCTTTTCATCGGTGCAGGTTTTATAAAGAAGCACAGCCGCGTCGTTTGCAAGCGGTGACCAGACCTTGAAAACGGTCTTTGATTTGGAATAGCTTGCTCCAAGATCGTTTCCCGTATAGCTGTATTTTTTATCTACATCGGTAAACATTTTCATAATCCTCGCTTTACGATAACATTCATTATTTATTATACAGTATTTAGTCGGATTTGTAAAGTGTTTTTGTGAAAAAGCACAAGAAAATTGTGGCCAAGCATTGATCCGCCGCACCGCCGAATGTTTTGACTATAGGGGTTCTCTATAAACCGGGACACGAGCAAAGCCTCGTCCATTGGTTCG
>CAZDJG010000159.1:0-5091 GCA_964505695.1 uncultured Ruminococcus sp.
GAGCGAGCCTGTCGGAAGAAAGCTTGATTTTCTCATTCAGGAGTTCAACAGGGAGGCAAATACCATCGGCTCAAAGGCGCAGGACATTGCGATAACAAAGCTTGTGGTGGAGCTTAAATCGGAGATAGAAAAGATCAGGGAGCAGATACAGAATATCGAGTAATAAGGAGGACGGATCATATGCAGCTTATTCCCATAGGCTACGGCAGCGTTGTTTCGGCAGAAAGACTGGTTGCGGTAGTAAGTCCCGAATCGGCTCCCGTCAGGAGGATCGTTCAGGACGCACGTGACAGGGGTATGCTTATCGACGCCACATACGGCAGGAAAACCAAATCCGTTCTCGTTATGGACAGCGACCATGTTATATTGTCGGCGATGCAGCCGTCCTCCATTGCGGGAAGAGCGGCGGAGGAAGAAAATGATGCTGCGGAAGAAAGGACAGACTGAAATGTCAAAGGGACTTTTAATTGTTGTATCCGCGCCTTCGGGCTGCGGAAAGGGTACGATACTTGAGCAGGTGCTAAAAAACGACGGATTTTACTATTCCGTATCAGCAACCACGCGTTCCCCCAGAGAGGGAGAGGTAAACGGAGTGAATTATCACTTCCTTTCAAAGGAGGATTTCGAGGGACTTATTTCCGGGGACGGTATGCTTGAATACGCCTGCTACTGCGGAAATTATTACGGGACTCCCCGAAAGGCGGTTTTCGATAAGCTTGAGGAGGGCAAGGACGTTATCCTTGAAATAGAGGTGCAGGGAGCGATGAAGGTCAGGGAAAAATGCCCCGATGCAATGCTTGTATTCATTCTTCCTCCGTCTCTTGAAACGCTCCGTCACCGCCTTGAAAAAAGAGGTACGGAACAGCCTGAGGTCATAGAAAAGCGTGTGGGCGAGGCTGCCGGAGAGATCAAAAAGGCATACGGCTACGACTATGTTATCGTAAACGATGATCTTGATGACGCCGTTTCGGATTTTCTGACTGCCGTAAGGGCGGAGAAAATGACCGTAAAGCGTTCGTCCCATATAATCGATAAAATACTCAAATAATTTTTTGGAGGTAATTTATTATGTTAAGACCTGCTATGAGCCAGATCGCCACTCACGGCGAAAGCTATTATTCCGTTGTTATCGGTGTGGCAAAGCGTGCCAGAGAGATAGCCGACGAGCTTTGCGAAAATAACCAGATACTTGAGGAAAAACCCGTAAAGACTGCAGTTGACGAGTTTGCTGCAAGAAAGTTTGCCATTCTTGAGGATCCGTCCGTAAGACCCGGCAAATCCACAGAGGGCACGGTCTGATCTGAATGGACGCAGCTTGCGCACTTGTGGGAGTCAGCGGAACAAGTCCTGCCTTTGACATCGGCTACAGCTATGCCGTACCGCTCCGTCTGAGAGGAACGGTAAGCGAGGGCAAACGTGTGATAGTTCCCTTTGGAAAAGGCAGCCGCCGCAGGATAGGTATCGTTATCGGCATGGAGGAAGCTTCCGACATATCGGGCATCAAGGAAATAAGCTCGGTAATAGACGACGATCCTGTTATTGGAAAGGAACAGCTTGAGCTTCTTTTGTGGATGAAGGAAACTGTTTTCTGCACGTATTTTGAGGCGCTGCGCGCTCTTATCCCGCCGGGACTGGGAGTGGATTTTGTAAGCAGCTATAGGCTTACGGCAAAAAAACCGAAAAGGGGACAGGTTTCCGACAGAGCGCTGGGACTTTATATATCCGCCTGCGAGGCTGACGGCAGCGGAGAACTTGGAATGATACTGTCCTCCGAGCCGGCTGTTGCCGCAGAGCTTTGCGCGGGAGGATTTATTGAACAGACCGATATCGCAAAGCAGCGCATACGGGACGATACGGTAAGCATGGTGAGGCTTGCCGACGGATATTTCAGCAGTGATATAAAGCTTACCTCAAAGCAGAGGGCGGCTGCGGAGATACTCGGAAGAGAGGGCTGCGCTTCGGTAAAGGAGCTTTGCTATATGTGCGGCTGCACGGCTCAGGTCGTGAAAAACATGGTAAAAATCGGTGCGGCGGAGCTTTTCGAATGCGAGGTTCTGAAAGCACCTGAGGATATCGGCAGCGACGACATCGGAGATATACGGCTGAATCATTATCAGCAGGCCGCTTTTGACGGGATATCGGAAATGATATCTGCGCGGAAGGCGGCTGCAGCGCTGCTGTACGGCGTTACGGGCAGCGGAAAAACCCCCGTTTTCGCCAAGCTTATCGAGCATACTCTTTCCATAGGGCGAAACGTGATAATGCTTATCCCCGAAATATCCCTGACGCCCCAGACTCTTAACCGTTTCAGACGGCTTTTCGGAGAAACCGTTGCAGTCATGCACAGCGGGCTTTCTCTTTCAATGCGCTCAAACGAATACAAGCGTGTGAGAATGGGAAAGTGCAGGATAGTTGTGGGTACAAGAAGCGCTGTTTTTGCTCCTCTTGACAATATCGGACTTATTATTGTCGATGAGGAGGGGGAGCGCACATATAAATCCGAATCAAACCCAAGATACAATGCCAAGGACGCTGCGGCAAGGCGGTGTCTATATCATAACGGTGTGCTTTTATGCGCCTCGGCGACCCCTTCGGTGGAAAGCTATTACAATGCCCTGAGGGGAAAATCAAAGCTTTTTGTGATGCCTGAGCGGTACTGCCCCGATCCGTGCGGAAAACCGCAGATGCCCCATACGGAAATTGTCGATATGACAGGCAGCGGACGTATTTTCAGCACAGAGCTTATCGACGCCGTAAACGAAAATCTTGAAAGATCCGAGCAGTCGATACTGCTGCTCAACCGCCGGGGCTATCATACCTATATATCCTGCTGCGAATGCAAGGAACCTCTTTCCTGCCCCAATTGCAGCATTCCCATGACCTATCATAAGGTAAATAACCGCCTTATCTGCCATTACTGCGGATATTCGGAGAATTATGCCGGAAAGTGTCCCAAATGCGGAAGCGAACATCTGAAAGCATCGGGAATGGGAACTCAGCGCCTTGAGGACGAGCTTGCGGAATTTTTCCCCGGTGCAAGGATACTCAGAATGGACGCTGACACCACGTATTCAAGATACGCCTATGACAAGCGCTTTACAGCCTTCGGGAACGGCGAATACGATATAATGGTGGGAACCCAGATGATCGCAAAGGGGCTTGATTTTCCAAATGTCACTCTTGCGGGCGTTCTTAATGCAGACAAGGCGCTTTTTTCGGGGGATTTCCGCAGCTATGAGCGGACCTTTTCGCTCATAACCCAGGTAGTGGGGAGGAGCGGCAGAGCAAAAGCGGGAAGGGCTGTAATCCAGACCTGCGTTCCCGACCATTATGTGATAAATCTTGCGGCGCAGCAGAACTATACCGCATTTTACGAGCAGGAAATCGCAATGAGACGGGCGCTTATTTATCCGCCGTTCTGCGACATATGCACGGTAGGCTTTTCAGGTACGGAGGACAAGTCTGTTTCCTCGGCGGCAGAGCTTTTTGCAGAAAAGCTTGCGGAGAGCATAAAACTTTGTACGGAAAAAATTCCCGTCAGGGTACTGGGACCTTCAAAATGCGCTTTGGAGAAAATAAACGGAAAGTTCCGATACAGGATAATTATAAAATGCCGCAATAACGCAGCATTCAGACATATAATAAATTCGGTGAGAACGGAAACGGCGGGTCAGATGAGAGGGATTTCCGTCTTTATTGATATCAACGGCGATATTTCGCTGTAACGAAAGGATAGAGAATATGGCTCTGAGAAATATTTATGTGGACGGCGATCCTATACTCAGAAAGAAATGCCGACCCGTTGAAAAATTTGACGAAAAGCTTTCGGTTCTTCTTGACGATATGCACGAAACGCTTGACAAGTCGGAGGGAGTGGGTCTTGCCGCTCCGCAGGTGGGCTTTTGCAGGCGCATTTTTATTATGCACCTTGAAGATAATCGGCTCGAGGCGATAAATCCCGAAATAGTAAAAACAAGCGGCAGACAGCGCGTCATGGAGGGCTGCCTTTCCTGTCCGGACAAATGGGGATATGTTACACGTCCTAAGTGGGTACTGCTCAGAGCGCAGGACAGAAACGGCGAATTTTTTGAAACAGAGCTTACGGATCTCGGCGCACAGTGCGCCTGCCACGAAAACGCCCATCTGGACGGTCAGCTTTTTGTGGATATAGTGGAGGAATTTGTCCGTCCCGAGGACGTTCAGGAAGAACGTTCAAGGAGCAAAAGGGTCAGGGCAAGGGTCAGAAACGCACGCTAAGCTTTTTGTAAAGAAGTCGGCGCTGCCGCAAAAATCAGAAAGGAATGGTTACAGCTATGAATATTGTTTTTATGGGAACTCCCGATTTTGCCGTTCCGTGCCTTAAAGCGCTGGTCGAAAGCGGCGAGAACGTTTCTGCGGTTTTTTCACAGCCCGATAAGCCCAAGGGCAGAGGATATAAGCTTACTCCTCCCCCCGTAAAGAAATATGCGGTATCAAAGAACATTCCCGTTTATCAGCCGGCAAGTCTTAAAAAGGGTGAGGATGCCGAGGAGGCTTACAAGATCCTTTCAGAGCTTGCCCCCGACCTTATAGTGGTGGTCGCTTACGGAAAAATACTCCCTCTGCGCATACTTGAGCTTCCGAAAACATATTGTATAAATATCCATGCATCGCTGCTGCCGAAATACAGAGGCGCAGGACCCATACAGTGGAGCATTTTAAAGGGTGAAAGCGAAACCGGAGTTACCTCCATGATAATGGGCGAGGGACTCGATACGGGAGATATGCTCATAAAGGCTGCGCTGGAAATAGGCGAAAACGAAACCGCCGACGAGCTGCATGACAGGCTTGCCGCTTTGGGAGCAGATGTTCTTCTTGAAACGGTTAAGGCGGTAAAATCGGGGAATATTAACCCTTGTAAGCAGGACGATGAGCTTTCCTGCTATGCGCCTATGCTTACAAAGGAGCTTTGTCCGATAGATTTTAACAGATCGGCAGGGGAGATACACAATCAGATAAGAGGTCTTTCCTCATGGCCCTGCGCCTCTGCGCAGATATCGGGCAGACGGTTCAAGGTATACCGCAGCGAGCTTGACCATACACGGCATGAGG
>CAZDJG010000160.1:0-5087 GCA_964505695.1 uncultured Ruminococcus sp.
AGACGGCGTGCTCCGCACATTTTCTCTCAAACAAGGTTTTTAGAGGTGACCAATACCAAAAACAGCGGAGTTTTTCATGATATCCGCTGTTTTTTATCGAAAGACACTGCTTATAAGCGCAGTAATGAAAGGAGCGACCTCATATGAACAATATAAAGGAGGAGCTTTCGGCTCTCCGCCCGATAAAATTCCTGCTGCTTACCTTTTCGGGAATTATCAACGCAATTGGAATAGTGCTTTTTCTCTCCCCCGTAAATCTGTTTGACAGCGGCTTTTCCGGAACGTCGATGTTCCTGTCGGAGATCACTTCTCTCCCGCTGGGATTATTTCTGCTTGTGCTGAATATCCCCTTTTTTATTTTCGGATATAAGCGTCAGGGGCTTGCCTTTACGGTATATTCCACATATGCGGTGGTAATATATTCGCTTGCGTCCTTTGTTATTACGGATATTCTGCCCATAGACGTTTCGGTATCTTCTCCCTTTGCAGGCAGCGACATACTGCTGTGCGCAATATTCGGAGGGCTTATATCGGGTGTCGGAAGCGGTCTTACCATTCGGTTCGGCGGAGCAATAGACGGAGTGGAAGTAATGTCGGTCATTTTTGCAAAAAAGCTCGGCATAACCGTGGGAACATTTGTTATGATATATAACGTTATACTTTACATTATCATCGGAATTGTCTGCAATTCGTGGATACTTCCGCTATACTCCATTATCACCTATGCTGCGGCCCTTAAAGCGGTGGATTTTATTGTAGACGGCTTTGACAAGGCAAAGGCGGCGTTTATTATCACACGAAAGCCTGCTGAGATTTCCGCAAAGCTTTCCGAAAGCTTCGGCAGTGGAGTTACACTTATCAAAGCAAGCGGATATTACCTGGGCGAGGATAAAACCATCGTGTACTTCGTTGTAAACCGATTCCAGATAGGCAAGCTGAAGGATATGGTCGAAACTATCGACCCGGGAGCATATGTCACCATAAACGAGGTTTCCGACGTTCTCAGGAGTACGGTAAAGGCTGAAAGAAACGAGGACGCAAAGACGGAAGTTCCCCCCTCGGATACAGCGGAAAACGATCTGACCGAAAAAAATACGGAGCAGAAAACGGAACAGGCTCAAACCGAAACGTGATACACGGCAGTACGCCGTTCTGAATTTATATAAGCGGTACGCTTATTCATATAAACGGGGCTGTTGCAGCAGGAAATTCTTTTCTGCTGCAACAGCCTTTAATTCGTAAAAAAAGTAAAGGCAATGCAAAATGATGAGCCTGCCAGCGAAATTCTTGCACGATCTGACGGAAATTCTGTCTGCGCAATCTGCGCACCGGATTAAATCAGTGTTTCCTTAATTCTGTCAGTAAAGGGGATATCGCCCTTTGCGAAGGGCGGCAAGGGTGGCGCTGCCTGACCCCTGCAAGCCTTTGAAAAGGCTTGACCTAAGCTTTACCGTGACCTTATTTGTGCAGACTTTTTGTTTAGCCGTTTTTTCGATTTCTTTACTTTCTTCTCCTCATTGTATTCACAAGATAAATAAATTCGTCCTTGTACTCATCATCGGAATAATCATATACCGAAAGCTGTTTGGAAACATCGCCGTAGGTTATATCGCCGATGTATTGGCTGTTTCTGAGCAGCATACCGAACTGGGCAACACAGGAAGCGAAATTTAAATTCTCCGACATTTTTTCCGAATACAGACTCCTTTCAACAGGATATTCAAGAAGTCTGCTCGTATCGCCGTCAGGCTCCTTGTATCTTATACTTACCGTGAGCATTTCGTCCGACGCTGCGCCCTCCCCTGCTCCGGCATATTTCAGGGTGCTTTCTCCAAGCTCCATAGGACTGTCGGAGGGAACTATTTCATAAAGCGCTGTAACGCTGTGACCTGCGCCGATCTCGCCTGCGTCCTTGGTATCATCGTTAAAATCCTCGGCAGCCATCATTCTGTTTTCATAGCCTATAAGGCGATAACCCTTTACATTTGCCGGATTAAATTCAAGCTGGAACTTAACATCCTTTGCCACCGTAAAAAGCGTTCCGCTCATTTCGTCAACCAGTACCTTCTCGGCTTCCTTCAGGGTATCTATATACGAGTAATTGCCGTTACCGTGATCTGCAAGAGCCTCAAGACGATTGTCCTTATAATTTCCCGAACCAAATCCTAGAACGGAAAGAAATACTCCGCTTTCCCTTTTTTCTTCAATAAGCCTTGTAAGCTCTGATTCGGAGGAAATTCCCACGTTAAGATCGCCGTCGGTTGCAAGGATTATTCTGTTGTTGCCGCCTTCAATGAAATATTTTTCGGCAATTTCATAAGCGGTATTTATTCCCGCCGCACCTGCGGTAGAACCTCCTGCTTCAAGACCCTCTATTGCTCTGAGTATCTTTTTCCTGTCATTTCCGTCTGCGCCCTCAAGAACGACCTCGTCAGAGCCTGCATAAGTAACGATCGAAACCCTGTCGGCAGCGGTCAGGTCATCGGTAAGAAGTGAAAATGACTCCTGAACAAGGGGCAGCTTGCTTTCATCATACATCGAGCCGCTGACATCAATAAGAAAAACAAGATTCATTGCAGGGCGGTCGTCAAGAACGGTATCAAAGCTTTCGGTGCTTATACCCACCATAAAAAGCTGCGTATCCTTATTCCACGGGCAGTCGGACAGCTCCGTATAAACCGAAAACGGTTCGCCGTCTTCCGGGTCGTCGTAATTATAATCAAAATAATTTATCATCTCTTCAATTCGCACAGCATCGGGGGGGATATCGGCTCCGCTGTCGATCATGCGGCGTATATTTGCATAGGAAGCAGTATCGACATCTGCGGAAAATGTGGAAAGCGGCGCTGATGAAACAGCCGTATATCCGTTTTCGGAAATGTAGTTATATTCCTCGGTATTTTCGGAAATATCATTATATTCCTCAAATTCCACCGAATCAGCATTTTGTTCAAAAGCGATCTTGTTATACACGGTTTCTTCATGATACGCCTCTGCAATATATGTTGTTGTATAATCTCCTGTTGCATAATCTCCTGTTTCATCATAATAGCTGCCGCCGCAGGCTGTAAGGGAAGAAACAAATAACAGCAGGGTAAACGGGCAAATAAGCTTTTTTTCATATGCTTTCATAAAATCATTCCTTTCAAATCATACTAAACTTCGTTTGAACGAAGGAAAAGATTTGCAAAAAGGCTGTGCCGATTTCTAGGAAAAGAACCGCAGGCAGGCTTGCTGCCCGGCAAGGTTCTTTGACGAAGAAAGCGGTGCAGTATTTTTGCAAAGATTTCCTGAGTTTGAACGAAGATTAGTATCCGGTCATGCTTTCAGTCTTTCCCATGTGTAAAAGAGGTCTTGCAGGGAGCTTTCCGCAGTGATATTCATTCGGTCGTAGAAATAATCGTCCGCATACACCTTGGGATAATCAATAGCAAAGCAGTTTTTTGAAAGGGACTGCCAGCCGTTATGGTAAACTATCTCCCTGTCACGGGTTATCTCTATCTGGGGGGCATTGTCAAACACAACGGTATACACTCCCCTTTCCTCTCTTACAGGCAGCAGGTATTCGCGATTATTTCTGAGAGCGTAGGGCGAGGACGAGCAAACCTCAACAATTTCCGGAACCGCCATATCTCTGTCGGAAATGAAACGGATAACCTCAAGTGAATACATAACGCAGCCGCTTACCTGCTTTGAGGAAATAACCGTACCGTCGATAAAAAGCTCCGTATTTTCCAGAACCTCCGCCTCGACAAAATATTCATTTTCCGCAGGCGCACCCGAAAGAGCATTATATATCCCACTGTCTGTATCTGCAAGATTCAGGGTAAGATAGCTTTCATTTTCGGTAAGAAAATCCGAGTAATTCCAGCCCGTTTCGGGACTTACCCAGACAGCGGCAGAGGTATTTTCCGCTTCGTCCGCAAAATTCTCGTATTCATAGGATCGTGTTTCTTCGGCTAACCCGTATTCGGAATCGGAAATACTTATGTCGAAAGATGTGACGAGCCTCAGACCGATAACTGCAATGAAAACGGCGGCAACGGCAGCGAAAATCCTGTAATGACCGATCTTGTGAGATTTTCTGCACTGATCTGCTGCCGGTACGAATGGGGTGATATCCGTATCGTTGTCAGGCTCGGAAGAGTTTGCGATCCTCTCCCAAAGCTTTTCCGAATCGGGTATAGATGAATCCACAAAATTTATGTAATCCTGTTCAAATTTCTTAAAACTCATTCCGACACCTCCCCGTAAAGCTTTCTAAGCTTTTTTATTGCCGATTGATAACGCCATGAAACAGTTCCCATCGGAATTTGCAGCACTTCCGAAATTTCTGAGAACGTAAGACAGCAGTAAATTTTCAGGTAAACTATCTCCCGCTGATCTTCGTTCAATGCGTCAAGCATATGGCTTACAGTCATATCAGAGGAAACGGTTTCCTCCGTATCGGCTTTATCGGCAATTTCGGAAAAAGAATCATTCTCCTCCTCGCTGCCGAATGAAGGAATTTCCCTGCTTTGTTTGCGGATAAAATCCACAGCAAGATTCCGTGCGGATATAAGCAGCCATTTTTTGTGACCCAGACCCTTTCTGTAGACCGAAGCTGCCTTTTTCAGTCTAAGGAAAAATTCCGAGGTTATATCCTCAGCAAGATGTCTGCTTTTGCATATCTGTACAACAGAAGAATATATCATTGGGTAATATTCCTCATAGATTTTCCGAAGTCCCTGCATATCTCCGCTGCAAAGAATCGACAGACAATCTGAAAAGCTGCTCTCAGTCATAATTCTCACCCCGTTGACCGTTTTCAATTTTATATACGTTTGAAAGAGAACAAATTTATGGAATAACTATGTTAAATTTCAATGAATAAATTCGCAAAAAAATAAAAGACCTTTCCCAAAAGGAAAAGGTCTTTTCGGTAAAAACATATTAAAATTATTCGTTGATCTTGGTAACAACGCCTGAACCAACGGTACGACCACCCTCACGTATAGCGAAACGAAGTCCCTCTTCAATAGCGATAGGAGTGATAAGCTCTACAGCAATCTCAACGTTATCGCCGGGCATACACATTTCCTTATCAG
>CAZDJG010000161.1:0-5012 GCA_964505695.1 uncultured Ruminococcus sp.
TACTTGCTGTCTTACAAGGTCTGATAACGAAGCAGATGACCGAACCAATAGAGGCTTTGCTCGTGTCCCGGTTTATAGAGAACCCCTACAGTTATTTGAGGCAAGATGTTCAAGTTATTATTCAACAGTTCCTTATTATGGAAGCCAGAGAAATGGGTGCATCGGATATCCACCTTACCGTAGTAAGAGTAAACGGAGAGCTTACAAAGTTTAAAGAGCTTTCCGATGTTGTCGTGAACCGTACGATCCTTTCCATTCTGAATGCCGAGCAGGAACAGCTCCTTACCAAGGGAAGCGATATTGATTTCAGCTTTGAGCTTGATAACGGCGCAAGGCAGAGAGTGAACGTTTTCAGACAAAGCGGCAGGCTTGCGTGCTGCATACGTCTTTTAAACGATAAAATTCCCTTCTCGAATCGCTGAAAATGCCGTCTGTGCTTTCCGAGCTTGTTGAAAAAAAGAGAGGACTTATTCTTGTAACAGGTCCTACAGGTTCGGGAAAATCCACTACTCTTTCCGCAATAGTCGATTACATAAACAAGCACCGCGCCTGCCATATCATAACCATTGAGGATCCTGTGGAATACAGGTATGTGCAGGAAAAGGCTACAATTCACCAGCGTGAGATAGGCAAGGACGTAGCCTCGTTCGGTGACGCACTGAGAAGTGCCCTGCGTGAAGACCCCGACGTTATCCTTGTAGGAGAAATGCGTGATTATGAAACCATTTCTCTTGCCATGACCGCAGCGGAAACAGGACATCTTGTGCTTGCCACTCTGCATACCTCAAGCGCAGCTCAGACCATCGACCGTATCATTGACGCCTGCCCTACGCACGCACAGGAGCAGGTAAGAGCGCAGCTTGCAAATGTGCTTCAGGGTGTAATCTCACAGACCCTTGTTCCTACCGCCGACGGAAAGGGACGCGTTGCGGCTCTCGAGATACTTATCGGAACAGACGGCATAAGAAGCCGGATAAGAGCAAACAAGATACCTCAGATGGAATCGGCAATGCAGGCAAGCGCACGTCAGGGAATGTGTACCTTGCAGGATAACCCCTGCAAAGCTGTAAAAGAGGGATATTATCTCCTATGAGACCGCTATGGAATATGCGCCTGACAAAACCGAAATGGAAAAGGCTCTGCGCATGAATCAGGATTTTAAGAAGCTGCAATGCGGAAACGGTCAAAAAATTCACAAATAAATGTTACGGTAATTAAGGTCAAGCTCCTGAAAAAGACGCAATTTTTCAGGGGTTGACTTCATTTTTTCATGCAGCCTTTGCGGGTTTAAGCAGCATTATCATAAATGGTATGCACAGCACAGCCGCAGTCAGGGTAAGCTCAGCCGATATCTTAAATTGCTGCGCAAAATAATATTCCTCTGTCATGCCATCCGAAACGAAAAAATAAAGCATTGAATTTGCAATATTGTTATGCACGGCGTGACAGATACATGCAGGATACACTGAGCCTGTGCGCTCCGTAAGCCATGTGAGCAGGCTGCCCATGAATATGCATAAAACGCACATTACGGCATAGCCTCCCCATGGATACAGGCTGTAATTTGTTCCGAAATTATGTCCCAAATAAACAATGGGAGCGTGCCACATTCCCCAGATCACTCCGCCTAGAACAAGGGCTGAGGGCTTTCCCATGAGCGCTTCAAGCTTCGGTGTAAGATATGCCCTCCAGCCGTATTCCTCTCCAAAATAAAGAGGAAACAAAAGCACGCTCAGCGAAACGGTATTAAGGAGCAGATATATAAATTCCGCAGCCGTATTGCCGTTCAGGGCATTTCTCACGCTGTAATCTTCAATAAACGTATTTCCCGCAATAATTGCGGAAAAAATATAAGCTGCTGCGGGGACTGCTGCGGCAATAACATAATATTTTATATTTCCCCGAAAATTTCCGGCATAAAGGGGGTCTTTAAAGCCCTCCCTTGTGATAAGCCTTGTAAGGTAATTTGCAATTTCGGGGGCAAATGCTATTGCAAGGGTGCCGAGCTTGCAGCCGACGGTATCATTCATATATCCGAATGCCGCAGTGCAGGCAATTACAATGCCGTAGGAAATTAAGGTAAAAATAACAACACGCATCACGGTCAGCTTTTTATCCGGATCCGTATTCTTTTTTTTCTTACTATTTTTCAAAGCTTTCGATCCCCCTTGTGTATAATTTGCAGGACAGCTTGTAGGATATATAAAACATCGCCATGCTGAAGTATGGGAATAATGCCGATAAAATAAGCAGCCAATCGGGAAGCTCATTTCCCTCGAGAAGATTTACTATGCTGCTTATCAGCTTGTCGGGGTCTCCCAGAATACTCAGATCACCGAACAGGAGCCAGACCATTCCCGCAAACAAAAACAGCAGCATCAGCATAGACCTGTATTTATTTCCGCTGTCGCTGCCGAAACGGACGGAAAAGGGGATTTCCACAGAAAGCATAAGAATGAAAAAGAAAAACATGGTGCTGCAAAGGGTAATGCCCGAAAAATCCACTTCTGTCAGCGCATTTACAAGCACATTGTACAGATAATTCACAAAATTCGCCGCAAGCAGAATAATTATACAGAAATAATATTTTGAAGCGACCTGTCCCCTTGCCGCCTGAGGGGAGGAAACTATAAAGCCTGCCCACGCCTTTCGCTCATCGTGCTTCATTACCCCTGCGGTGATCATATATCCGAAAAACATGACCATTCCTTCGGTTATAAGTATCGTTTGTATTATGCTGTTTTCGGATGCGCCGTCTGCGGCTTCGGATATTACGGATCCCGGCAGCAGCAGAAACGGAACAAGAAAAAACCACAGAAATTTTTTGCATAGGAAAAAATCCTTGAAAATAAGTCCGCTCATTTCCCGGACGCCTCCTTTTTCCGTTTCACACGGTAATTTTCCCGCCTTTTCAGTACAGCCGTGATAAGAAGCTGTCCAAGCCCTAAAATTATCAGCGTAATAACGGGATATGCGGGACTGAACTTTGCTGCCTTATCCAGAAAAGGCATAAGTGAAAAATCCTCCGCACCCTCCCCCGAGGCGATAATAAGCTTCATCATAAAAGGATATGTCACGGCAAAAACAGCGATAAGCAAGGTAATGACCGCTGCGGTGGTGCTTCTCATCAGCAGGGAAAGAAAAATAAGCGCAACAGCTCCCAAGGCGGAAACAGGCATCAGTGCAAATATCGCTCCCAGAAGCTCACGTTCAGGACTTCTGCCGTACAGTGTGCAGAAAAGCGCAGCATTTGCCATTGACACAGTAAAAGAAAAGACAATAGTGCAGAAGATTATCATTATCTTTACAAAGGCGTATTTTTTCTCGCTGACAGGCGTTGAATACTGAAACAGCAGCCATTTTGAGGTTATATCCTTATCCGTAAGCTCGAAATTCGCCGCAGACATGACATATAATACCATTGACGGACAGATCACGCTTATATAAAAAAGAATGTTTTCCGTTGTCTGTCCGCTCTCGGCGGCTATGATATTCCTGAGGTTGCCGAATGATATGCTGAGATTTATCAGCACGCACAATACGGTCACAGCTATGTAAACCGTCAGAGCGCTTATATAGGTCTTCCTTGTAAGATAAAGCTCTCTGAAAAAAAGTCCTTTCATCACGACCACTCCTTTTTTGGCTCGTTCACATAATAAACCATTATTTCATCAAGGGTCGTATTGTCTATCACAAGTCCCGGATATTTCTTTGCGCAGGCTTTTTTATCGGATACCATAACGCATACGCCGAAATCGGAAATCCTTGCGCTGACGATATCCTCACGGGAAATATCCCCGTAATCCGAACGTGAGCATTTTATGACACCATGGCTTTCGATGATATCGTCTTTATAGCCGCTGATGAGCAGTCTGCCCTTGTCGATAAAGGTAACGCTGTCCGCAATTTTTTCAAGGTCGCTTGTGATATGAGAGGACATTAGAATACTGTTACTTTCGTCCTGCAGATACTCAAGGAAAATATGAAGTATTTCATCTCTCACAACCGGGTCAAGACCCGTGGTCGCCTCGTCCATGATAAGCAGCTTTGCTCCGTGGGAAAGGGCGGCGGCTATCTGAAGCTTCATTTTCATTCCCTTGGAGAATTTGCCGAAAGGCTTTTTTTCGGGAAGGCGGAAGCGGTCAAGATATTCCTTGAATTTTGCATTGTCCCAGTTTTTATATATTCCGTCCATTATTATTTCAAGCTGTTTGGCACTGAGACTGTCGTGAAAGGGCAGCTCGTCGAATACGGCGGAAATATGCTCCTTTATCTCATATTCATGCCGGGTATTATCCATGCCGAAAATGTTTATCTTTCCGCTGTCCGCCTTGATAATATTAAGAACAGCCTTTATGGTAGTGGTCTTTCCCGCTCCGTTCTGACCGATAAAGCCCATTATGCTGCCCTTGGGAACATTGAAGCTCACATCGCTTAATGTAAAGCCGTCAAACCTTTTTGTAAGACCGCTTATTTCAATGGCGTTTTCAAAATCAGTCATTCTCCGTACCCCCGTAAACTATCTCAAGAATTTCTTTCAGCTCCGAAAGCTCCACTCCGCAAAGCCGTGCCTTCTCGCACGCCTGTCTGAGCAGCTCTTCCGTTCTGCGCAGATTCTCCTCCTTTATCAGCTCGGTGTTCTGCCCCTTTACAAAGCTTCCCTTGCCTGTGTAGGATTCGATATACCCATCTCTTTCAAGCTCCTCATATGCCCGTTTTGTGGTGATAACGCTTATCCTCAGTTCTGCGGCAAGGGTGCGCATTGAGGGGAGCGGATCCCCTTCGGAAAGCTCTCCCTGCATTATCAGCGCCTTTATCTGAGAGGATATTTGCATATAAATAGGCTCTCCCGATGAGTTGCTTATGATTATATCCATGGTTCACCTCAAATTGTATATATACATTATATACATTATACTCACTAATATTGGGTTTGTCAATAGCAATTGCAAAAAAATAAAAGGGAACCTCTATAAACCTCCTTCACGGCAAATCCTCTATTGGTTCGGTCA
>CAZDJG010000162.1:0-5002 GCA_964505695.1 uncultured Ruminococcus sp.
GGCGTGCTCCGCACATTTTCTCTCAAACAAGGTTTTTAGAGGTGACCTTATGATACTAAAAATGCCGACCGAAAAAACGATCGGCTTTTTTAGGGAAATACCGAATAAAGATTGCACCGAATCTGCTTGCAGATCCGGTGCAAAGGCGCAAGTCGTTCTTTGTTCGGTATTGCCTTAGTTTTCAACTTTGTCAGGCGGCAGCATATGTAAATTTTTTTAAAAGCTATTGCATTTTTATCGGGAGTATGATATAATAATATAGTTTCATGGAGACGTATCGAAGTGGTCATAACGGGGCTGACTCGAAATCAGTTAGGGAGTGATCCCCCGCGAGTTCGAATCTCGCCGTCTCCGCCATAAAAAACGACAGCCTTTCAAATGGTTGTCGTTTTTTTATACCATCTTTTCATTTTTAGCATAACAGGAAACGATTTTGACTGCTTTTATGTTCAGGGAACCTCTATAAACCTCCTTCACGGCAAATCCTCTATTGGTTCGGTCATCTGCTTCGTTATCAGACCTTGTAAGACAGCAAGTATTACTGCGGTCTGATGCCTTGCATCTGACCGAACCAATGGACGAGGCTTTGCTCGTGTCCCGGTTTATAGAGAACCCCTTCAATAAAAGGCTTTGGTGCAATATGACGGAAATTCCGCAAGCGGATGCGCGGCAAAGGCGTTATACTAAAAACCGTTTGAACGAAGGATAAGATTTGGCGAAAAGCCGTGCCGGTTTCAAGGAAAAGAACCGCAGGCAGGCTTGGCGCCTGGCAAGGTTCTTTGACGCAGAAAACGGTGCGGATTTTTGTCAAAGATATCCTGAGTTTAAATGGTTTTTAGTATTAGCCGTTAATTGTTCGGTATTGCCTAAATCACAGATAAAGCAGCGCAGCTTTGGTGTCAAGTGCCAAGGCTCATTATCACACAAATTTCACAAAAATTTATGCAATTATGCGGTTATATGATTGACAATATGCAAAAAAAAAGATATAATGATACTATATGACCTTACTGAAAGAAAACTTTCCCAAAAGGAGATAACACATGAGTAAAATATGGGATTTCTTTGATAATCTGAACGAATATGTATATGCCTCCGATACAGAAAGCTATGAGCTGATCTATATGAATAAAAAAGCTATGGAGAGGTATGGTTTTTCAGCACGTGAGGAATATCTGGGAAGAAAATGCTATGAGGTCATTCATGGCTGCTCCGCTCCCTGTGCCATCTGCAACAACAATGTTCTTTCCGAGGGGCATTTCAGCGAATGGCAGTACTATAACCCGAAAATAGACAGACATATGCTTATAAAGGATACAATCGTGAACGATAACGGCAAACGCTGCCGCATGGAGATCACGGTGGACATCACATTTCACGAACGCAAAAGCAATACTCTCAAAAGCTATCAGGATCTGGAAGAGCTTGTAAATAACGGCATACATCTTTCCATGAGCGAACCCGATCCCGAAAAATCCATCAACATAATACTTGAATATCTGGGAAAAGCCCTTAACGGCGAACGCACATATATTTTTGAAAAAAACAGTTTGGGAGGCGACGACAACACATATGAATGGGTGGCTGCCGGAGTTACCCCCGAAAAGGAAAATCTTCAGAATCTGCCTGCCGGTGTGTGTGCTAACTGGTACAGAAAATTCAGCGAAGGCAAAATCATTCTTATTGAAAAGCTTGAGAATATAAAAAAAGACGACCCGCTGCAATATGAAAACCTTAAACGGCAGAATATCCGTTCCGTCGCTGTTGTTCCGCTTTATATGAACAACACTGCGATTGGTTTCTGCGGCGTCGATAATCCTACAACGCATTGCCTTGAATACGCCCCCACAATGCTTCAGATAATGGAGCACTACATTGTTTCCACGCTTAAGCGCAGAAATCTTGTAAGAGAACTGAAAAAAATGAGCTTCACAGACCATCTCACAAATCTCGGAAACAGGCACGCAATGGAAAATTATATCGAACAAATAAACAGAACAAGCAGTATAGGTATTGTCTACTGTGATATTACGGGACTTAAACGGGTAAATGACTCAAAAGGTCACGATGCGGGAGACAGGCTTATTTGCAGCTGCTGCGAGTGCCTTCAGAAAAACCTGAGCGAATACGGATTGTTCCGTATCGGAGGGGACGAGCTGCTTGCCATCTGCCCCGGCATAAATGAAAATACTCTGGCAGAAAAGGTATCCCGCTTGAGAAAGGATATACATGACCGCTCTGAGGAAATGGCGATAGGCTCCGTATGGCACAATGAAATAAAAGACCTCAGCTTCTACATATCCGAGGCGGAAAAGCTTATGTACCATGAAAAGTCGGAATATTATAAATCATTGGGCGAAAATTAAGGCAATACCGAATAAAGATACGGGCATCTTCATACATGACTCCGGACATATGCAGCGCCGGATAACGCAGCATATGTCCGGAGTCGTGGCAAATTTGCCGCAAAAGAGTTTTTAAGGTTTTTTCAAAAGGAGTTTTTTCATGAACTGGACGGAAGTAAACGTATATACCACCACCGAAGGAATAGATCCCGTGTACGGACGGCTTCTTGGAGTGGGCGTCACAGGCTTTGCCATAAGGGACGCACATGATTTCGAGGAATTTCTGAACGATAAAAACGGAAACTGGGACTATATAGACGACGACCTTATGGAGCTGAAAAACTGCGAGACTTGCGTTACCTTTTATCTTGCGGATAATTCACAGGGTGCAGATATGCTTGCAATGGTGCGCTCGGAAATGGCGGAGCTTGCGGCAATGGATACCGAAAAGAAATTCGGCAGACTGGTCTGCGAGCTTTCAGACGTAAGGGAGGAGGACTGGGCAAACAACTGGAAACAGTACTTCAAGCCCCTGAAGGTAGGCGAAAGGCTTGTGGTAAAGCCCTCGTGGGAAAGGCTTGGGGATACGGACAGAACCGTTCTTGAGATAGATCCTGCGTCCTCATTCGGCACAGGACAGCACAACACCACTCAGATTTGTCTTGAGCTGCTTGAACAGAGCCTCAGCGAAAACGACAGAGTTCTCGATATCGGCTGCGGCAGCGGCATTCTTTCCATTGCGGCGGTACTTCTCGGAGCAGGCAGCGCCTGCGCTGTGGACATAGATATGTCAAGCGTAAAAACAGCAAAGGAAAATGCCGTAAAAAATCATATCCCTGCCGAAAAATACATCGCATATACGGGAAATATCATCGGCGATGAGGAGCTGCGCAGAAGGATCGGCGGCGGATATGACCTGATAACCGCAAATATAGTTGCAGACGTACTTATTGCAATGTCTCCCCTTTTCCGTGAGTTTCTTGTGCCGATGGGAACAGTAATAATTTCGGGAATAATCACCGAACGGTGCAAAGAAGTCATGGAGGCTATGGAAGCTGCGGGCTTTAAGCGCACCGAGCTGAGGGAATCGGGAGGCTGGGCCGCCGCCTCGTTCGTTATCTGCCCGAAATCAAGCTGACAGAAAGGAACAAAGCAAAATGAGTATTGTCTACACCTCGGAAAATAAAATATATATGCTGGAAAACTCTGTCAAGACCGAAATTCCCTGCGGCAGGATAATCAAATACAAGGAAACTCTCGACAGCATCAGAAGGCGCAGCGAGTGGAAAACCACGGGACAGGGCGCAATGTTTACAGGTGCGGCTCAGAGAGCGGAAAGCACGGAGATACCCGCAAAGATAACCGGGATATGCATGAAGGACGGAGAGCTTATTTACGGCGCCCGTCTTGACGAATCCTCGTCCCTGTACACACGCAGCACAGACCGCACGGATATGACCGAGGGTCTTATTATTTCGGGAAACGATATTGCACTGGGCAAATTTGATTATTACGGCGGCAGGCTTGCCATAAGCATAGGCGCCGCCGCCTCAACGCACATTGCGGTAATGGAGCCGCCCTCCTCCGCATATGAGGAATATACCGACGGCGACACCACGGAGGAAGACCCCTCATGGAGCCGCTTTTATCCCGACCGCATTTATTTTTCCACAGCAGGCTTTGCAAGAAACGAATACGGGGCTGTAAGCGCAGTTTCACCCAAAAGCGGCGCTTATCTTAATGTGCGGACAAGGGAAATGGAGGAATTTCTCTCAGACCCGAGCTTCGATTACATGAAAATAAAAGACGATGAATACGGAAATCTCTATTATATACGTCAGCCCTACGGCGGGGAAAAAGGGGACAGCGGCATAAAATTCACCGATATCCTGCTTTTTCCCGTAAGGCTGTTAAAGGGTCTTTTCGGCTGGCTCAATTTCATGTGTACAATATGGGGCGGAGAACCCCTTAAAAGCGGAGATACGGGCGAACCCGGCTCACAGAGAAGCAAAAGGCGTTCCGCAAAGGATATTATCATCGACGGAAACGTAATAAACGCAAGGGAGCTTGCTAAGGCGGCTGAGCTTAAAGACGACGACCTTTCGGGTATCATGCCACACAGCAGGGTGCTTGTAAAGCGTGAGGCGGACGGCGTGGAAACGGTGCTGTACAAGGGAGTTCTCGACTATTCGGTTTGCAGCGGCGGCAGTATCCTTGTTTCAAACGGCAGGCATATCATAAGGCTTGCGGACGGAAAGGAAACTCATATCGCAAAGGCATACCTTGCCGCAAATTTAACGGAGATATAGCAGCGGCAGCCGCAAATTTAACGGAGATATAATAAATTCAACAGAAATACGGTAATATGAAAATAAAAACAATTAAAATTGGAAATGTTGAAATAAAACAGACCGCCGCTCTTGCGCCCATGGCGTCGGTTGCGGACAGAGCATACCGCCTTGTATGCAAGGAGCACGGAGCAGCATATGCGGTTTCGGAAATGATATCGGCAAAGGGGCTTTGCTACAGCGACCGCAAAACTGCCGAGCTTTGCACCGTAGACGACAGGGAACGTCCCTATGCCCTTCAGCTTTTCGGCGATGAGCCTGAAACCTGCGCAAAGGCTGTCCGGATACTTATGAGGTACAAGCCCGATA
>CAZDJG010000163.1:0-5001 GCA_964505695.1 uncultured Ruminococcus sp.
GCAAGCAGATTCGGTGCAAAGGCGCAAGTCGTTCTTTGTTCGGTATTGCCTATATACAACACGATCTT
The DNA here is from genome assembly GCA_964505695.1 of uncultured Ruminococcus sp. Taxonomy (GTDB): domain Bacteria; phylum Bacillota; class Clostridia; order Oscillospirales; family Ruminococcaceae; genus Huintestinicola. Next base: position 69 of record CAZDJG010000163.1, read on the forward strand.
CATTTCAAACAGGAGCTGCTGCAATGATAAAGCTTGTCTATCTTATCCTCCTTGCCGCCTCTGCCGTTTTCTGGCCGCTGTACAGGGATGACCTTTCTTTTCTCACCTTTTTAACGCTGCTGATATTTCCTTTTGCCATGCTGCTGCAGCTTGCAATAAGCGCCGCCTTTTTCAAGTGCGGTCTTATTTCAGAGGATATAACTGTTTTCAAGGACTGTGACAGCGAGCTGGGAATACAGCTTTCAAACCGTTCGGTATTCCCCCTTTCAAACGTAAAGATAAAAATACACACCCGTTTTCTTCCCACAGGTGAAGAAAACAGCAGCATTGCCTCCCTGCCCGTTCCCTCGCTGCGCAGCGAAACGGTTACGGTAAACGTGGGCGCAGAGCATTGCGGCGCTGCGGAGATCACGGTGGAATACGTGAAAATAAGCGACCTTATGGGTCTTTTTTCCGTTAAAATATGCAAAAACAAGCTTAAAGCACGGATACACATCGTTCCGAAAATATCCGAACGCTTTGCGGAGCTTGCTAAGAAGTATCTTGCAATTGGTTCGGAGGATACTGCCAGGGAAAGCGCCGACCGCACCGACTGCACAGATCCCGGAGATGTGTGCGGGTTCAGGGAGTTCGCCCCGGGGGACAGGCTTTCCCTTATCCACTTTAAGCTGAGTGCACGGTTTGACTCGGATATCGTAAAGATCCTCGGAGGGACAAACTGCGGAAAATACCTCCTTACTGCCGATCTGTCCGCAGAAAGGCATATAACGCTGACGGAACGCGACGAAATACTTCAGAAAATAATGAGCTGCGCCTATTATATGAACGCAGGGGGTGCAGACGTGTATGCAGCCGTTTCTCCGGACAGCTCCTGCGGCGGAGTATATAGCGGCAATATCCTTGCAGCGAAATATTTTGACGACTCCGCTTATTTTCCCATTGCAAGAGCCTTGTGCGAAAGCTGCTTTGAGGGGTCGCCGGGAACGGAAGGATTTATCGTCTGCAGGATCGGAAAGGAGACTGAATAATGTTCCCTTTCAAAAAGAAAAAGCCGGTCCTTCCCGTTCCGGTATCGATAGGTATGCACGTTTGCGTTTCAAAGGTGCGCCCCGTTTACAGGATAATGCTGAGTCTTATCGCCCTTGCGGGAATAATGGGGACGGTGCTGTCCTTTACAACCGCATCCGAAAAGCTGCTGCATATCTCTTATGCTGCGGCTGTGATACCTGCGCTCATCGGCTGGGCGGTATTTTCGGCGGTTTTTGCTCTCCATGAGAAAAAGCCGCTTATATCCCGGACGATCCTGCTTTCATTGGGAGTGCTGATACTCCTGTATGGACTTATTAACCTTGAAAAGCTCTCGGCAGGCTATATGCTTGCAGTCAACGATTTTCTCGGAGGACTTTACACAAAATATGCAGAAGCTCCGCCCTTTGCAGCAGGCGAGGATTTTGAGGAAATACGGCAAAAATGCATTGACACGGCAATGGGATTTACCTCTGTCATAATAAGCCTGCTTGCCTGCCGGACGGTAAAAAAGCCAAACATCCTGCTTTTCCTGCTGGCGACCGTTCCCCTTACGGAAATAACGCTGTACTTCGGTCTTGTACCCGACTATGCGGCATTCGCCTTGTTCATCTCATCGGTCTGCAGCATAACGGCTGCGGAGCTGACCGTGTTCGGAGCGTTTGCAGACCCGTCGGCGGAAAAATTATTTACAAAGACTGCCGCCCAGAACGCGGCGGCGGCAGCGCTGACAATGCTGCTTTGCTTTTCGGCAGCGTGCATTTATATGAATGCGTCAGGATATTCCCGACCCGATAAAGCCGATGAGCTAAGGGACGGATTTACCCTTTATATGAAAAGCTTTACATGGGAAAAGTTTGCCGAGGATATCCATGAAGCTCTTATCCCCGTAAAAACAAAGGAAATAATCCACGACGGCAGGCTCGGAAACACCGGAAGCGTTAAGTTTACGGGTGAAAACGTTCTTGAGGTCACTCTCCCCTCAGACTCGCAGGAGCTGTATCTTAAAGGTTTTACCGCTGTAAATTACACGGGATCGAGATGGTTGGCGGGGCCTCCGCTGCCGCAGCTTGAAACAAAGCTTACCTCGCCCGAATTTTTTACGGGAAGAGCATTGAGATATACTGAAGGACTTGAAAACCTTGAAGTAGCCGATGTTATCATAAGAAGCTCGGACAGGACTGACACGACGAAATATTATCCTCAGTTCGGTGCCGGACTGCTGGAAACTGACGGAATACGCAGAAGATACGGTGTTTACTTCCCCCAGAGCCTTGCCGCCTACGAAAACGGCAGGAATATTATCAACGGTATCTCCGAAATAAACCTCCCGGAAACAATGGCGTCAGACGAGGCAAAGATGAGGGCATACGCATATTCAAGCTGTCTCGGCGTTCCCGAAACCTTTACCGCCGCCGAGGACTTCTTCGCGGATTTTGACGGCTCAAGCAAATGGGAAGTTCTGGAATATATCAGGAAAAAGCTCGGTTCGGAATATGAATACACCCTTGAACCGGGAAAAAAGCCCTTTGGCTCGGATTTTGCCCAGTGGTTTATGACAAGCAATAAAAAAGGAAGCTGCACTCATTTTGCCTCAGCCGCCGTACTCCTTTGCAGATATATGGGCATCCCCGCACGGTACTGCGAAGGATTTGTCATCAAAAGCAGCGACATCGCCATGTTCCCCTCCGAAGGACGGTACACTACAGTAAGCGTTCCCGACAGCCGTGCCCACGCATGGGCGGAAATATATGCTGACGGCTTCGGCTGGCTGATATTTGAGGCAACTCCCGGCTACGGAAACATGGTCTTTTCCCCGGACACAGAGGATTACACTGACAGCGTAAACGTATCCGAAATAACCTCCGTAACCACGGAACCGCCTGTATTTACGGAATATCCTGACCTTACCGCCGCTGAGGATGTCTCGTTTTCGGGAGTATCGGAGGAGGAGATTTCTCAGGCTGAAAACGGCACGGAAACAGCATACGAATCTGAGGTTACCGTTACAGCTTCGACCGCAGACGCTTCTGACATAAGACCTACAGCAGAAAGTGAAAGCCCCGGCAATGCGGAAAACAGCTCAAATGCCGGTTCGGGCGGCGAAAACAACGATATCTCAAGGGGTACGGGAGATAACGGGGACGGAAACGGAGGAAATACCGACGTTCCGGGCACAGAGCAGACAGGCGATGGCAGCATTGAAAGCGAATATGACGAAAACGGTTTGGGAATAGATACTCCGCCTGTTTCCGACCTCCCCGATACTCATACGGAAGACACCGGCGACAGCAAAAAAGCGATGCCCAAGGAAATAAAGCCGGTGCTGACCGTGATCATCTGCATTGCTGCGGCGGCAGGGGTATATTTCCTGATGAGAAAAGCGGAGTACAGCCGCAGAAAGGCACTTATCAGAAATCACCCTCAGAAGGCAGCAGCGGAAATTTACCGTCTCCTTGAACGTCTGAGCCGAATGGCGGGCATTGAAGAAAAAAACGAGGAGCTTGGACGTATCCTTACAGAGGATTGCGGAGCGGAACCGGCAAAAGAGCTTATCGCCTGTGCTCTGAAAGCCAGATTCGGAAACGGAGCTTCGGCAGAAGATGTTTTCAAAGCAGCAAAGGATTATCAGATCGCTGCGGATATCCTTACAAAGCTGCTGTCCGAAAGCAAAATGATCACTGCAAGACTTATGATGATGGACAAATATGTATAATGGGGTTCTCTATAAACCGGGACACGAGCAAAGCCTCGTCCATTGGTTCGGTCAGATGCAAGGCATCAGACCGCAGTAATACTTGCTGTCTTACAAGGTCTGATAACGAAGCAGATGACCGAACCAATAGAGGATTTGCCGTGAAGGAGGTTTATAGAGGTTCCCTAATGAAAAAACTGCCGCAGAAGGTTATTTTCTGCGGCAGTTCCTTTTTTATCAGGTAACAGTTACCTTTACCTTGATATAAACATTTTTATCATGCTTGGAAGTAATGGTTATATAGCAGCTTCCGGCTTTTTTTGCGGTCATTTTTCCGTTTTTGTCAATGGATACAATTTTTGTATCGGAGCTTTTGTATGTGACCTCCTTATATGTGGTGTTAAGAGGCTTGAAGCTGAAAGTTATATATGTGTCGGAATGAAGTGCGACAGGGATCTCATCCGCAATGACGGTGATCTCGGTAGGATATATTTCTTCCTTGGTAGCCGTTTCCGTTTCCTCTTTGTCTTCCTCAGATTTTGCTTTATTGACAACGACCTCTCCGTTTCTGTCAAACTTAACACTCTTGCCATCAATGGTAACTGTCTTGTTTACCGCTCTTTTTCCGTTTGCGCTGTAGTAATACTCGTTACCGTCCTCGTCCTCCTGCCAGCCCGTGAGCATTATTCCATTCTCGTCAAACTGATAGTAATAGCCGCCTATCTTTGTTACGCCCGTAACTGCCGCACCGTTTTTGCCAAAATAATACTTACCCGATTTTGCTTTGAGCCAGCCTGTTTTCATTACTCCATCGCTGCCGAAATAATATTTCTTGCCGGATTTTGTTTTGAGCCACCCCGTTTTCATAATGCCCTCAGAGGAGAAATAATAGGTTTCGCCGTCTATCTCCTCCATACCCGTAACAGCCTTTCCGCTGTCGTCAAGATACATTTTCCCGTCATCCGTGTCCTTCCATTCACCTGCAAAGCAATTCCCTGCCATGGTAAGGGTGAGCGCTGCCGCTGCACACAGCGACGATATTCTTTTCACCTTGCCGTTTTTCATAAAGATTCCTCCATAAATTTTTTAATGGAGCTATGCTCCGTTATTATATATTATACATATAATATGTTGATTTGTCAATTACCTTAATTTTTTATAGGGAACCTCTAGAAACCGGTTTGAAAAGAGAAAATGGGTGGAGTGCGTCGG
>CAZDJG010000164.1:0-4937 GCA_964505695.1 uncultured Ruminococcus sp.
TCCTCATATAATAAATCCGCCGTTTACGCCTATTACCTGTCCCGTTATAAAGCCTGCGCCCTCTCCCGCAAGAAACAGTGCCGTACCGGCAATATCCTCGGGAGTTCCCAGACGGTTCAGGGGAGTTTCACCGGTAAGGCAGCTTATTGTTTCGCTGTCGTGAACTTTATTCATATCCGTGTCGATCACACCCGGAGCTATGCAGTTTACCGTTATTCCCGAAGGACCTGTTTCCTTTGCGAGGGCTTTTGTAAAGCCTATTACCGCCGCCTTTGCTGCCGAATAGTGTACTTCGCAGGATGCGCCGACCTGCCCCCACATAGAGGAGATATTGATTATTCTCCCTCTCTTTTCGTGTATCATATGCGGGAGTACGGCATGGGTAATGCTGTAAACGCCTTTAACGTTGACTGCGAACATATTGTCCCACATTTCTTCGGTTATGTCGGAAAAAAGCGCCTGTTCGGCAATTCCTGCGTTGTTTATAAGCACATCGATCCTGCCGAACCGCTTGAAAACGGCTTCGGCTGTTTCATGCGTCTCGCTATATCGGGAAATATCGCATCGAAAAATTTCGCAGCCTGTTTCATTTTTCAGCGTCAGCGCCGCTTCCTCGCTTTTATTGTAAATTGCGGCTACTTCATATCCCGCTTTCCGAAAGGCAATTGCACAGGCTCTGCCGATGCCTCTCGATGCTCCTGTTATAAGTGCTGTTGGCATATTGACCATACCTTAAACCTCATTTGTTTTTATAGCATTTAAGCCAATACCTGTAGGCTGATTTCCATGGGGGAAATGCTTTTGCAGAAAGGGAGTGTTTTTCCATTTTTCAAGGCAGCTTTCAAAGGTACCTTCAAAAATACGGTAAATATATTCCATGAACAGTAACGTTTTTTATGCGCTGCCGTTTGCCTGTTCACTGCTTCGCCTTACGGCTTTTGAGGACATTCCTTTTCCGAATTTGCTGTTTTTATCCTTGGTGACTGCATATCTCTTATAGCTTCTGCTCATAAATTTTATCCGTTAAGACGATCGAGAAGAATTTTATCGTTTCTTTTAGCTGTTACTGCGATGATTATGATTGCAATTATTCCGCATAGGGTAACGATAATTCCCACAGTAAGCCCTTCGGGGAAGAAGGACATTTCAATTGTGTGAGTTCCTGCGGTAAGCTCAACTCCGATAAGTGCGTCGCATACCTTTACAGGCTCTACCTTTTCACCGTCTACCTTTACCGTCCAGCCGGGCTCCCAGCTTATGGAGGTAAACATCACTCCGTCCTTTTCGGCGGTTATTTCTCCCTTGATATGATCCTCGCTGAAGCTTGTGATATTAAGCGGGTGTTCCCTGAGCTTTTCAACAGCCTCGGAAAATTTTTCCTCGTCAAGGTAATAGAAAAGCTTATCCTTGAACAGTACCTCTTTTTTGTCATCGGTGATGGTGACGATAAGAGATATCTCTTCGCCCTTTTCAAACCTGCCCAGCGTTTGTATGACCATATTTCCGCCTTCAAAATAGTAGTCAAGGAAATCCTTGTTTAGCCACAGGTTCACTCTGCGCTCATAGCTTGAGGGGAGATACATATATATCATATCCTCGGTGGGCGCCTCGATTATATACTCAATATGAGAATTTTCTCCCTCATTGATGGGGGTGTACTTGATATGCGCTCCGTAGCTTGACTGCTTTGCATTTTCGGGAAGCGTCCTTTCCACGGATATCTGCCTGAAATAGTCGGTGTATTCATTGCCGACAAGATGGCTGAGCAGATTATTCTGATTTGCAAAGGGATTGTCATTTTCAAGCGCAACATCGAGGACGGAGCTGTCCGCCATGAATGCCACAGGCAGGGCGTAGGGATTTTCATAGACTGCCCATGTGTCCTTTTCGTCCTCGTTTACGAGCAGAAGCTTGTCGTAATGCTTGTTTTCGGGTATTTCACCATCTTCCGTGTCTGCTTTTTCCATAACGTATTTTATTCCGAGAATTGCGTCGCTCACGTAGGTCGAGCCTTTGTATTTGATATAGTGTCCGCCGTAGGAAAATCCCAGCTTTCTGAGAAACTGTATAGGCGCTGAATTGAGGGTGGAGCTTGAGTGAGATATTCCGTAGCTGCCGAATGCCATTGCGTCGTTTACGGTACGGTGGTAGTTTTTCTCGATCCTGTAAACTCCGTCGTCAAAGCTGTCCTTTTGAAGTATCTTCTTTACTGTGTCCCGTCCGAGGGTGATATATCTGTTGTAGGATGAGTATTTAGAGTAGACAACGTCTTTGTTTATAGCCTCCAATGTTGCAAGAGAGGTGCCGAAAAGCTCTCCAAGAATAAAAATGCCCGTGACAAAGGTGAGAACGGCTCTTACTCCTCTGTCGGAAAGCTTTATAAAGCGCAGAATAATACAGTAGATGACCGTGAACACTACCGTATACCATACCGAAAGCAGAAGCGATACCCCGTCAAAATCCTGTTTGCCCACATAAAAGGCATATATGCACAGTCCGACGCAGATTACGCCTATATCCTTTAAGGTAACGCCGCTCAGACGTTCAAATGTCATGGCAGCCATTACAAGCAGAATAAAGCTGAATGTGAAGCTGTAGCGGTATGGCAGCCAGTTCGGAACCTGAAAGCCGTGCCATGCAAGATCGGCGGTGGACAGATACATTGACAGCAAAACGCTCATGAGAACCGCGCCGAGTCCTATTTTCTGGCGAAAGCGTATTTTTTCGTTAAGGAAAAACAACGGGATAAGTATTACCGTAAGAACGCCGCAGTATACGACCGGTGAACCCTCGGGGCGGCAGGTGTCGTAAACATTCGGCAGGAGATTTTTAAAGAAATCAAGGAAATCAAACTGGGTTTTAAGCTCATAATTCGGGGTGGAAAAGTCAAATTTTCCCAGCTTCAGGGAATAGTAGAGCGGAATAAGCACCCATGCTGCGCTTGCGGCGGCAATAACTCCGCCGGCTGCGAATTTTATTCCCGACAAGAAAAACGACTTTACCGAATGCACGTAATTTTTCTTGCCTGCGAAGTAGTAGTACACAAAATAGATGACCGAGAAAAAGGTTATCATCCAGCCGATATAGAAATGCGCCATATACATAAGTGCAAGCGGTATTATAAACCTGAGCCATTCCCCGTCGTCTATGATCTTTTCGATACCGTATATTATAAGGGGGAGATATATCAGTCCGTCTAGCCACATGGGGTTCATAAGCTGAACGACCATATAACCCATCAGTGAATAAAGAAAGCCGAAAAGCATAGCGGTGGAGCTTTTGCAGCCCTGTGAATGCCTGAGATAGAAGTTGAATGTCACCGAGGCTGAGCCTACCTTGCAAAGCTGCATTATAAGCAGGGATTCGGTCATAAACGTCCTAGGCAGCAGCATGGGTATGAGCGTAAAGGGGCTTGCCAGATAATACGCAAATATTCCCATAAGCTCGCCTGTAAGATTTCTGCTCCATGAGATAAAGGGACTTCCGCTGCCGTGGAGGATATCCCTTAAATGCTCGAAATAGTAAACGTACTGTCCGTTAAGATCAAGCACCAGCACAGACATATCCCCGAAAGGGTGTACTCCGAAAGCGGCATACGCTCCGAACAGGATAACGGCAGGGATAAAAAAGGCGAAGATATAGCTGCGCTTGCTTTTTATGAAACTAAGAAGCCTGTTCGGCTTTTTTGGCTCCTTTATTTCCGAACCGTCACGGCCTCCGTCAATAATGCTTACGTTTATTTTCTGTATTTCCATGCCGTTTTCCGTCTGTTCGGGGAGATCAGGCAGATTGTTCATATTTTCTTCCATATTATTCTCCGATTTCTTGGGCAGTACTGATTAAATCCGGTGTGCAGATTGCGCAGGCAAGCTGCGTGTCAAACCGTTAGGTGGGATTTATTCAGCGGTTCCCTTGATATATGTTTTGCACAAATAAGTGCATACAATACTATTATAATATCTTTCCTTATAAAAAACAAGGAGTACTGTAAGAAAATAATAAAAAAATTTCTGAAATTTGTCTTGTTAAATTGGGCAGAATGTGGTATAATGTGGAATAATAATGTAATAGGGGATCTCCGCAAATCCCTAATTTTTACTGAAGGGGGAGCTTTAGGTTGCATCTGAGTGAAAAGACCCTCGAAAAGGAAGTCGTTTTCGAGGGGCGTATCATTACCGTGAGAAAGGATAAAGCTGAGCTTGAGGACGGCACTGTAGCCGCAAGAGAGCTTGTTATACATTCGGGGGGAGTGTGCGTTGTACCGCTTACGCCCGAAAACAAGGTTATCATGGTAAGGCAGTTCAGATATGCTTTCGGCGAGCCGCTTATTGAGATTCCCGCAGGAAAGCTGGAGGTGGGTGAGGATCACCGCAGCGCAGCCCTCAGGGAGCTTGAGGAGGAAACCGGTGCAAGGTGCGGAAGGTTCGATTATCTCGGCGTATGCTATCCTTCTGTGGCATATCTTACCGAAAAGATCCATATGTATCTTGCAAGGGATCTAAGCTTCATAAAGGCTCATACCGACGAGGGAGAATTTCTCGATGTCATGGAGATACCCTTTGACGAGGCCGTACACATGGTCATGGACGGGGAGATACCTGACGGAAAGACCCAGACTGCGATCTTAAAAACAAAGCTTATTCTTGACAGCGGAAAATAAAATTCGGTAAGACACAGCAGATACACAAAAAGGCAGGGGACAGGAAAAAGCTCCCGTTCCCTGCCTTTTAAAAGGTCTGACCTTTTTATTAAAGCAGTCCTGCTTCTTCGGCTTCAGCCTCAGCCTGCATCATTTCAATGTGGCGGGTGTAAGCATCGAGGATCTGGCTCTCAATGGATTGTCTTGCGTCGGGTGAAATGGGGTGAACGATATCTCTGAACACACCGTTCTCGTCCTTGCGGCTGGGCATTGCAACGAAGAGTCTTGCATCACCCTG
>CAZDJG010000165.1:0-4924 GCA_964505695.1 uncultured Ruminococcus sp.
CAAGCAGATTCGGTGCAAAGACGCAAGTCGCTCTTTGTTCGGTATTGCCTTAAGGCAATAAAAAAAGAAAGGACGATATAAAATGCTCAAAAACATACCGAAAATCCTGTCACCCGAGCTTGTAAAGGTTCTTATGGAAATGGGTCACGGCGACGAGATAGTGCTTGCAGACGGAAATTTCCCGTCGGAAGCCATAGGAAAAAGAGTTGTCCGCTGCGACGGTCACGGAGTATGCGAGCTGCTTGACGCCATTATGCAGCTTTTCCCTCTCGATACGTACACCGAAAAGCCCGTAATGCTTATGGAGGTCGTTCCGGGCGACCCTGTAGTACCTTCAATATGGGATAATTACCGTGATATTATAAACACCTACGAGCCGCAGAACTGCAAGATCGAAATGATAGAGCGGTTTGCTTTCTATGAACGTGCCAAAAGCGCATACGCCGTTGTCGCAACGGGCGAGGAGGCTATCTACGCAAATATCATTTTGAAAAAGGGCGTGGTCAGGTGATGAACAGCGTACTTGTTTTTGACCTGGGAGCGTCAAGCGGCAGAGCCATGCTTTGCAGCCTTGAAAACGGGATCATTTCCATGAAGGAGGTACACAGGTTTTCAAACGACCCCGTTATGGTAATGAAAACCTTTTACTGGGATATACTCAGGCTTTTTCATGAAATAAAGCAGGGCATCATAAAGGCAAACGCAGAGGGCGGCTTTAAAAGCATCGGAATAGACACATGGGGAGTGGATTTTGGCATTATAGGCTCAAAAGCGCTTCTTGAAAATCCCGTATGCTACCGTGACAGGCGCACAAACGGCATACTTACCGCCGCCTTTGAAAAAATATCTCCCGATGAGCTTTACAATATTACGGGAATTGAAATAATGGAAATAAACACCGTCTTTCAGTTATTTTCCCTGAAGCTCAGCCGTGAGGGTCTGCTCGGTGCGGCACAGAAAATACTGCTCATTCCCGACCTGCTGTCCTATATGCTTACCGGGGAAATGAAAGCTGAAATGTCCATCGCCTCCACAACGGGACTGCTTGACGCCGGAACTAAAGGCTGGTCGGAAAGAATAATAAACGCCCTCGGACTGCCTGCGGATATCTTCCCCGAAGTGATCTCCTCGGGTACACAGACGGGCAGGCTTTCAGAGGATATCTGTTCGGAGCTGTGCGTTCCCTCCTGCGCCGTTACCGCCGTATGCGGTCACGATACTCAGTGCGCCTGCGCCGCCGTTCCCGCAAAGGAAAAGGATTTTATTTTTATTTCCTGCGGAACATGGTCGCTTTTCGGCACTGAAACCGACTGCCCCGTAATAAATCCCCGGTCACGTAAATTCAATATCACCAACGAAACGGGTTTCGGAGGAAAAACAACGTTTCTCAAGAACATTATCGGACTGTGGTTCATTCAGGAAACAAAACGTTTCCTCGCCGCACAGGGACAGAACTATTCCTTTGCGCAGCTTGAGGAGCTTGCGAGAGAAGCAAAGCCGTTTATGTGCTTTATCGATCCATCCGCTCCCGAATTTGTTCCTCCCGGAAATATCCCCGAAAGAGTAAGGGAGTTTTGCCGACGCACGGAACAATACGTGCCAAAATCTCTGGGGGAAGTCCTCAGATGCATATACGAGAGCCTTGCAATGAAATACAGGCAGTCGCTTTCGGAAATATCCGAATGTACAAATAAAAAATATGAAAAGATATATATGGTGGGCGGAGGAATAAAGGACACTTTTTTGTGCAGTCTTGCCGCCTGCGCCTGCGGCTGCCCCGTAAGCGCAGGACCTGTCGAGGCGACTGCCTACGGAAACGCCGCCATTCAGTTTATTTCTCTCGGAGATATAGCGGATATCTGTGCGGCAAGAGAAATAATTTCCCGTTCGGAGAACATAAAGACCTATCTTCCCGAAAACGCAGAGGAGTGGGAAAAGGCTTATGAAAGATATGAAAATATACTCGGAAAGTGACGCTCACGGAATACTGCTGAATGAAGCCGAGAATAAATTCGTTTGGGACAGATTAAAAGAACTGAATTTTAAGGCAATATCGAATAAAGATTGCGCTGAAGATGCGCAGTCAGATTTTTCGTCAGGTTGCACGAAAAATTCGCAGGCAGGCTGGGTAGTCTGCGGACAGCGCCTGTCAAGGATTTTTTGTGTAAGATGACGAAAAATCCGCAAGCAGATTCGGTGCAAAGACGCAAGTCGCTCTTTGCTCGGTATTGCCTTGATCCGTCTTACAGCTCGCCGTCAAGAACATTCAGGCATCTTCCCTTTGATGCCGACGTTTACGATGTCGGCAAAATGACGGAAGATGATATAAACAGGCTTAATGAGCTTGCGGTGCAGGCTGTTATAAATGTTACCGTTAAGGACGAATCGGTTTATGCGCCGGACCGGCAGCATTCTTCGCTGCTCTTTGACCCGAGAAATCCCGAAACCATGCGAAATTTTTATATTAATGACAAAGGATATCACGGCGGAGGATATAATGGGGTTCTCTATAAACCGGGACACGAGCAAAGCCTCGTCCATTGGTTCGGTCAGATGCAAGGCATCAGACCGCAGTAATACTTGCTGTCTTACAAGGTCTGATAACGAAGCAGATGACCGAACCAATAGAGGATTTGCCGTGAAGGAGGTTTATAGAGGTTCCCTAATGTTTATTTTCCGGATTTTTCCCCCGACGGAGATTATTACTTCTTCATTGCAAAGGACTTTCGTTTTGGCTGGCTGGGACACCCATGGCAGCAGACGGTATGGATATTCGGCAGCCGGTTCAAAGACGAAATCGCTAAAATAGCCGATGAGGTAAACATGACCGGATTTGACAGTAAACGGGTCAGAAAAGGATTTTTTGCGGTTTGTAAAAAATGAATAAATTCTAACGATAATGCTTGAATTTTATGTGACAATATGCTATAATTATTTCAGCGGAATACTGTCACTTATTTTATTATGAAAGGAAGAACATATATGAATCCAAAGATCGGCATACGTCCCATTATCGACGGCAGACAATTCGGGATAAGAGAATCCCTTGAGGTCCAGACAATGAATATGGCAAAGGCGGCAAAGGCTCTTATCGAGGAAAATCTGCGCTATCCCGACGGAACCCCCGCTGAATGTGTGATAGGTCCGTGTACTGTAGGCGGAGGCGCGGAGGCGTTCAGGACAGCGCAGTATTTCAGCACTCAGAACATCTGCGCAACTCTTTCCGTTACACCCTGCTGGTGCTACGGCATGGAAACTATGGACACCGATCCGCTTACAATAAAGGCTGTCTGGGGCTTTAACGGCACGGAGCGTCCCGGCGCGGTATATCTTGCGGCTATTATGGCGGCTCATGCGCAGAAGGGTCTGCCCGCCTTTGCCATTTACGGCAGAGATGTTCAGGACGCCGACGATACCTCCATACCGGAGGACGTAAAGGAAAAGATACTCAGGTTTGCAAAATGCGCCATTGCCGTCGGCTCTGTAAGGAACAAGGCTTATGTGGGAATAGGCGGCGTGGCTATGGGCATTGCAGGCTCATATCTCAATGCGGACTTTATGCAGCACTATCTGGGAATACGCCCCGAATGGGTGGATATGACCGAGATCCTCCGCAGGATAAAGCTTAACATTTTCGACCGTGACGAATACGAAAAGGCTCTCGAGTGGACAAGGAAAAACTGCCCGGAGGGAATGGATATAAACACCGAGCCGAATAAGGGTAATCCCGATGTTATGAGCAAGGACGAGCAATGGCAGTTCTGCGTTAAGATGGCGATCATTATCCGTGATATCATGCTTGGAAACAATAAGCTTGACGAAATGGGTTGGCATGAGGAGGCAAACGGCAGAAATGCGGTATTCGGCGGCTTCCAGGGTCAGCGGCAGTGGACAGACTGGCTGCCCAATGCGGATTTTGCCGAATCCATACTCAACACAAGCTTTGACTGGAACGGCAAAAAACGTCCGTCTATACTTGCTACCGAAAACGACGGTCTTAACGGCACTGCAATGCTTTTCGGAAATCTTCTTACGGGAACAGCTCCCATTTTTGCGGACGTCCGCACCTACTGGAGTCCCGAGGCAGTGGAAAGAGTTACGGGAAGAAAGCCTGAGGGAATTGCCGCTAACGGATTTATCCATCTTATAAATTCGGGCGCCGCGGCTCTTGACGGCACGGGTCTTGCGGTAAACGAAAAGGGTGAAAACGTTATGAAGCCGTGGTGGGATATCACCGAAGAGGATCAGAAAAATATCCTCGGCGGCACAGACTGGTGTCAGGCAAATCTCGGATATTTCAGAGGCGGCGGATTTTCGTCCCATTTCAGAACGCAGGCGGAAATGCCCGTTACAATGATAAGAGTGAATATTATTGAGGGACTGGGTCCCGTCCTTCAGTTGGCAGAGGGCTGGACAGCGGTTCTTCCCGATGAAATACATAAGCCTCTTGACGAGCGCACCGACAAGACATGGCCTACCACATGGTTCGTTCCCAGACTTGACGGCAAAAAGGCGGCATTTAAGGACGTTTACTCGGTCATGGCTAACTGGGGCGCAAATCACGGTGCGCTTACCTACGGTCATATAGGCGGCGACCTTATCACGCTGGCGTCGATGCTCAGAATACCCGTTTCCATGCATAACGTTCCCGATGAAAGGATATTCCGTCCGCACTGCTGGAGCGCATACGGCACGGCGGATTTAGAAAGCGCCGATTACAGAGCCTGCGCTTGCTACGGTCCTCTTTATAAATAATCTTATTACCCTATGTATATTTATCTTTAAATATACATAGGGTAAATTATTGCTGAATGTAATTACTAATTGTATTTTTATGAATAATATTTACTAATTGTAATTAAGTATTTATACTTATGGGAACCTCTAGAAACCGGTTTGAAAAGAAAAAATGTGCGGAGCACGT
>CAZDJG010000166.1:0-4857 GCA_964505695.1 uncultured Ruminococcus sp.
ATCTGCAAGCAGATTCGGTGCAAAGGCACAAGTCGTTCTTTGTTCGGTATTGCCTATACACTTTTCTTTTTCCTTATCACATTTATGCTGCCTGCCTTTATTGTATCGAAATATTCCTCCATATCCGCTCTTTGATAGTTGATGTGAAAGAGGATAACCGTCAAAGGGCATTTCCGTGAAAGCGTATTGTAAAAATCCTTGCTCATATTTCCATATCCGACAGTAACAATGCATTTTCCGAAGCTTTTTGTTATGAATTCAATGTTTGTTGCCACGGGATCAATGCCATAGCTTTTGGTAATTACTTCATCTATCTCATAGTAAGGGAGGATAAGTCCCTCCTTTGAGAATAGATATTCGGAAGTAAAAGCAAAAATTCTGAACTGCTCACAGCTTTCAAGCTCTGCGGAGATCTTTTCTGCGGTATTTTCGGACAACGCTTCAAGCTGCCTTTTCATCGCCCTGCTCCGCTTTAAATTCTGTACTATCAAAGCCGCGCTCGTTGCTGTGGAAACTATTTTCCATAGTGTGCTGTAATCAGTTCCGTCCAGAAGCCTTATCAGCGGTATAAGCACAAGCGTGTATGTGATGCTCAGTGCGTCCCATAAAAGCTGCTTGCGCCTGAAATGCTTTTTGTAAATCTCAAAAACGCATTCCTGACCGGTTTTTGCAATATCCATTGCAATACCCCCCAAGATATCCTTTTGCCTCTTGCTTCTGATTATCCTGCTTCTGTCAATCAGAACTGCGATAAAAATCTCATATCATTCTCATAAAGCAGCCGCATATCGTTGATGTGATATCTGCCCATGGTTATACGCTCAAGACCCATTCCGAAAGCAAAGCCGCTGTAGATCTCGGGGTCTATACCGCAGCCTCTGAGGACCTCGGGGTGGACCATTCCCGAACCGAGAAGCTCCACATAGCCCTCGCCCTTGCACATGGAGCAGCCCTTTCCGCCGCAGTTGAAGCAGACAAGATCGACCTCTGCGGAGGGTTCCGTATATGGGAAATGATGAGGACGCAGACGTATCTTTGCGTCCTTGCCGTAAAGCTTTTTCATCAGCAGGTCAAGAGTGCCGTAAAGATCGCCAAGTGTAACGCCCTTGTCGATAACAAGTCCCTCAATCTGATGGAAAAGAGGAGAATGTGTCGCATCCACAGCGTCGGATCGGTAAACTCTGCCGGGGGAAATGATCCTGATAGGAGGCTTTCTTTGCTCCATTGTTCTTATCTGAACACTGGATGTCTGTGTTCTCAGAAGTACGTTTTCATTGATGTAGAAGGTGTCCTGAGTGTCCCTTGCAGGGTGGTGCTTGGGCATATTGAGAGCTTCAAAGCAGTAATGATCGGTTTCTACCTCCGGACCGTCCACAACGTCAAAGCCCATGCCGAGGAAAATTTCCTTGACCTCCTCAAGCACGGTTGTAAGAGGGTGCAGACGTCCGATCTCGGGAGCGCTGCCCGGGAGGGTAACGTCGATGGTTTCCTCCGCCAGCTTCTTTTCGGCAGCCGCCGACCTGAGAGCCGCTGCTTTTTCAGAAAGCTTTTCCTCGATATCGGCTCTTACCTTGTTTGCAAGCTGACCGATAACGGGTCTTTCCTCTGCGGAAAGTCCGCCCATCTGCTTGAGTATTGCGGTAAGCTCGCCTTTTTTGCCGAGAAACTTTACTCTCAGCTCCTCCATGACCTTCAGATCGGCGCATTCGGCAAGCTCCTTCTGAGCCGATTCAAGGATCTGTTCCAACTGCTGTTTCATAGGGTTCATTCCTTTCTTTTTTTGCTGCACAGATAGTGATTTATAGTAACCGACACCTCAATTCGTGCTTTTATCCTTAACCTAAAATCCATATACGCAAGATTTATTGTTCAGATTTTCTGCGCCGGATCACTATTAACTTATGGGGTTCTCTATAAACCGGGACACGAGCAAAGCCTCGTCCATTGGTTCGGTCAGATGCAAGGCATCAGACCGCAGTAATACTTGCTGTCTTACAAGGTCTGATAACGAAGCAGATGACCGAACCAATAGAGGATTTGCCGTGAAGGAGGTTTATAGAGGTTCCCTTATAAATTAAAAAGTCCTGCCCGTCAACGCCCGCAAAGGCTTATGACAGGACAGGACTTACGATCCCGGACCACCCGTACATAAATAAGGACAAGCATCCTCTCTGCCGTAACGGGGCAATTCCGTCCGCTCCTACTTGCCGTCGGGCTTTAAGAGCAGCCACTCGCGGATGAAATTCATCAGCGCCTGCCGCTTTGGGAAACTTCCAGCCGCATATGCGGTTTCCCTTCTCTGAAAAGCGTATTCCAAGCACCGCCTACTTTGTCCGGTCGGTATGTTTGCTGTACAGCTAAATTTATATTATCATTATACACAAGTTTTTCGGAAAATGCAAGCATTTTTTCTTGAATCTTTTTGTTTTATATGATATAATATCATTCAAGGGGAAATTTCTTGTAACGAAAGGATCTTAAACTCAATGAACAGCGATTTTTATTCCGAGCAGCTCGTGACGAAAAAACAGAGCGGCGGCGATACGGCAAAAAAGGTTCTTGCGGGGATCGGCACAGCGGCGGTGGCTGCGCTTGTGTTTCTCATCACATTTATTTTATTCCCGGTAAATCTTGTTCTTGTGGGATTTGTTTTTTACGGCGGATATTATCTGATGACGGGCTTTGATACCGAATACGAGTACATTATCACAAACGGCGACCTTGATATAGACAAGATATCGGGAAAGCGAAAAAGGAAAAGACTTCTCAGCACAAAGATCGAGGATTTCACGGCTTTCGGGAAGCTGAGCGAGACGTCGGAGGCTCAGAACGGAGTTACTACCGTTCTTGTTACCGACGGAACAGATGAAAATGCATAT
This sequence comes from uncultured Ruminococcus sp., assembly GCA_964505695.1. Classification (GTDB taxonomy): domain Bacteria; phylum Bacillota; class Clostridia; order Oscillospirales; family Ruminococcaceae; genus Huintestinicola. The sequence goes on from CAZDJG010000166.1 coordinate 2,880, forward strand.
TATGCCGATCTGAAGCACCAAAGCGCAGGAAACGTTCGTCTTATATTCACTCCCGATGAAAAAACTCTTGATGGAATTACAATGTTCCTTCCCAGACAGCTCAAAGCGGAGCAGATGAAAAAAAGATTTGAAAAATAGCAAAAATACTGTCGGTATATTACTATGATGATATACCGACAGTATTTTATTTGTTAGACCTCCTCGGAAACTGGAGAAGTGCTGTATGGCGCAGCAATTTTGTCGTCAGGCAAAGCATGACGGCAAAAGGGCAAGCCGGACAGTGCTTCGTAATTTTCCGAGGAGGTCTATTGAAAAAGCAGTAAAAAGACCGTTATACTAATTCACAATCGTTCTATAGACAAAGCTGCGAGATAGAATAAGCCCAATCTAGGAAAGCGACCGCAGCAAGGCTTGCCGCCTTGCAAGGGAGCTTGACGACGAGTGGGCTTATTCTAGCCGCTGATTTGTCTATAGGTTGGTTGCGAATTAGTATTAGTATCAGAAATTATACAGGAGGAAGTGCTTTTCTTCGTCGGGCATTTCCGCATATTCCATCGGATCGACCGTATCGGACCCGATCCTCACCTCAAAATGACACTGAGCGCCGTATGCAAAACCTGTAGAGCCGATGTATCCTATTGTCTGACCCTGTTCCACCTCGTCACCGACATTTACACAGCACTCTGACATATGACCGTAAAGAGTGGTGATATCATTTCCGTGGTCGATAACAACACAGATGCCGTATCCGTCGCCTGTATCTGAGGCTGTGAGAACAGTCCCCGATGCGGACGCCTCGATAGGCTCTCCCTCGCAGTCGGGCGCTGCGATATCTATTCCCTTGTGGAAATCGGCTGCGCCGTCCTCCCCGTCAAGGCTTCTTTCGCCGTAGCCGTCCGTAATATGCGGCACAGTGGGACAGGGCCAGATAAATTTTGCAGGATCGGTATCGGCTTGGATGGTCTGCTGTATCAGCGCCTCTTCTTTTTGGCGCAGTTCCTCCGCTTTACGCCTGTATTCATCAAGTTCATTTTTATCGGCTTCGGCTGCGGAAGAAATTATACTGTCCGCAGTTTCCGATATACCCTCAAGGGGCGTTATCGGCTCTTTGTATTTTAAGGAAAGCGCTGTTCCCATGCCTATGATCACTGCAAATACTGCCGCTGCGGTGATCATTCTGTAAGGTGTGCCGGGTTTGCGGCTGTCAAGCCTTATTTTTCTTGTCAGGCAGGATGAAAAAATTCTTTCCTTAAAGCTGTCGGATACCTCTATGCTTTTGTACAGCTTCATAAGCTCATCTTTTTTCACGGTATCATTCCTTTCAAAACACTATTCGTCGTATTCAAGCTTTAATTTCTTTTTGGCTCTGTGGATATCCGAGCCGACCGTCCGTGCGTTTCTTCCCGTTATTTCGGCTATCTCTTCAATGGAAAATCCCTCAAAAAAGTGAAGATAAAGCGCATTGCGCTGGTTTTCGGGAAGTCTGCGTATAATATCCATAAGCTCATAATTTTCAAATCCTCCCTCAACAAAGCAAAGGCGTTCATCGGTCGGTTCAAAGGCTGAAAATCTTCTTCGCCTTGTGGTGTCGCGGCACAGATTGAGCGTTACTCTTATAAGCCATGCCTTTTTATGTGCGTTGTTTTCGATACTGCCGTAATTATCCATAAGCCGTATAAACGCTTCCTGCGTAATATCCTGTGCGTCGTGATAATTTTTTGTGTTTTGCACCGCTATTCTGAGCACCATATCGGAATATTCGTCAATATCCGCTTTTAGCTGCGAATGGGTATCCGTGTCCTTCATGTCACCCCTCCTTTTACATGAATACGCCTGACAATGGCAGAATTTTGCATTGGGTTTTAAATTTTTTGTACTAATTTAATCGTGCTATAGACAAATTCTGCAAACCTTATCCTTCTTTCAAACGGTTTTTAGTATAAACAAATATAAGGTCACCTCTAAAAACCTTGTTTGA
>CAZDJG010000167.1:0-4815 GCA_964505695.1 uncultured Ruminococcus sp.
GCAGATGATCGAACCAATAGAGGATTTGCCGTGAAGGAGGTTTATAGAGGTTCCCATATGACATTTCACGAATTCGGTGATAAAGACGCTCCCAAGGTGCTTCTTGTACACGGGTTGAATATTCCGTAGCAGATGCGGAAGCCTGAGATAAGACTGCTTGAGAAGAAATATTTTCTTATTGTTCCTGCGCTTGACGGACATGATACGGAAAGCGCCGACAAATTTGTTTGCGTCAGTGATGAGGGAGAAAAAATTTACCGCTATTACAGCAGTAATTACGGTAATGAGCTGTACATGGCTGTGGGAATGTCTATGGGCGCTGCCGTAACCATTGAAGCCCTCCGCAGGGGCATAACCGCAGAGTACCTGGTTTTTGACAGCGGAGTTTTTTACGCTGCAAACCCGCTGTGCTTGCTGTGAACAAAAAATGCAGCTTGCGGCAAAAAAACGGCGTAAGGGACGGTAAAGAAAAATATCTGAAGCAGCTTGGATCAGCTTTCGGGGAGGAACTTGCACCCCACTATATGAGCCTTGCAAAAAAATGTCGGACGAGGATCTTATTGCCGCATCAAATTCCATCGGAGGATATACAATGTCCGAAATATCCCTTGACGGCACAAGGATAATCACCTTTCACGGAACTGTCATGATGGAAATGCTGGCAAAAAAGTCCGCAGCGCTGCCGAAAAAAACGATTTCCGCAGGCATACATAAAAATATTCAAAGGATATGCTCATACGGAGCTTTCCGTAAAACGTACCGACGAATTTATCAGTGAGATAGAAACGGTGCAGAGACTTATGGCAGACGGACTAAAGCAATAAAATCAAGAGGAAAAACCAATGAAGATCATCGCAGATATGCACACCCATACGATAGCTTCTACCCACGCCTACTCAACGGTAAAGGAAATGGCGGAGGCGGCACGTGACGCAGAGCTTGAATTTCTCGCAATAACCGACCATACCCCGAATTCCACCGACGGGCCTCACATATGGCACTTTCACAATCTTCACAAGGCGATACCACGTGAGCTTTTCGGGGTAAAGATCGTATACGGCGCAGAATCGAGCGTTACCGACTACGAGGGGCATATCGACCTGCCGCACGGGGAATGTGCTGCTCTTGACTGGATCATCGGCTCCGTTCATACGGATATCCTGAAGTCCGGAACAGAGGAGCAGAATACCGCCGCATATCTGGGACTTGCGGCAAATCCCGACGTAGACGTTATCGGTCACTGTGCCAATACTAAATTTGTATTTGATTACGAAAAGGGCATAAAAGCCTTTAAGGAATACGGCAAGCTTGTTGAAATAAACGAAAGTACCCTGCTCTGGAAAAACTCCGAAAAAAATTACAGGAGCATTATCCCACTGTGCAAAAAATACAAGGTTCCCGTGATCGTAAACACCGACGCTCATTTTTTCACGGCAGTGGGTCAGGTGCAAAGGTCGTTAGAGCTTCTGCGGGAATTTGACTATCCCGAAGAGCTTGTTGTAAATCTTGACAGAGAACATATACTTGAACACCTGAAAAGAAAAAACAAGGATATTTTTGCATGATTTTTTCATTTTCCGCACTCAAACGGGATTATAATATATGTGGAGAGTGATTATATGAACACGCAAACGCTTGAAAAAATAAAAAAGGAAGCGGAGGAACTCGGCTGCACAATAAAGGAAAATCAGCCGCTGAGCGATTATACCACCTTCGGCATAGGCGGCAGATGTCCTCTTATGATAGAGGTAAACGGCGAAGAATGCTTAAAAGTCCTGCCGCAGCTCATGACAAATGCGGATATTCCGTTTTACGTCATTGGAAAAGGCTCTAACCTCCTTGTAAGTGATTCGGATATAGACATGGTTTTTCTTCATATGGGAAAGGATATTGCGGATATATCCGAAGAAAACGGGATCATAACCTGTCAGGCGGGAGCGGGTCTTTCCGCAGTAAGCGCCTTTGCATACAGGCACAGCCTTACGGGACTTGAATTTGCACACGGCATTCCCGGCAATATAGGCGGAGCGGTCTTTATGAATGCAGGTGCTTACGGCGGCGAAATGAAGGATATTGTTATATCCGTAAGAGCCGCAGATCACTTCGGACAGATTATGGAATTTTCCGCACAGGAGCTTGATTTCGGCTACCGGCGCAGCAAATTCAGCGCAGGAGGATACATCATAACCGAAGCAAGGCTTATGCTCAGAAAGGGAAACAGTGAGGAAATAAAAGAAAAAATGGAGGAACTTTCCGCAAAACGCAGGGAAAAGCAGCCTCTCGAATACCGCAGCGCAGGCAGCACCTTTAAACGTCCCGAGGGAACCTTTGCGGCTCTGCTTATAGAGCAGTGCGGCTTAAAGGGATATTCATGCGCAGACGCTCAGGTAAGCGAAAAGCACAGCGGCTTTGTGATAAACAAGGGCAGCGCATCATTTGAGGACGTTATGAACGTTATCGACCATGTAAGAAAAACAGTTTACGCTCAGACGGGCATAATGCTTGAATGCGAGCCTGAAATTATCGGATAAGGAGCATAAATGGCAATTATTACACAAATAACCGATTTTTCCGCACCCGGTCCCGACGTTTACGCAAAGCTCACCGAGGCGCAGCTAAGAAATCGCCTTGAACCCGAAAAGGGCATTTTCATTGCGGAAAGCCCGAAGGTAATTGAGGTTGCGCTGAATATGGGCTATGAGCCCGTATCCATGCTCACCGAGGAGAAACATATTCACGGTCAGGTAGCGCATATCATAGAGCGGTGCGGAGATATCCCCGTGTACACGGCGCAGAGAGAAGCGCTTGCAGGTCTTGCGGGCTTTACCCTTACAAGAGGGGTGCTGTGTGCAATGAAGCGTCCGAAGCTGCCCTCTGCGGAAAAGCTCTGCGCAGACGCAAGACGGATAGCTGTTCTGGAAAATATCATGGACGCCACCAACGTGGGAGCAATATTCCGTTCGGCAGCGGCTCTTGACATCGACTGCGTACTTGTAACTCCCTGCTGCTGCGACCCGCTGTGCAGACGTGCGGTAAGGGTAAGCATGGGGACGGTCTTGCAGATGCCGTGGACAAGGATAGGCGAAGATCCGTCCGACTGGCCCGAAAAGGGCATAGGACTGCTTAAAGCTCTCGGCTTTAAAACGGCTGCAATGGCTCTGAGCGGCAGCTCTGTAAGCATAGACGACCCTGCACTTATGGCGGAAGATCGCCTTGCACTGGTTCTCGGAACAGAAGGGGACGGTCTTTCGGAAAGCACCGTTGCCGCCTGTGATTACACCGTAAAAATACCCATGTCCCACGGAGTTGATTCCCTTAACGTTGCTGCCGCAGGAGCGGTCGCATTCTGGCAGCTAAGGGTAAAAAAGTAACAAAGGCGGCTGTTGCAGCTTTGCTGCAACAGCCGCCTTATACTAAAAACCATTTAAACTCAGGATATCTTTGACGAAAATCCGCACCGTTTTCTGCGTCAAAGAACCTTGCCAGGCGCCAAGCCTGCCTGCGGTTCTTTTCCTTGAAACCGGCACGGCTTTTCGCCAAATCTTATCCTTCGTTCAAACGGTTTTTAGTATTAATTCATCGCCAAAAGCAAAATCAATGCAAAACGGTGAGTTATAGCAGATCATCAGGAAAGTCTGCATTTACGGCAGCGTATCGGAAACGTCATAAATAAGAAAAACAACGGCGGCAATATGCCGCATTTTTAGTATATATAACTATTGCAAATTGCGTTAAGATGTTATATAATGTATTAATATAGGTATTTTTGTGCCATCGGGCAGATTGGAGATAATTATGGCGCAGCAGCGTTTTGATAAGGATAAGCGCAGATACGGCAAAAACGGCTGCGATAAGCCGAAAAGCCGTTCGGACCGCTTTGACAGACCCCGCAGACAGGCTGTTACCGAAAGGGATAACGCTTTTTCCGGCGATAACGGCGGCATTGATGAAACAGCGGGGCTTATTGTGGGACGAAACCCCGTAACTGAGGCTCTTAAAGCAGGAAAATCCATTGACACACTTTATGTAAACGAAAATGCGGGAGGAAGCATTTCCTCCATAACCCGTATCGCCCGCGAACGGGGGATCGTTATAAAAAACGTAAGCGATCAGACGCTTACAAGAATGTGCAGGGGCGAATCACATCAGGGTGTTATCGCTTCGGGTGCCTGCGCCGAATACGTTACGGTTGAGGATATCCTTGCGGTTTCAAAGAAAAAGGGCACTGCACCGTTTATAATCATATGCGACGAAATAGAGGATCCTCATAATCTCGGCGCGATCATACGTACCGCCGAGGCTGCGGGAGCCGACGGGATGATAATTCCCAAGCGCAGAAGCGCATCGCTTAACGCTACGGTGTTCAAGACATCCGCAGGCGCAGCAAGCTGGCTGCCCGTGGCAAGGGTGGCAAATCTCGGCGCAGCGCTGGACGAGCTGAAAAAAAACGGCATCTGGATATACGGAACAGACGCATCGGGCGAGGAATACACCGAAACCTCCTTTACGGGCGCTGTTGGACTTGTTATAGGCTCGGAAGGCTTCGGCATAGGCAGACTTATCCGCGAAAAATGCGATTTTCTGGTAAGACTCCCCATGCTCGGAAGGATCACATCGCTTAACGCCTCGGTTGCCGCAGGCATCTTCATGTACGAAGCTGTAAGACAGAGAGCGGTCAGATGAACACTTATTAAGGGAACCGCTGAATAAATCCCGCCCAACGGCTTGGCACACAATCTGCGCACCGGATTTAATCAGTGTTTACTTAAGGGAACCTCTATAAACCTCCTTCACGGCAAATCCTCTATTGGTTCG
>CAZDJG010000168.1:0-4814 GCA_964505695.1 uncultured Ruminococcus sp.
TTTCAAGGAAAAGAACCGCAGGCAGGCTTGTTTCTTTCGGTCAGCCCCTCTGTCATCTACGGTGACACCTCCCACGCAGTGGGAGATTACCCGACAAGGTTCTTTGACGCAGAAAACGGTTCGGATTTTCGTCAAAGATATCCTGAGTTTAAATGGTTTTTAGCATTTAAACTACCATTTATATTTTGTAAGCTGTCCCCCCGTCTGCATATCGGGATATCCCCACTGCCTTAAAACCTCATAAACCGCAACAGCGGCTGAATTTGACAGATTAAGGCTTCTGAGAGTATTTCTCATAGGTATCCTTACGCAGTCGTCAGGACGTGAAAAAAGAAGTTCCTCAGGAAGTCCTGCATCCTCCCGTCCGAAAACCAGAAAGCAGTTATGGGGATAAACCGCCTCCGAATGTATCTTTTTTCCCTTTGTGGTAAAAAAGAAAAATTTTCCGTCGGGATATTTTTCAAAAAGCTCCCGGATACTGTCATAATAGCTTATATCAAGCTTATCCCAGTAATCGAGTCCCGCACGCTTTAGCTTTTTGTCGTCTGTGTCAAAGCCGAGAGGTCTGATAAGATGGAGAGCCGCTCCCGTGACCGCACAGGTGCGTGCGATATTTCCCGTGTTCTGAGGGATCTGCGGCTCAACGAGAACAATGTTGAGGGGCGCCACGGTATTCCTCCTTACAATGGTTCATAATCGCACAGATCGGGGTTATCCATAAGAAAACCAAGACATCTTTCAAGCATGATTCCCTCTCTTGTGTCCGTACAGTAGCTGTATGTGGTCTTTATTGCAAGCTCCAGAAACGACGATGCCCTGTTCATAGCTATAGGCAGGCTGTCCCCTCTGAGGATAGCTCCCGTAAGCACAGATGCAAAAACATCTCCCGTACCGGGATAGTTTGCATTCACCTGTACGTAGGGCACTCTCCAGAACCTGTTGTGCCTGCTGTCGTAGCCTGCATTGCAGCATTCGCCGCCCATAAACACGCTTGTTATCACTACAGTTTCGGGTCCCAGCTTTGAAAGCCTCACAAGCAGGCTTTTTATTTCCGATGAAGAACGGGGCATCATATCAGGCTGCTCATCAAGCAGGATAGCCGTTTCTGTCATGTTCGGCGTAATAATATCAGCCACTGCGGCAAGCTCCTTCATTCTGCGTCTGAGTTCGGGTGTGCAGGTCTTGTACGGCTTTCCGTGATCTGCCATGACCGGATCGACCACCTTTAAAGCATTGGGATAACTTGAAAAAAATTCAAGGCAATGATCTATCTGATCGGTGGAAGCGAGAAATCCGCTGTAAATACAGTCAAAGCTCATTTCAAGCCGCCTGTAATGCTCCAGCGCAGGTGAAATATAATCGGTAAGATCCCTCATTACAACGTCCCCGAATCCGCCCGTATGAGTAGAAAGTATAGCCGTCGGAACAGGACAGACCTGTATCCCCATCGCCGAAAGCGTGGGAAGAATGACCGAAAGCGAGCAGCGTCCGACTCCCGAAAGATCATGGATCGCAGCAACTCTTATATTACTGTTCAATAAAATAACCACCTTTATGAAAACCTGCTACACGGTAGCCGCCGCAGCGCAGATGACCCTTTTTGCATGAAGTTTATCCTTTAAAAGACCTGCGCAGCAGTCAAGGGTCGAGCCTGTGGTAAGCACGTCGTCGGCAAGCAGCACGGTCTTTCCCTCAAAGCTGACGCCGTCAGCGGCAAAATACTGTTCTGTGACAGCCCTTTTTCGCTCCTCCGCGGAGAGCAGATGCTGAGATACCTTAACGTTTTTCCGTATAAGCGCCGAGCTTTCGAGCCTTATTCCGCTGCCATGTACAGCAGCCTTTGCAATAAGCTCCGCCTGATTATAGCCTCTTTCTCTTTTCTGCCTGACAGTCATGGGAACGGGTACGGCAGCGTCTATCTCGTCAATGATACCGGAGATTTTCAGTCTCTCCCTTATTATGCGCCCGAAAATGACTGCGCCGTTTGTATTTCCGTGAAATTTCAGATTATGGACACATTCCCGAACGCTGTCCGCATAATACGCCGCAGTAAAGCACATATCATACCGCAGCTCATTTTCGCACATACAGCCCTTGATATACGACTTTCCGCAGCCTGTGCATATGCCGTCATCCGCCCACAGCGCCTCGTGAAAGCATTTTTCGCAGCACAGCCTGTCATACGGGATAAATCTGCCGCAAAACGGACAGCGGTTCGGGAAGAAAATATCGAGCAGATAGCTTTTTATGCTGCTGTCTCCGCAGATTATTCCCTCAGCCTCCATATCAACCAAGCTCGCTTTCTATCATATGCCGCAGACAGGTATATCTCAGCGTCCGTCTGTCATTATGCACCATTTTATCAACTACAGCCTTTGAACCGACAATTATCAGCATCTTTTTTGCACGTGTAACGGCGGTATACAGAAGATTTCTGTAGTAAAGCTTTTCAAAGCCGCCAAGCAGCGGCAGTATCACCGCCGTAAATTCGCTGCCCTGACTTTTATGCACGGTAATAGCATATGCAAGCTCAAGCTGCTCAAGCATTTCCGAAGAATACTCGGCTATACGCCCTTCAAAGTCTATCACCACAGTTCCTTCGGAGCGTTTTACCTTGACTATTGTACCGATATCGCCGTTAAAAACGCCCGTTCCGCTTTCCCCGTCCTTTTTCCAGATGATGTCGTAGTTATTTTTGATCTGCATGACCTTGTCACCGTCCCTGAATGTAAAAAGCACTCCTTTTATTTCGGAAAGCTCCTTTTTCGGGGGGTTCAGTCTGCGCTGGAGCATTTTGTTCATCTCAACCGAACCGAGTATTCCCTTACGTGAGGGACAAAGCACCTGTATATCTTCAAATGGAGAAAAGCCGTAAGCATCAGGCAGACGCTTGCTGCAAAGCTCTGTAACAGTGACCGCCGCTTCCTCTGCGTCAAGCCGCTGCATAAAGAAAAAATCGCTGTCCTTTCGCATAAGTTCAGGCTCTTTGCCGTTTACTATCCTGTGTGCATTGGTGATGATACAGCTTTGTCTTGCCTGACGGAAAATTTCTGTAAGTCCCACCACCGTAAGCCTGCCGCTGTCGATCATATCCTTCAGGATATTGCCTGCTCCTACCGAAGGGAGCTGATCGCTGTCCCCGACCATTATCAGCCTGCACGAAAGCCGCAGCGCTCTTAGCAGGGACTCAAAAAGCAGCGTATCCACCATTGACATTTCGTCTATTATCATAACATCGCAGGAAACGGGATCCTGTTCGTTGTGCTTGAATTTGAGCTGCCCGGAACTATCGAACATGACCTCAAGCAGACGGTGTATGGTCTTTGCGGGATATCCCGTAAGATCTGATATGCGTTTTGCCGCCCTCCCTGTTGGAGCGGTTATCATTACCCTCATGCCTCTTTGCTCGTAAAGGGATATTATCGCCTTTAGAGTAGTCGTCTTGCCCGTTCCCGGTCCTCCCGTAAGGATAAGGAAGCCCTTTGACAAAGCAAGGGAAATTGCCTCCCGCTGCTTTTCGGCATAGGTGATTATTTTTGTTTTTTCTTCTATATCGATAAGCTTTGTATAATCTGTCCCCGTATCCTTAAAACAATCGTTCATGACAGAAAGACGGGAGCTTATATACTGCTCTGCACGGAAATACTCCTCAAGAAAAACAAAGCTTCTGCCGTCCTTGTCATATATGCAAAGCTCGCCGTCACCGCAGGCAGCCTCAAGATTATCGTCATAGACCTCCTCGGCAACGCCAAGCAGCCTGAGCGCAGTTTCCTTGAGCCTGTCACCGGGCAGACAGGTGTGACCGTTAAATGCATTGTGTGCAAGCACATAGACAATACCCGCACGGACACGTCCCGGACTTTCCTTGGGAATCTCAAGCTTCTGAGCCATTTCCTCAGCCTTTGAAAAATCGAGATCTATCCCCTGTCCGCATAAGACGTAAGGGTCTGCCTTGATCCTTTCAACTGCAAACTGACCCCATTTTTTCCATGCAGCGACCGCTGCCGAGGGAGGTATCCCGAACCCCGTCAGGAAAATCATAAGAGCACGTATACCGAATATCCTGCGAAATTCCTGAGAGATTTCCTCAGCCTTTTTTGCGGACATTCCCTTGACCCTTATAAGCTCATCGGGAGAATTTTCAATGATCTCAAGAGTTTTTTCGCCGAACTCTTCAACCATTCTTTTTGCAAGCGTAGGACCTATCCCCTTGATAACGCCCGACGACAGGTATTTCAAAACAGCGGACTGCGTTGCCGGAAGCTTTCTTTCGCACGCCTCTGCCCGAAACTGCGCACCGAATTTCGGATGGCTTACATATCTGCCTGTAAGACGCAGCTCCTCGCCCTCCTCAATGTCACCCAGTTCACCTACAACGGTCACATAGTCGCTGCCCGTGTCAAGATCAAGGACTATATAGCCGTTCTGCTCATTTCTGAACAGAACCGTGTCCGCCGTTCCTTCAATATGAATAAGCTCTTTCTCCATAACCGGCATAACAACTTTCCTTACATCAATAACGGAAAGGGTTCTCTGAAAAGCTGCCATAAAGGATACTTTCAGAAGTTCCCGTAGTATTTGTCATATGATATTATAACACAGCTTTTCGGAAAATGCAACATTTTTTGCACTGCTGCGAATTTATCCGGATCAGTCAACAACCTGCCGGAATGAGATTTTCATGCCATAGCATTAAAGTGCCGATAAAAAGTAAAGGCTCACAGATCATGTATCCGTGAGCCTTTACCTGGCGCAGAAGGAGGGATTTGAACCCTCGCGCCGGTTTCCCGACCTACGCCCTTAGCAGGGGCGCC
>CAZDJG010000169.1:0-4784 GCA_964505695.1 uncultured Ruminococcus sp.
TCTGACCGAACCAATGGACGAGGCTTTGCTCGTGTCCCGGTTTATAGAGAACCCTTATATTTAAATTATACATTGCAAATCGGACTTAGTCAACAGCAAATTATGATTAAATGCCAATTTGACTTAATTTTCTGCTTTTTGAATTATATGGGGTAATTTTAGAGATTTTAATTTGTTAATTTTTACTAATTTTATTAGTCATGTACAAAATTCAACAGAGTTTTATATGCATATCTACAAGAATTTGTACATAAAATACGCTATATTTTTGATTGATTTATACATATATTAACATACAATTAACAACGTGTCATTTTAAAAGCTTTTCCATCATATCCGGACGTCTTTCAGAGGTTATCCTCACAGCCTCCTCATGTCTCCATGCAGCGATGTTTTTATGATGACCGGTAAGCAAAATGGGCGGAACGCACATTCCCTCCCACACCTCGGGACGGGTATAATGAGGGTATTCTAGAAGTCCCGCGTAATGGCTTTCCTCCGTAAAGCATTCGTCAGCGGACAAAACTCCCGGACAAAGTCTTGCAACTGCATCGCACATGACCATTGCAGGCAGCTCGCCGCCTGTCAGAACATAGTCGCCTATGGATATCTCCTCATCGGCTATTTTGTCGAGCACACGCTGATCCACACCTTCATAATGCCCGCATATCACAAAAATATTCTCCATACGGGAAAGCTCCGCCGCCTTTTCCTGCGTAAAGACCTTCCCCTTCGGCGACATATAGATAACGTGAGGCTTTTTTTCAAAATGCTCCGTAACGCCCAGAAAACACCTGTATATAGGCTCTGCCTGCATGACCATACCCATTCCGCCGCCGTAGGGGGAATCGTCCACGCGGTGGTGCTTGTCCTCGGAATAATCCCGTATCTGATGGCAGTGCAGCTCTATCTTGCCCGCACGCCTTGCCCTGCCTATAATGCTTTCGCCGAGAACTGCCTCGCACATTTCGGGAAAAAGCGTTGCTATATCTATTCGCAAAAAATCAGTTCCTTTCGATATTCATCTGCGGTATATACCATCAGGCTCCCACACTCCCTTGCTCACAACGCCGGACATATCGGCAAGGACTTCAAGACGGGCAGTCTCCTCCTCTGTAAGACGCAGCTTACAGCCCTTTGCAAGGTCCTCCGCATACGAAGGCTTTGTAAGACCCACAATGGGAACAGTACCCTTTGATATCGCCCACGAAACGGCGATCTGCGCAGGATTTACGCCGTACTTTTTTCCAAGCTCCCTTTGAAAGTCAATAAGAGGGCGGAGTTTTTTCAGCTTGCCATTAAATGCAAGTCCTCTCAGAGTGATCATCGGGAATTTATGCTCATCGTCATACCGTCCGCTCAATGCGCCCTGCTCCAGAACCATATAAGAAAAGTACGACCTGTTATTTTCGGCGCACCAGTCTATGACCCTCTGCTGCTCTGCGTCACGCCTTATAAGGCTGAAATGATTTTGGACCGCAGACAGTTCAAAGCCGTCCTCCCGGAGGATCTTATCCGCAAGCCTGACCTGTTCAAGATCAAAATTCGACACGCCTGCCGCTTTTATTCTGCCCTCTTTCATAAGCTCCGCAAATTCATGCATATTCTCTTCGATATTATTCGGAAGATGAAGCCAGTAGATATCCGCATGATCCAGCTTCAGACGGGAAAGACTTCCAAGCAGCGCCTCTCTTGCAGAGCCGGCTCTGTATTTTTTTGACGGCATATACTTTGTAGCGATCATCACAGACTGATCGGCTCCCTTTTTTTCGGCAATGCAGCGTGAAAGCGTCTTTTCCGCATTTCCCATGCCGTAGACCTCGGCGGTATCCCACAAGGTAAAGCCGAGATCGTAAGCTCTTTCAAAGGTTTCGCAAAGCACCGAATCATCGGTATTCTTCCCGAAGATCATTTTTCCGCCGTTTATGCCGCTGCCCCATGCCCATGTTCCCACAGCGCAGGGCGGATATTTAATATTCGTCATATATCAAAAAGTCCCTCGATCGGGCGAATGGTCATTTTTCCGCCCTCAATATCAGTCTTGACGATCACATCGGGAATTGCGGGGATAAGATATTCCTTTTCACCGTTTCTGACATGGTATACATCGTTTGCGCCCGTTGCGGTCACGTCCGAAATGGAGCCATACACCTTGTCGCTGTCTGCGTCGGTCACCTCAAGGCCTATGAGATCCTGCACGAAATAGCAGCCCTTCTCAAGCTCCACATCCTCCCTGTCCATATAAAGGATTCTTCCCCGAAGCTTCTGAGCGTCCTCGGAAGTATCGATCCCCTCAATTTTCATCAGAACAATATTTTTATGAGGTCTTGAACGGACTATCCGCACAGGGGTCTTATCCCTGCCGGAATAAAGGGTGTCAAATTTGCAGAGAAACTCCGGACTGTCGCACCACGGCTCTACTCTGACCTCGCCCTTCAGACCCTGAACGGCAACGATCTTGCCTATTTCAAGAAATCTCTTCAATCTGCCGCATCCTTTCGTTTTCCGATTCCATTTTTTCCTTGAGCCATTTTATATACGGCTCATAGAGCATATCGCTTATTTCGCTGTACCTTTGCTCCTCTTCGTCGGTGATATCCTCCGCCGCCTTGTGCCTGTCGTAGTAATAACGGTATGGCAGCATGATCTTTCCGTTCCGGACGGACTGAGCGGCAGGATCCGCTCCTGCATTTATGAGCAGACGCACAAGCTCCGCATTGTAATCTTCATCATATGCGGCGGCGCAATTGAGCGCAGAGGGATATTTATCCGTCATATAATCGGGATCGGCTCCTGCGTCAAGCAGCAGGCGTACATTCTCGGTGCAGCCGTTCTGGGCGGCTCTCCCGAGAGGGGTAACACGCTCCTCTCCCGCAAGATTGGGATCCGCTCCGCATTCGAGAAAAAGTCCGACCATTTCCGTATCGTCCAGCATGACCGCTCTGTAAAGCGCAGTTCTGCCGTATCGGTTCACGCCGTCAGCCTCTCCGCCTTCGGACAAAAGGGTACGGGCTGCGGAATGATTTTTATTTTCCGCTGCAAGATAAAGCTTGTCATTTACGGAAAAATCACCCACATCATACCTTATATCCAGATAAATATAGTAAATCATTGGAAGACACATTATAACTCCCGCTGCCGCAGTCCATATCCGTATCCTGCCTGCAAACGCCGCCTTGCCCCTGCTTGCCCGGTATAAAAAAATCGGCAGAACTATAGCAGTTATGCCGATAATGAACAATATACGGACTGCGGTAATATGAGAAAGAATTGTAAGAATCATACTATAGCGTCCTTTCACCGAATAAGTTCGGGATCAGTCGATCTCAACCATGATCTTTTCGTTGATTCTTCCCGCACCCGCACGCATAACAGTTCTTATTGCCTTGGCAATTTTTCCCTGCTTGCCGATAACTCTGCCCATATCGTCCGGAGCAACATGGAGATGATATACCACTATGCCCTCCTCGTTAGGTTCATCTCTGTCCACCCTGACGGCAGACTTATCCTCGACAAGACCGGATGCAATAGCTGTAAGGAGTTTTTCCATCAAAAGGATCACCCTTTCTGTAATATTGCCGCAGCAAAACCGCAGCAAAAATATATTTCAGTATTATTATTTCACCTGCAAATCAGTATATTCGGACACCCCTCAGCGAGGTGTCGCGATTATCTGATAAAAATGAGCGCTTACTTTGCGATACCGGTGATCTCGAAGAGCTTCTTTACAGTATCGGTAGGCTGTGCACCGTTTGCCATCCACTTCTGAGCCTTTTCGGCGTCAACCTTAATGGTGCTCGGCTCTGTTGTGGAATCATAGTAGCCGATCTCCTCAATAAATCTGCCGTCTCTGGGAGATCTGGAGTCAGCAACAACGATTCTGTAGAAAGGATTTTTCTTTGCACCCATTCTTCTGAGTCTGATTTTTACTGCCATATTTTTCACCTCTTAAAATCTCTTTAAATATATCAAAGTGCAGGCAACGCACATTGAAAACATGATCATATGCGGATCATCTCCACATTCCGGGAACTCCCGGCATTCTGAGCTTGTTTTTCTTTCCCTTCTGGTTTCTTCCCATAACGCCGAGCTGCTTCATCATCTTCTGCATTTCCTCGAACTGCCTGAGAAGTCTGTTTACATCGGCAACGGTGTTTCCGCTGCCTGCCGCGATACGTTTTTTCCTGTTCGGATTTATGATAGACGGCTTTGCCCTCTCGGCGGGAGTCATTGAGGTTATCATAGCCTCGATCCTGAGGAGCTGCCTGTCGTCTATATCAACGTCCTTGATCTTGTCGCCCACTCCGGGGAGCATTCCCATTATCTGCTTTATGGGACCCATTTTCTTGATCTGCTTCATCTGCTCAAGGAGGTCGGTAAGGTCAAATCCCTTTTCTTCCTTCAGCTTCTGCGCAAGCTTCTGAGCCTCGTCTTCATCAATAGTACTCTGCGCCCTTTCGATAAGGGTGAGCATATCGCCCATTCCGAGTATCCTTGAAGCCATTCGTTCGGGGTGGAACTGCTCAAAATCGTCAAGCTTTTCGCCTGTTCCGACAAATTTTATAGGCTTGCCCGTAACTGCAAGAACAGACAGCGCAGCGCCTCCTCTTGTATCCGAATCAAGCTTTGACATAAGCACGCCTGTAATGCCGAGAGCGTCGTCAAACGCCTTTGCAACATTTACGGCATCCTGACCCGTCATTGCATCGACCACAAGCATGATCTCATGGGGTTCGGTTTCGGTCTTGATGCTCTTGAGCTCATCCATAAGCTCCTCGTCTATA
>CAZDJG010000170.1:0-4710 GCA_964505695.1 uncultured Ruminococcus sp.
CGAAAAATCTGACTGCGCATCTTCAGCGCAATCTTTATTCGGTATTGCCCTAAAAATATTATACTACATGCTGATACAAAAATCAACAGTCGATATCATTAAAATTTAATTAACGCATATTATATACGCTATGTACGGCAGACACATCACATTGATATGTCTGCCTGCCGCTATGCAGCGGTCTGCGCACATTCAAGCATTGTATCCGCAAAAATGCCGTAGCCTCTTGTCGGATCTCTCACAAGCACATGAGTGACTGCACCTACAAGCTTTCCATTCTGGATTATGGGACTTCCGCTCATTCCCTGAACTATTCCCCCTGCCTTTTCAAGCAAACGCTCGTCGGTCACACAAATGACCATATTTCGGCAGTCAGCAAAGTCACCCAGATCTATTTTCTCGATACGGACCGAGTATTTCTCCGGCTCGCTGCCGCTTATTGTAGCATATATCTCGGCAGGTCCTACAGTGACCTCCTGACGCATTGCAACGGGAACTGCGCTTCTGATCAAGGGGCTTGAATCCATTCTGCCGTAAATGCCGCAGCTGCTGTTGACAAGAAGGCTTCCCCTTGCCTTATCGGAGGTAAACATCCCAATAAGCTCTCCCGGCGCGCCTGCACTGCTTTTCCTCACTCCGCTGATATAAACGTCAGCCGCCTCACCGCAGGACATTGTAAGCATATCCCCCGTATCTGTGTCGCACACAGGGTGACCGAGTCCGGCAAAAATGCCGCTTTTGGGGTCGTAAAAGGTAACTGTTCCTATTCCTGCAGAGCTGTCCCTGACCCACATACCGCATTTATAGGTATTATCAGCAGAAGATCTCACGGGCTTCATAAAAACCACCCTATGCCTGTTTTCTCTGACTATCTCAACACCAAGGGTCCTGCCGCCGCTTTCCTCGATTATACGGCTCACGTCACTGTTTCCCGAAACAGTTTTTCCGGAAATGCTTACAATCACATCTCCCTCTTTTATCCCTGCATCTCTCGCAGGAGATACTACCTGAGTTCCGTCGTCAAATGCCGTAAGCTCGACCACAAGCACGCCCTCTGTCAGGAGCTTTATTCCGAATGGTGTTCCGCAGGGTATGACCACAGGCTCTTCCACCTCTGTCACGCTCACATTTTTTATTGGGAAAATACCGAAAAGCGTGAGCTGCTCGGTTCTTGCAGAGATATTCTTCCGCATTGACGAGGCGCTGCACGTCTGCCCCTCATAAACAGAATAATTCTCAGGAAAAATTCGCTCTGAGCATACCTCTATATGCCCGCTTATTTTAAGGCTGTCACCTCCCGTTACAATATAGCTGTCGGGAAGAACACAATTGTAGTAGATTATACCGCCTGTAAGCAATGCAAGAGCAGCGCATACCGCACAGCGGAAAAGTTTGACCGCAAAATTCATATCCACATCCTCTCCGCCTGTTTTTGAGAATCTCTTCTCACATTTAATATTTGCACAGTACCTAAAAATATAAGAGTTTTATATTCTGTAATTTTAACCCCATTCTTTTAAATTTTAAGTCGAATTTAGTAATTACTGCAATTTTTGCACAATAGTGCTTCAATTTTTTAGAAGTTGGTTCTCTCAGGAAATCTTTGAAAAAAATGCCTTGCATAGCACAAAGAAATATGATATAATAAAAGTATATTTATTTCGTGAAGGGTTAAATAAATGGAAGCTTTAAGAAAAATATCACTTGCTGTCTGCTGCGCCGCTTTTGCGGTAACATGCCTTTTTCTAAATCTTTTTGGCGGAATAGGCCTTATGTCACAGCAAAATTATGCACAAATCGGCCGGTGCCTTATAATTTCGGTGGCTATGCTTGCCCTTTCTCTTATTCTTGCCTTTTTCAGAAAAAGCTATACAAACATAGGCTCATTATTTTTTAACATTATCGGAACGATCCTTTATATTTATCCCATCGGTGTGCTTAACGGCATCCCCAATTCTCAGGTACCAAAACAAAGCATTGAGGTACTTACATCAAGAATATATCCCGCAATTTCGGTAACTGTCCTGCTTGCCCTGGTCATTTTTGCAGACATATTCTCATATGAGCGTTCGGCAATGCGATGCAAACGCAGGCACGAAAAGGAAAAGGAAAGCTCAAGGCAGCTCAGGGACGATGAAAAGATCATCTGACGAATATATTTCCGAAAGGACGGTAAAAAATAAATGAGCGTAACCATCAAAGACGTGGCAAAGGCTGCGGGAGTTTCAGTGGCAACCGTTTCCCGTGTGCTTAACGGCAGCTCCGCTGTTTCTCCGGAAACTGCCGCCGCAGTAAACGAGGTCATAAATGAAATGGGGTACAGACCCAATTTTCTGGGAAGAAATTTAAGGAAATGCGAAACCAATAACATTCTTGTTGTCCTGCCGTCTACCGAACACACCGTTTACAGCAACATTATAAAAGGTATGCAGGACGCAGCGTTTCCAAGCTATGATATTTTTCTCAGTACGAGCAACAGCTATCTTGATACTGAAATGCGTCTTCTCAATATGCTTTTCAACCGTACAGTCGATGCTGCTGTTCTCCTAGGAACACAGCTTGACGCAGAAAAGCTCAACGAGCTTAACAAGCGGTATAACATAGCCCTCTGCTGCGAAAGGAAAGAGGGCGCAAAGGTGCTTACGATCACCATTAACGATGAAGCGGCGGCCTTTGACGCCGTTAGCTTTTTTCTGAAAAATGGCAGGCGCAGAATAGGTCTTGTCACAACAAACGGCAGTGCGCTCTCGTCCTCCGACCGTGAAAAGGGATACGAAAGAGCGCTTGCCTCATACGGTATCAAAAAGGACGAAAAATACATTTTCCGCTGTACATACGACTATACCGACGGATTTAATGCTTTTAAGTATTTTATGAGCCTCCCGCAGCCTCCCGAAGCAATTTTCTGCATATCCGATCTGCTTGCGGCAGGAGTAATCAAGCAGGCGTCAAGAGACGGTGTGAAGATCGGCGGAAAGCTTCAGGTGTGCGGCTTTGACAACATCAGTCTGAGCGAAATGTATATTCCCGGAATAACAACGGTCGCTCAGCCGGGCTATGAAATGGGCAGAACGGTAATAACAAAGCTCCTTGAAAATATGCACAGCACCGAAAAGAACAATGAACACATAATCCTGAAGCACGAGCTTATTATAAGAGGCTCGGCAAAATAAAAGGAACAGGTAATATTTATGATATATACAGTTACATTTAACCCTGCGGTTGACTATATCCTGAGGCTCGGCAGCCTTAAAAGCGGCGGCGTGAACCGAACCGCATCGGAAAAGATCTGCTGGGGCGGCAAGGGCATCAATGTTTCCTATATCCTGAAAATGCTGGGAGTTGAAAGCACTGCATGGGGCTTTGCGGCAGGCTTTACGGGAAAAGCTCTTTCCGAGGCGGTAAAAAACATGGGTATTTCCGCCGATTTCATAACCCTTGACGAGGGCTTCACAAGAATATGCGTTAAGCTTTTTGAAACGGATTCATCAAAGGAAACGGAAATAAATCCGGGCGGACCGATGATAAACGGAGAGGCTGTTGACAAGCTTCTGAAAAAAACCGATTCCCTGAAAAGCGGAGATTATCTCGTGCTTGCAGGAAGCGTCCCGAAATCCGTTCCCGAGGATATTTACGAAACCATATGCCGCAGGCTTGAAAACAGCGGTGTGCTTATTGCTGCGGACGCATCGGGAAACCTGCTTACTAAGCTTCTCAAATACAAGCCTTTCCTTATAAAGCCAAATCATCATGAGGCGGCAGAGCTGCTTGGCTGCGAAATATACAGCTTTGACCTTGCAGAGGCGTGTGCGCTCAGACTTCGTACGATGGGAGCCTCCAATGTCATCATTTCAATGGCGGAAAAAGGCTCGGTGCTTGCCGCAGACAACACAAACGTCTACACTATATCCGCACCGAAGGGTACGGCTGTAAATTCCGTAGGTGCAGGAGATTCCATGCTTGCAGGCTTTCTTGCAGGCTATATAAGCACAGGCAGCTATGAAACGGCATTAAAATGGGGTACAGCCGCAGGAAGCGCAACCGCATTTTCATCAGAACTTGCCTCACGCCCAGAATTTGACCGACTTCTCAAGGAGATATCAGATGAATAGAGTATCACAGTTTTTCAAGGTTTCACAAGAACGCTTTTTATTGGACAGCGCAGGACTTTTACCCGATTTTACTGAAAGTCAAAGGCTTGCAATGTATGAAAATATACGTCTGCCCTTCCGTGCCACCGCAGGAAGCGCAGGGTATGATTTCTATATTCCCTTTTCTGCGGTTATTATGCCGGGTCAGACACTTACCGTTCCCACCGGAATACGGACAAGAATAGATGACGGATGGTTTCTGATGTGCTGTCCGAGAAGCGGACTCGGATTTAAGTTCCGTCTGCGCCTTGACAATACAATCGGGATAATTGACAGCGATTATTTCGGAGCTGACAATGAGGGGCATATTATGATAAGAGTCACAAACGAATCCAACAGCGGCAAGATACTTGAACTGAATAAGGGCAGCGCTTTTGCTCAGGGCATATTCGTTCCGTTCGGGATCACCTCAGACGATCACGCTTCGGACAAGCGCACAGGCGGCTTCGGCAGCACCTCTGTCAAAGAAAACCAATAAATGAAAATGTACAGGCACAAATCATATTATACTAAAAACCGTTTGAACGAAGGATAAGATTTGGCGAAAAGCCGTGCCGGT
>CAZDJG010000171.1:0-4576 GCA_964505695.1 uncultured Ruminococcus sp.
CGAGATGAAATATCAGCTTATCATGCACAGGGGGCTTGAACCCGATAAAGAGCCTGATATCACAAGGGGAACCCTTGAGGGAGATATTATCCCCTCGCAGATCACGCTGTTTCGTATCCAGTCCACCGCAGATGCCGAGCTTACCGCTTATGCGGCGCAGGGCGAGGTGCTTCCCGTTGCAACGCGTTCATTCGGGGGAATCGGCATTTTCGCAGTAAACGAGATGGGCAGATTTTACCGTCATGTGCTTATAGAGGGTCATTTCCCGCACCACGGAGCAGTTGCCTTCGGACACTGCGGAAAAGCGCTGTTCGAGGTGTTCAGGTACCTCGGAGTAAGGGAAACAGGCTTTAACCGCCCCAAGGGAATGCTCTATAAAACTGAAAATCCCTTTGCATAATGAAAGGAAATACCGATGAAAAAATATATTTTTGTTCTTTTTGATGTCCTCGGATTTGTTTTAAAGCTTATACTTCTTTTCAGCCTTGCCATAATCGGAATGGATCTGCTCAACAGGCATAACGAGGAGAAGCTTTCGCAAGAGGATAAATAATATGTCTGTTATTCTTGCTTCAGCGTCACCGAGACGGCGGGAGCTTATGAAATATGCGGCTGAGGAGTTTAAGATATTTCCTGCGGATATTGACGAAACGATTCCCGAAAATACAGATCCGGTTCTTGCGGCGGAGTATACTGCCGTGAGGAAAGCCGAAGCGGTGCATGAAAAATTCCCCGATGATATTATCGTCGGCTGCGATACGGTTGTGCTGCTTGACGGCGAAATAATGGGCAAGCCCTCTGACAGGGATAACGCTTTTGAAATGCTTTCAAGGCTTTCCGGGCGCACTCATAAGGTGATAACGGGTGTATGTATACGAAAGGGAAACAGGATAAAAAGCTTTTCACAGTGTACAGAGGTGGATTTTTATCCTTTGAGCAAGGATGATATACTGAGCTATATCGAAACGGGCGACCCTATGGACAAGGCGGGCGCTTACGGTATACAGTCTGAGGGCTGTGTTCTGGTAAAGGGTATCAGAGGAGATTTTTTCAATGTTGTGGGACTTCCCGCCGCACGTTTGAAAAGAGAGCTTTCGGAATTTATTAAAGAGGATCTCTGAGAGTGGCTGATGAATGAAAAACCGCTGCTGTACGGCTTGTACTGCAGCGGCTTTCAGTAATATACTGATCCTTTATCAGAGGATGTTATACCAGGTTGGAAATTCCTCTTCATATATCTGGTCGATCTGATGATAAACAGACTGTATCTCTGCTATCAGCTCGGCGTTTTCATTTGATATAAACGGGGTTATTTTTGCAATGGAAATATTAAGATTTGCAAGGGCGTCGTCATGAACGATCATTGTGACGCGCCTTTCATAGGTGTGCCAGAAATCATTGAGTTCGTTTGAAAGCTCAAGCGCCCCCTGAACATCTCCGCTTTCATAGGTCTGCTGTATTTTCTCTACCCTTGATTTGAGCTTGTCATTGCAGTTATCAAGGATAAACAGTGAGGACAGGGAATATACGAATATGAGCAGGATAAGTCCTGCGGCAATTTTAACTCTTTTCAATTACAGTCTCCCCCTTGCAGTCTGCGGTAAGCTCCTTTTTGATAATTCTGTATTTTCCAGCCGTTTCTGCGGTCATGATAAATATGTCCGTTACATTCAGACGGTTTTCCGAAATTGTTTTTTGCAGCCATTCCTTGCCCAACCCCAGCCTTTTCAGAGAGGAATATATGATAACTCCGTCCTGAACCACTACCGCAGGAGGGTCTGAGGACGTGTTCTTTATTTCCATATCTTCGTTTGTAACGGGACGGTTTTTGAATTTCGGGTAAACGCTTACCTTTCCCGTAGTTTCGACCACGGCAAACTGGACCTGCTCGGGGTCGAACACTCCCTGCGAGCGCAGAGCCTCCATAAGATCATCAGTGGTGAAGCGCAGATTATAAAGCTTCTGCTGGTCTATTTTTCCGTTGCTTATAATGATCACAGGCTCTCCGGAAATAACGCCGCGCATTTTTTTCGATTTCATTGTGAGCCATGACATAAGCACATCGAGACAAACAAGAGTAAGCACTGGGAGAAGTCCCGTTACAAGCGGTATGCTCAGATCCTCTACGGGGAGAGTGGCTATATTTGATATAAGTATGGTTATTGCAAGCTCTGAAGGCTGAAGCTCTCCTATCTGGCGCTTGCCCATGAGGCGCACCGCAAAAATAAGCACGCAGTAAAGTATGACCGCCCGTATAAAAACAACTGTCAAGTCCGCACAACCTTTCCGAATCATTTATTATCTGTATTTTATCCCGACGTTCCGAAAAAATGCTTTTGTCATACGCTGTACAAAAATTTATATTTTTATTGACAATAATTTACAGAACATTTGGTGACAATCCAAAAAAAAGTAAAAAAAGGGGGGTATAATTAAATTACAGTTGTATCACAGTCTGAAAAAACGGCTGAACATAAAAATCCGCACAAATAAGCTCACGGTAAAGTTTAGGTCAAGCCTTTTCAAAGGCTTGCAGGGGGACAAGGGGCAGCGCCACCCTTGTCGCCCTTCGCAAAGGGCGAAATCCCCCTCAGCCTCCTGTTTCGGAAAACAGCACGCCGGTGCGTTTTTTAAGCTGTGCAAGAAGCAAACCGCCGTAAGCGGCGATAACCTACAATCCTGTATATATTTCACAAATATCCTTTTTTTTTCGACAGACTGAAATACAGTTGTATTATCTGCATAAATTCGGTGAATATGAAAGGAGTTTTTCGGCAAATGAACCCGATACCCGAAAAAATCATAGATTTTCATACCCATATCCTGCCGGAGTTTGACGACGGACCTTCGTCCTGTGCAGAGGCTGCACAGATGCTTGTAAGGCTCAGAGAGCAGGGGGTCACTCACGCAGTATCTACCTCCCATTTTTACCGTTACGACGAAAGCATTTCCGATTTTTTAAACAGGCGCAGCGAGGCTTATTCAAGGCTCAGGGACTATCTTGCGGCAAACGGAATTTCGGATATCCCCAAAATAATTCTGGGAGCGGAGGTCTATTTCAGCACCGCCCTTGCAGACGATCCCCTGCTTGAAAAGCTCTGCATAGAGGGAACGGATTATATTCTCATTGAGCTGCCGTATTCAAGGCTCACCGCAAATATTATCGACAGCTACAAAAATCTTGCATGCTGCGGTCGTGTAAGACCCGTGCTAGCGCATATTGAAAGATATGCTTCCTTTGCGGGGGAGAATGTTATTTTTGAGCTTACGGGAATATCGCCTGCACAGATAAACTGCGAATCGGTAATGAGCACCGCAGGGGCAAGGCTTGTTTCAAAGCTTATCAGAAACGGCGGAATATGCGCCATAGGAAGCGACGCTCACAATATGGGAGTGCGTTCGCCCAGATTTGCCGAGGGCAGGAAAAGGATCTCAAGAAAGTTCGGTGCGGGAGCTTTTTCGGAGATCATGGAATGCTCCGCAGTTATTCTTGAAAACGGGGATATATGATGCTGAGGCAATACAGGGCGATATATACACGCAAAATGTTCGGATAAAATCATACGGAGGTGATGACTCAATGGAAAAATCGGTGCGGATATCGTCGATAAACAGAGAGCTGAGATCCCCCGAAAAAATAGTTGATATGGCTGAAGAAAACTACACCGCATATATCGACGAGGCGGTGCAGATGATACTTGACAGCCGCAAGCCTGTGGTTCTGCTGTCGGGTCCGTCGGGTTCGGGCAAGACTACCTCCGCCCTGCGCATGGAGGCAAAGCTCAGATGTCTTGGCAAAACGGCGCATACAATCTCAATGGATAATTATTTTCTGTCTGTGACCGACGAAAACAGGCATGAGCTGCCTCGGGACGAAAGGGGTAATATTGACCTGGAATCTCCTCGGCGGCTTGATATCCCGCTTTTTACGGAGCATCTTAAAAAGATGGCGGACTGCGAGGAGTTTGATATGCCCCGCTTCGATTTTGCAAAACAGATCAGGACTGAGTCTGTAAAATTCGTTCGCAGGCAGGGCGAGATAATCATAATTGAGGGCATACACGCCCTGAACCCCGATGTTACGGGCGACGCTCACCGCTTTGCTCTTTGTATGTATGTTTCGGTGCGGACAAGGCTGAAAACCGCCGACGGGACGGTTATTCACCCAAGGCAGATACGCCTTATGCGCAGGCTTTGCCGCGACAGGCTTTTCAGGAAACGTGAATATGCCGAGATATTCCGTATGTTCGACAGTGTTTCAAGAGGCGAGGAGCTTTATATAAAGCCCTACAAGCACCGTGCGGATTACGATATCGACACATTTATGGCATATGAGGCTTCCGTTTACAAAAATTTCCTTTATGACGATATTTCCGCCTTGTATCCCGGGGAGCTTTCCGGGTATCACTGCTGCGAACAGATACTGAAGCTTTTCGGAGAGCTTGACGGAGCGTCGTCCTCGTATGTTCCTTCGTCGTCACTGATAAGGGAATTTATCGGAGGCAGCGAACTGAGATACTGATGGTCACCTCTAAAAACCTTGTTTGAGAGAAAATGTGCGGAGCACGCCGTCTGC
>CAZDJG010000172.1:0-1444 GCA_964505695.1 uncultured Ruminococcus sp.
CTTCCCACTCTCTGCCGCTTCCTTTTGTTAGTCTATTTCTGTGTCTTGCTATAGTTTTACTTTCATTATACCACCATTATACCACTTTTTTCTGTTTGGTTTGCATTTTTTCTTTTGTTTTCTTTTTGTAACTCATGCGGATGGTCTGTAAAAAAAGCGCGTTACTTCAGCGGAGCAGCTTCAAGTAACTTAAGGAACCACTGACTAAATCTGGCGTGCAGCTTTAATCAGTGGTTCCTTAAGGCAATACCGAGCAATTAACGGCTGACGCCTTTGCCGCACATCTGCTTGCAGAATTTACGATTTTTATCAACTATAAAGGTCATTTAAGCTCGAAATAAGCGTACATATATCCTCCGCCGCTTACGGGGAATTTCATGCAGTAGCTGCCATTTTTAAGGCTGCTGAAGCTGTAGTAATCGTTGAGAAGCATCGATTTTTCCCACTTATGCATTGCGGGGATCGTGATTTCCGTATCCAGCTTGGCTCCGCTTTTAAGAGATACATTTTTCCACTTGCTGTTTTCGTATCTGAGCAGCTCACCATAGCCCTTGACAGTAACGTCGTTTTCCGTTTCATTCACAAAGGTAAGCATTATCTGCTTTTTGCGCTTATTTTCGGTCACGGTCTGCTCTGCGCTTACGTCAAAAGGATTTGTAAGCTTAAATTCGCAGGTAATGTTATCGCCGATAAGCGCGCGGTATGTTCCTGACCTAAGCCTTGTGCGGCTGTAGCGTGTAAGATCGAGAACGGAGGATATCCTTTCACCGGACTCCGTAACGACTGGTATCTCAAGGAATTCCTCACTGCTTATCGGTTCGATCCTATCCCACTGCTTTGTATCGGCGTTAAGGATATAAAGCTCGGTTGCTTCGGGATAATAATCCCCTGCCTTGACAGCATATCCGCTTATGTTTATCCTTTCGGTTGACTGAATATCATAGCTTTCCTTATCGGTTTTTACAGCCGCCTGATCGATAATGCCGAACTCGCAGTAAACCCGTTTCTGACCGCTCTGCATGTATAATGTGGAAGCAATACGGTACCGTCCCGTTGTGAGCTTATCCGAATATGCCTCTGGAGTAAAATAAAGCTCCTGTGAGCCTATATAGCTGTAAGGATCGTCAACCTTTCCGAGCATATAAGCAATATCGTTTACAACAAAATTTTCGGAGGGCTTTACCCGATACCAGTTGCCGTCCTTATATCTGTGAAGCTCGCATATTTCTCCGAATGAGGCAGTACCGCTGATGTTCTCGGCAGTAAATGTAAATTTTATCGTTTCACGATTTCCGAGAATAATATAATCCTTGTCGGCAGAAACGGAAAAGGAATCAGCCGAATCCTTCAGACGCCCGTCAGAGCCGAAATAATACTGTATGCCGTCGATGGTTACAATGCCGACCGCTCCCCTGCCGCTTTCGTCAAAATAATATTTTCCGCC
>CAZDJG010000172.1:1454-4571 GCA_964505695.1 uncultured Ruminococcus sp.
CGCAGGGAACCGAAATTCAAAAAGCCGTTCAAAAATCCGCCGCCGGCGCGCCGCGTCAAAATGATCCAGATAGGTATGCTCTACCTTGCCCAATACCTGAATGCGGCTTTCGTCAAAATAATATTTTCCGCCGGGAAGCTCAAGCCATCCCCCCGTAAACATTATTCCGTCGCTGTAATAGCGCACTACACCGTTTTTGATTCCAATACCGGTATATTTTCCAAGGCAGGTGCCGTCATCGGAAAACCGATATACCACTCCGTCGATAAACATAACTCCCGTTGCAGCCTCGCCGTTTTCCTGAATATACTTTCCGGTGCCTGCACCCTGCTGCCAGCCGTGATCCGCTGCACATACGGGTATGGAGAAGCACATGACCGCAGCCACGGAAGCAGCAGCAATACTGTGTATTTTTTTCATAGAATCCTTCCTTTCATTGCCTGACTTGTTATTTAGATTATAGCATTTACGGAAACGGATTTCAAGCGGTAAAAAGAACCTGTAATCAAATGTAGATAATAAAACAAATTTTTGTAACCTTTTACGTCGGGAATAGTACAGGCATATTGCGGAATATAAATCTATGACTAATCACGAAAGGGAAAGATGATGAATGGGACTTAATTTTTCGGTAGGCGGCAAACAGGCACAGGATCCAGACGGACTGAGCATTGCTCTTGCGGGCAATCCCAACGTCGGCAAATCCACGGTATTCAACGCCCTTACGGGAATGAACCAGCACACGGGAAACTGGACGGGCAAAACGGTTGCCACTGCAAGAGGAAAATGTCTCAGGGGCGAAAAGTTAATAACCCTCACCGACCTTCCGGGTACATATTCACTTATGGCACACTCCGCTGAGGAACAGGTAGCAAGGGACTATATCTGTTTCGGCGGCACAGACGGTGTCATTGTAGTGTGCGACGCCTCATGTCTTGAACGAAATCTTAATCTTGTGCTTCAGATCACAGAGATAACGCCGAAGGTCACAGTGTGCGTAAATCTCCTTGACGAGGCTGCAAAAAAAAAGATAACCGTAGACACACAAAAGCTTGAAAAGCTGCTCGGCGTTCCCGTATGCGGAGTTATTGCAAGAAGCGACATCGGACTTGACGAAATGCTTATGCGCACCGACGATATGCTGTCAAATACTCTTGATAAGCCGCCCGTTTTCTACGGAGAAACGGTTGAAAGAGCTGTGGCTGTTCTA
Organism: uncultured Ruminococcus sp.; assembly: GCA_964505695.1. Taxonomy (GTDB): domain Bacteria; phylum Bacillota; class Clostridia; order Oscillospirales; family Ruminococcaceae; genus Huintestinicola. The sequence continues at coordinate 2,665 of CAZDJG010000172.1, forward strand.
TCCTCCGCACTTGAAAAGCTGCACTGCGGAAAGCTCCCCTCACGTTTTGCGGCGCTTAGGATCCTTGAACGCTGCGACGATCTCATCTGCTCTATAGACAGCATGACCTGCGGAGAACTTAAATCGTCTCTTGAAGATCCTGAAACCGAGATAGGAAGGGCATACGAAAAGGCGCTGGAAATACTCTCTTCGGAAAATATAGATGCTGCAGCGCTGAGAGATCTTGCCGTAACAAGGATAGTACTGACAGCAGAAAATATAGCCGAACAGTCGGTCACAAAGGAAATACCCGATTATTATGAACGCGACAGAAGGATCGATTCGGTTCTTACCCACAAAATATGGGGACTGCCCGTAATGCTCCTGCTGCTGATGCTTATCTTCTACATAACGATCATCGGAGCGAATTATCCGTCACAGTGGCTGTCAGCCGCATTTTCATCTCTCGGAAATGCAATGCGCGGCGGTCTTGTTTCCGTTTCTGCCCCCCAGTGCCTTATAAGCCTGCTGATCGACGGAGTTTACTGCGTACTCACATGGGTAGCCTCGGTCATGCTGCCGCCTATGGCGATATTTTTCCCTCTGTTTACACTTCTTGAAGATGTCGGATATCTCCCGAGAGCCGCATTTAATCTGGATAAGTATTTCAGCAAAGCAAAGGTCTGCGGAAAGCAGGCGCTCACTATGGCTATGGGACTTGGCTGCAACGCTGCGGGGATCACAGGCTGCCGGATCATTGATTCGCCTAAAGAGCGGCTTATCGCAGTGCTTACAAATAATTTCATGCCCTGCAACGGACGTTTTCCGACGCTTATAACCGTTATTACGATTTTTTTTGCGGCAGGCTCTGCCTCGGGGGTCGTAAGCGCAGCCATGCTCACGGGAGTGATAGTCCTCGGAGCTGCTCTGACATTTCTATGGTCAAGGCTGCTTTCATCAACACTGCTAAAGGGCATGACCACATCCTTTGCTCTGGAGCTGCCGCCGTACCGCCGTCCGCAGATAGGCAAGGTGCTTGTCCGCTCACTGCTTGACAGAACGATATTCGTTCTGGGAAGAGCCGTTACGGTTGCCGCTCCGGCAGGTCTGATAATATGGCTGCTTGCCAATATTTCGGCAGGCGGCACAAGTCTGCTTTCGATATGTGCGGACGCTCTTGACCCGATAGGACATTTCTTCGGCATGGACGGAGCGATCATTCTTGCATTTATTCTCGGATTTCCTGCAAATGAGATAGTTCTTCCCATTATGCTGATGATCTATATGAACAGTACGTCTCTTGCAGAAACAGAAAGCACGGCTGTACTCGGAGAGATACTTCGCGATAACGGCTGGACGTGGATAACTGCTCTTTGTACCATGATATTCATGCTCTGCCATTTCCCCTGCTCAACCTCCTGCCTTACCGTCAAAAAGGAAACAGGCTCATGGAAATGGGTTCTTGCGTCTATGGCTATCCCCACCGTTACGGGGCTTGCGATATGCGCTGTTATATCGGCATCAGCCGGCATTTTAGGATAAAAAAGGGTACATTTACGATCAGTTCGATACTTATAAAGAAGTTTAAGCCCCGAAGCAATCATTGATAACTGCTTCGGGGCTTGTTGTTAATATTCGATTACTCGCATAAACAGAATTTACATCAATATATTTGCCAATGCTAAATACAAATAGGGAAGTAGTGACATTACTATATTATAGGTAAACAGTTTCTTTCCTATTCGAATATGGTATTTAGTTCTGCCTTTTTTATAAAAGAACATACTGCATAAGATGCTGATGATTATATGTACAAATCCAATTACAATCATAAGCCGATGAAATGATAAATCTTGAAACTTACAATCATAACCGGTCAGGTCGAATAGAATAATTATAAACCAACCCAATACATCGTTTGACAAATA
>CAZDJG010000173.1:0-4563 GCA_964505695.1 uncultured Ruminococcus sp.
TTTTTACCGCATCTCCGCTGTTTCAGACAGCTTATTTATTATATCCTCTTTTTTTTCTTTTGTCAAGAGGGTTTGACATTTTTCGGCGGTTTGTACAGTTTTTGAGTGCAATTATGGCAAAATACAACAACTTTATGCAATATCAAGCTTTTCTCTGAGCCTGTACTCATCTTTGGCATTTATATGTATAAAATATTCCGTTCCGTCACTGATCTTCAGCTTCAAAACATTCCCGAAAGCATATATGTCCTTTTTAAGTGATACAACGCTGTCAACCGAATAAATTTTTTCCGCAAAACAAAAAGCTTCCGTCTTTGATAAGCATCGCCATCCGGTCAAGCATAAGTATAAAATAAAAGAGGAAAAGCCCTCCGACATATGCTGATGAATACGGAAAATCCTTATGGTCGTCATTAAAAATCATTGCTCAGGATCATAAAAGCAACGGTCAGAACGCTGAGTACGACTCCTGTCACGAAAGATCCTTTTCCGCAAAGCAAGACCGCATGAGCTTCTCTGCATAAAAACCGTTTCTCTTTGCTTTAAGGAAAAAAACGAAATTGTCGCAGCGGCTGTGCATATCAGCAAAGCAATACCGCCGACCAATAAAAATATCATACTTGTTTCGATTTAAATACCTCCCCTGTTTTTTCATAATGCCAATCAGTATCCGAATCTGCAAAAGCGCTGCGGCTTTATTTATGTGACAATAAACCGGAATTCGCCGAATCAATACTGCAATAAGATCGACGCCCATACAGTTATTAAAGCATCATATATTCCGTGAGCAATTATCAAGGACAAAATTGAACAGCTTTTTATCTTCAATCGGCAAAAACAGAAAAACGCACCCAAGCACGCAGTAATAATAATTTGAGCAGCATTTCCGCCGAAAATATGGAACATTCCGAAAAGAACAGAAGAACCGATAACAGCTATCATTTCATTTTTACTGATTTTGCTTATTTTTTCATAAATAAAACCTCTGAAAACTAATTCCTCAACAAAACCGATCGCTGATATGCAATAGAAAAAATCATATACAAACTGCCATAAGTACTGATACCTTCGTCCATTGTCAACGTATTCTCCAAAGCCTATCAAATGAGGCACTAAGGTAAATACCAAGGACATTGCTATACCGATCAGTATGCCTGTTATGATCTGATATCCGATTTTATCCTTAGTAAACCCATAATCAGACGGCTTATCCTTATTTACAAACATTATGATAACAGGGATCAATGCAATCAGCCAATATGTCACTATCATGGATACCATTCTCAAAGCAACAGGCAATGACATAAGCACAAGCTTATTAAATAACACTACACCGTACAGCCCTAAAAAAGTTCCCAATGTTCCTATTATTACAGATATTATTTCTTTTTTCTTTGTCATATCCCATCCCCATCAATTCTTCTGAATTCTCCTCATCGGCGTGAAAATTATTCCGTCCTCCATGCGTTCCATATCAGTCGGAACAAATCCAAGAGACATATAAAAAGCCACCCCCGCAGGAGAGGCATTGACGGTAAATTCCGTATGGGGCGCATCGGCGGTTATTCTCTCAAACAGCCGCCTGCCGATCCCCCTGCGCTGAAGTCCGGCTTTGACAAAGGCAAGTGAGATATGGCTTTTGTCCCTCACCGTCATCACTCCGCAAGGCTCCCCGTCATCGGCGCAGACATACATCTGCGCCGAACCGTCTTTAAGCTTGCGGTCAAGCTCATCTCCGAAAAGAAATTTCCTGAAATGCTCAATGCCGCTTTCGGGATAACAGGGACCTTCAAACTCCAGAAACACCTGCCATACAAGCTCCTTCGCCCTTTCCAAAAGCTTGCTGCCGTATTCCGCCTTTATGATCTCCTCCATTTTACCGCTCCTCAATGGGAACATATTCCTTGTGCCTGCTCACGCTCTTGTATGCTGGACGTATTATTTTACCGGCATTTGCAAGCTCCTCTATCCTGTGAGCGGACCAGCCCGATATCCTCGCAATTGCAAAAAGCGGAGTATAAAGCTCGGGGGGCAACCCAAGCATACTGTAAACAAAGCCGCTGTAAAAATCAACATTTGCCGAAACGCCCTTATAGATATGTCTTTCCTTGGCAATTACCTTAGGAGCAAGGGTTTCCACCATATGATAAAGACCAAGCTCCTTCTGCATACCCTTTTCCTCGGCAAGCCTGTCAACAAAGCTGCGGAACACATTAGCTCTCGGATCGGAAATGGAATAGACCGCATGACCCATTCCGTAAATAAGACCCGATTTGTCAAAAGCGTCCTTTCTGAGAAGCCTTGTAAGGTAAGCCGCAACCTCCTCTTCGTCGCTCCAGTCGGAAATATTTTCCTTTAGATTTTCAAACATCTCCGTGACCTTGACATTTGCTCCGCCGTGCTTTGGTCCCTTCAGGGAGCTGAGAGCGGCGGCAATTGCCGAATAGGTGTCCGTACCCGAAGAGGTAACAACGTGCGTGGTGAATGTGGAATTGTTTCCGCCGCCATGCTCGGCATGAAGAACGAGTGCAATATCAAGAGCCTTTGCCTCAAGCTCGGTAAATTTGCTGTCGGGACGCAGCAGATGGAGAATATTCTGCGCCGTCGAATATTCGGCAGAAGGCTGATGGATAATAAAGCTTTCCCCGTCAAGATAATAATTCTTGCACTGATATCCGTAAACCGCAATAAGGGGCATAAGAGCGATAAGCTCAAGGGACTGCCTGAGAACGTTGGGAATAGAGGTGTCATTCGGGTAGTCGTCATATGAAAACAGAGTAAGTACTCCCCTTGCAATGCTGTTCATAATGTCGCTGCTGGGCGATTTCATCATAATGTCCCTTACAAAGGTCGTGGGGAGCCTTCTGTAATCCGCAAGGAGACTGCAGAAATCATCCATCTCGGTTTTTGACGGGAGCCTTCCGAAAAGCAGAAGATAAGTTGCCTCCTCAAAGCCCGTATACTGATTTCTGTCAAATCCCTTTACAAGATCTATTATATTATATCCCCTGTAATAAAGCTTTCCGTCGCAGGGGATCATCTCGTTGTCCTCGACAGTATAAGAAACTATCTCTGAAATTTCCGTAAGACCTGCAAGAACTCCCTTTCCGCTGATATCTCTCAGACCCCTCTTTACTTCGTATTTTGCATAGAGTTCTGGGTCGATAGAGCCGTTGCTTATGCACATATCCGCAAGGCGCTCGATCTGAGGTGTGATTTTTGAAAAGCTGTAATGTGAAGCCATTCGTTTCATCCTTTCTTCGTTATTGATTTTATTATATTATAACAATATTATCATATCATATTTTTGCATTTTTTACAAGCACACAACTAATATTCTCAAAAAATTTCATCAGATTATCACAATGCTGTATTGGATATTTTTTAATGGGGTTCTCTATAAACCGGGACACGAGCAAAGCCTCGTCCATTGGTTCGGTCAGATGCAAGGCATCAGACCGCAGTAATACTTGCTGTCTTACAAGGTCTGATAACGAAGCAGATGAACGAACCAATAGAGGATTTGCCGTGAAGGAGGTTTATAGAGGTTCCCTAATGTGAAAAGCTAATGAAAAAAACACAATTACTATTGCAAAGCTGCATATAATTGTGGTATAATGTTATATGTGTATAAGCATTGACGTCAATGCGCACAGGAAAGGACCGTTGATTTATGAAAGGCGACCTCCATGTACATACTACGCTCTCCGATGGTTCTCTCGGAATGGAAGAGATCATCGCACAGTCCAAGAGGATCGGACTGGACTTTATCTCCATAACCGACCACGACACCATGTCATCAATATCACGGGCAAAAATACTCGGCGAACGCTACGGCATACAGACCATTCCCGGTGTCGAGCTTACCGCATGGGACAAGACAAGAAACCGAAAGGTTCATATATTATGCTATGCCCCCCAGAAGCCGGACAGGCTCGAAGGAATATGCCGCAGGTGCAGTGAAATACGCCAGTCATGCGCAAAGGAAACCGTTGCAAATGTGCTGAAGCTGTTTCCCATAACCGAACAGGATATAATGAAACACGTCAGCGGTTCAAAAAGCATATACAAGCAGCATATTCTCCATGCGCTTATAGAATACGGATATTCCACACATTTTTACGGAAAGCTCAACGATGAGCTTTTCAATGAAGAAACAGGCTCCTGTATAGTAGAGCGGGAATATCCGGATATAAACTATGTCCTTGAGCTTATCCATTCGGCAAGGGGCGCAGCGGTCATGGCGCACCCTATGGTGTATGATTCGGTTGACCTGCTCGACAGCCTTGCAGCAGACGGAAAGATCGACGGTGTTGAGGTTTTCCACTACTCGGCAAACGAGGAGCAGCAGGCAATGCTCCTTGCAAAGGCAAACGAATACGATCTTATTGTTACGGGCGGCTCGGATTTCCACGGACTTTATAATATAAAACCTACCCATCTGGGAAAATTCACCACCGACCAGGATAATATTGACAGGATACTCAAGCTTTGCAGCAGAAAATAATAAAAGGGGTTCTCTATAAACCGGGACACGAGCAAAGCCTCGTCCATTGGTTCGGT
>CAZDJG010000174.1:0-4522 GCA_964505695.1 uncultured Ruminococcus sp.
AAATTCGCAGGCAGGCTGGGTAGTCTGCGGACAGCGCCTGTCAAGGATTTTTTTGCGAGATGACAAAAAATCTGCAAGCAGATTCGGTGCAAAGACGCAAGTCGCTCTTTGTTCGGTATTGCCTTTATCTTTTGTCGCTTTTTTACAATACTTATTTTCCGAAAACGGATATAATTATGATCAGACGGTGCAAAGGGATATCAGCCCTTGACTGCACCGAGCATAAGACCCTTTTCAAAATATCTCTGCATAAACGGATATACGCAAAGGATCGGGATAATGGTCACCATCGAGATGGTGTACTGGATAATTTTTGTATTCAGCGTCAGATCCGCACTGCTCGTTGAACCCGATGAAAAGATAGCACCCAGGTTTGAGCTTTGATTAAGGTAAATATAGAGCCTGTGCTGAAGGGTGTAAAGATCGGGAGAATTTGCATTGAGGATAAGGGAATCCTGGAAGGAGTTCCAGTGTCCCACTGCGCCGAAAATGGCGATGGTTGCAAGAATGGGCTTGCTGAGAGGCCATATTATCTTGCGGTAGATCGTCCAGTAGCCTGCGCCGTCCATATATGCGCTTTCCTCTATCTCCGCAGGAATGGATTCGATATAGGTCTTTACAAGAATGATATTATAGGGCGACACTATTCCGGGAATAATGTATGCCGCAAAGGTGTCCGTAAGACCCAGCATCGACATATTCATATACCACGGTATAAGACCTGCGTTAAAATACATTGTTATGACAAGGAAGCGGTACCAGAACTGCCTGTGCCACATTTCCTTTTTTGTAACAAGGTAGCCTGCAAGGGAGGACACGAAAACCATAAGCACCGTGCCTATGACTGTTCTGAGAACGGTTATTCCCACAGAGCTCCAGAGGGCGTTTACCTTGCCCATTGAGATGTAGTTCTGAATTGTAAGCCCCTTCGGAATAAGCGTGATCGCACCCCTTGTGACCAGCTCGGGATTTGAAATGGTGTTGATAAATATGTAGTAAAAGGGGAATATGCAGCTCAGGGTAAAAAGAGCGAAGAACAGATAGTTAAGAATATTGAAGATAATATCTGTGGGCGTAAGCTTGATATGGGAATTGTCTCCCACTTCCTTAAGCTTCTTATTATCCTTTGATGAGATATCGAGTGCCACTTGTTTTCCCCCCTTATACAATGCTCTCGCCGCGGACAAGCTTTGATACTCCGTTTGCGGCAAAGAGAAGAATTACGCTTATGACCGATTTCACCATGCCTATAACTGTTGAAAGGGGAATAAGTCCCTTGTCGATACCCAAATTATAGACATAAAGATCGAGAACCTGTATCTTTTCCCAGTTCATTGCGTTGGAGAATACCAAGTACTGCTCCATTCCGTTTGACAGGATATTTGCAATGGACATGAGCAGCAGCACGCAGTATGTGGGGATAAGCTCCGGAATGGTTATATACCACATTTTTGCAAAGCGTCCCGCTCCGTCCACGGTAGCTGCCTCGTAAAGTCCCTGATCTATTCCGGATATAGCGGCGATATAGATGATAGCGCTCCAGCCCACGCCCTTCCAGAGTCCCCATGCAAGCATTTTGAGCCACATATGACTTGAGGACATCAGGTAGTTTGTGGTAACGAGGGTATCAGTCTCCGAAACGCTGTTTATCATGGTGTTGATAAATCCGTCAACGGAAAAGATAGCAATGGCGATAGCGTATACCAGTACCCAGCTTATAAAGTTGGGGATAGTCGTAAAGGTCTGAACTATCCGTCTGAAGCGGCTGTTCTTTATTTCCGAAAGAAATACCGCAAAGACCATGGGAACCCAGCTTGTAAGTATTCCCAGACCGCTCATTGCAAGGGTATTTTTCAGAACGCTTATAAGGTCGTTTCTGGTTGCGCTGTTCTGCAGGAGAGAGGTAAACCATTTAAATCCCACAAATTTATCCGCAGTAAGAGTTTCGCCCGACTTGTAATCGAAGAAAGCGTATCTCCAGCCGTAAAGGGGGAGGTAGCTGAAAACGAATGCAAGCGCAATGATAGGCAGCATCATAAGGAAAAGCCTGAATTTAGGCTCCATGTCATAGCTCTCGCCCTTCTCAGCCTTCGGAACGAGTACAAGGTTCGCTGCGGAGCAGATGATAAATATCACTGCAAGAGCGAAGTATATGTAGTTGTTGTGCGGGTACATGGGGAGAACCTTGTCAAGCTTATCGGCAGCGATAGCCTGCTCGGCAACGCTGTTGTATATCTGCTTGAGCCAGAGCAATGCGCCCAGCTCAATGACCCCTGAGGCAAGTGAAACAAAAAGTCCTGTTTGCTTGAGCTTTCTGTTTCCGAGAGACATACAGCCGCCCGCAGCGGCGATCACTATTGCGATAATGATTATAAACGAACATACGTTAAGGGCATGGAATGTGGATTCAAGCACCCAGCCCTGTCTGAATGCCCGTCCGAAATTTGATACTATGGATTTATAGGAAATTCCGCAGGAAAACAGCGACAGGTTCTTATTGATCATTCCGCTGAGTCTTGCGGGGTTAAAGCTTGGGAAAAACAGCGCGACTATGTTGAAGACCACCGCTATGCGAAGCACCCAGTAAACAACATCGGAAATGCGCTCCGATACTGTTTTGGGAACAATGTTTTTTTTCCCCGTATCCGAATTGCCGCCCGATTTTCTTAAAATGGCAGCGGTGCCTGTATCAGCCATTTACCGATCAGTCCTTTCATGCAAAATGTTATGAAAAAATACTGCCGCACCGCACATAGGAGCGGCAGTATTGCCGTCATATAAACAGACTGTCAGGACTTTTTCTTCTTGATGACTATAACTGCCGCAGCAGCAATAACAACAACAATGATAATTACCACAACAACAACTGCTGCGGAGCTGCCTGAGGATGCGGGAGCTTCAGCCTGAGCTGCCTCTGCGGCTGCAGTTTCCTCGCTTGCGGCTTCCTGTGTTTCCGCCGCAGTATCTTCCGCAGACTGCTCTGTTTCCTCTTCAGCAGCCGTAGTTTCCTCCTCTGCGGCGGCAGTTCCTTCGGGAGCCGCTGCATCGGGATTGTCATAGTCAAAGCCGGAAACGGTGAACTGAAGCTCTATTGAATCGGCAGGCATGGTATAGCCGAACATACCGTCCTGACCGCCCAGCTCGTCGTTCCAGATATTGATAGCAAGCCACTTCATATATGTCGTTGCGTCGGGATCCATAAATGCTTCGTCAAAGGTGTACTTGGACTGACCGTCGAGAATTACCTTTACATCGGAGATCTTTACCTGATCGTTGAGAGGGATATTTGTGGAGACGAAAAGAAGATTAAAGGTTTCGTCCTCGCCGAAATCAAAATCGGTCACGGAAACGGAATAAGTGCCGTTGCCCTTGATAACCGTGTCGGTAAACTTTCCGCCCTTGTTAAGCGCGGTAGGACCGTCCCAGCCTGTGAGCTGATCGAACCATACGGTACCGTCGTCTGCAGTTATGCCGTAGCCGTATGTGCCGTCGTCGTATGCGTTTCGGAAGGTGTAGCTTGCGGACTGAACGCCGATAAATGCCTCATACTCGCCGGAAGAATCAAAAGAACCGTCCCCTGCGGGCGCTGCTGCGTCACCGCCGTCCTCAGCCTTGTCATAGTTAAAGCCGGAAACGGTGAACTGAAGCTCTATTGAATCGGAGGGCATGGTATAGCCGAACATACCGTCCTGACCGCCCAGCTCGTCGTTCCAGATATTGATAGCAAGCCATTTCATATACTCCGCTGCGTCGGGATCCATAAACGCCTCGTCAAAGGTGTACTTAGACTGACCGTCGAGAATCACCTTTACGTCAGAGATCTTTATCTGATCGTTAAGAGGGATATCCGATGAAACAAAGAGAAGATTAAAGGTTTCGTCATCGCCGAAATCAAAATCGGTCACAGAAACGGAATATGTGCCGTTTCCTGCGATCTCGGCGTCTGTAAAGCTGCCGCCCTTGTTAAGTGCCGTGGGACCGTCCCAGCCTGTGAGCTGATCGAACCATACGGTGCCGTCGTCCGCTGTTATGCCGTAGCCGTATGTGCCGTCGTCGTATGCGTTTCTGAAGGTATAGCTTGCGGACTGAACGCCTATATAAGCGTGATATGTACCGTCAAGATCGACCTCCGCCGCAGATACGGGAAGAGCCGTCAAACTTACGGCAGCAAGAGCCGCAGCCGTCAAAGCTCCCAGAATTTTTGATTTTTTCATACTTACCTTCCTTTCCGGGACTTTGAAAAAGCCCCTGCGCTGTAATGGTATCGTTTACAGGCATTTATTTCTCCCATAATTTTTTATATTCTCTGAAAGTAAAAATTACAGCAGAAAATATATTTATAACATTATTTTAACATAATTTACCCGAAGTATCAATTATTATTTTATACAAATAAATAAATCTTCTTATGTTATTTTGCACAAAAAAAAGCTTCAATGCCAAAAAAATTGTACAAAATAAATAAAAGGAATCTCTATAAACCTCCTTCACGGCAAATCCTCTATTGGTTCGGTCATCTGCT
>CAZDJG010000175.1:0-4492 GCA_964505695.1 uncultured Ruminococcus sp.
TTTTATTATAACATACTTTGTTAATTTTGTCTATAGTTTAAATGGTTATTAGTATGAGAGCTTGTGGGTCTGTTGTGCTGAACGTCCTGTGATATATCGACTTCCGTATAGTAGTAATGTCCGGTATCGTCCCATATCTTTATTCCCCACAGTTTTTTTCCTTCCGCCATTTAATCATCGTCCTTTTTATAATTATACATATTAAAAAAGATGGATGGACAGACGAAATGCACCGTGAGTGCTATGAGCAAATCGAGGATAAATTATTTAAAGAGCAGCTATCGACATAAAATATTGCATTGATGGCAGAACAGGTTTATTTAAGCACTCTACTGTAAAACACGTTTGACAAATTTGCCGCAATATGATATTATAATCATAGATAAAATATACCTGAGAGCAAGGTGATTACTGTGAAGCAGCCGCCATTTTCAATAAACAACGAAATTATATCTCTGATTTCAGAGGTGTCAGAACTTATAGGCAGGCTTTCTGTAACATCTCTGCTTGACAGAAATCCCACTCTCAGGCGCAGAAACCGCATCAGAACAGTTTACAGTTCTCTTGCAATTGAGCAGAATGTTCTTTCTGTAGAGCAGGTAACTGCTGTACTCAACGGCAAAACTGTTATTGCTCCCCCAAGGGATATTCAAGAAGTAAAAAATGCTTTTGAAATTTATGATAAACTTGATAAATTGGATCCATATTCGGTCAATGATCTTCTTCTGGCTCATGGAATAATGACAAAGGAACTTGTTGAGGAATCGGGTATATTCCGCACACATTCTGTCGGGGTTGTAAGCAGCAAAACCAATGAAATAATTCACATGGGAACCTTACCAAGTTATGTTCCCGAACTGGTCGAACAGCTTCTTGAGTGGACAAAAAAAAGCAATGTTCACCCGCTCATAAAAAGCTGCGTTTTTCACTATGAATTTGAGCTGATTCACCCATTTGCCGATGGAAACGGCAGAATAGGCAGACTATGGCATACTCTCATATTATCAAAATGGAACTCTATGTTTGCTTGGCTGCCTGTGGAGTCTATGATCCACAACAGACAGGATGAATACTACAAGGTAATCAATTACTGCAACAATCTATGCGAATCCACAGAATTTATTGTATTTATGCTTGAAACGATAAAATCCACACTTGAAGAAGCAGTTTTATTAACTTGTTCCACAGAGCAAGAAAAGGAACAAGCTGCGGAACAAGTTGATTTTGACAAAATACTGACCTTTTGCTCTGTTCCCCGCTCAAGAAGTGAAATACAGAATTTTTGCGGCATAGAAGGCAGAAAGAAGTTTAACAACAGCATACTCAGACCTCTTATCCAATCGGAGAGGCTTGTAATGACTATTCCCGATAAGCCCAACAGCAGGAATCAGAAGTATATCTGTAATTTAAAACCTCGTAAGTGACCGAAACGGCAGCTTACGGGTTTTTATTTGTGAATTCAAATAATTCTCTTAGAACTTCGCACATACTTATTTGAAAGATTTCTTTAAGTTGACTGGCAGGATCAGTAATAACTGTAAGGTTCTTGCCATTTTTGACGTTTTCCTTAAGGGAACCTCTATAAACCTCCTTCACGGCAAATCCTCTATTGGTTCGGTCATCTGCTTCGTTATCAGACCTTGTAAGACAGCAAGTATTACTGCGGTCTGATGCCTTGCATCTGACCGAACCAATGGACGAGGCTTTGCTCGTGTCCCGGTTTATAGAGAACCCCATATTTAATTTAAGGCAATACCGAATAAAGATTGCGCCGAAGATGCGCAGTCAGATTTTTTGTCAGGTTGTACTGAAAATTCGCAGGCAGGCCGGGTAGTCTGCGGACAGCGCCTGTCAATGATTTTTTGTGTAAGATGACGGAAAATCTGCAGGCAGATCCGGTGCAAAGGCGCAAGCCGTTCTTTATTCGGTATTGCCTTAAGTATAAATACCGGATTTTCTGTTGATTTTAAACATGATTTGTGATAATATTATAGTGTATTTAAAATTTGAAAATTATACAGGGGAAACCTCCGAAGCTTTTCCGCTGTTGCTGTTCCGGCTCTCGGAGAACCCCCCGTTATAATATGATTGGTGAGGAAAAATGAAGTCCATTAAATCAAAAATTTTACTGCGCATGCTTATTGTTGTAATCCTTGGCTCTCTGACCATCGGCATAGTCACTGTATTTATGAATGCGCACGGAATAGATCTTCTGATGGAAAAAACTATAGGTTCCGCAGCATCTATGGCTGCAAGCGCCGTTGAATGGAAAATGGACGGCTACTGGTCGCCCCTTAAAGAGGCTGCGGCAATGGATATTTTCCGAAATGAGGAGCCTACCTCCGAGGCGCTTGCAAAGGTCACTGAGGACATAGCAGACAGAAACGGATTTATATATGTAGGAAAGATGGATAAAACAGGCACGGCATCTACAGGTGAAAATTACGGAACTATGTATTATTTCACCGAATGCCGCGATACCATGCAGCCGTATATTACCGATCTGATGAAAGATGGTCAGCGTATGGTATTTATTCTTGAAGTCCCTATCATCAGGGACGGAGTGTTTGACGGGATCGCTTACGGTGCGGTAAATGCCGTATTTCTTTCGGATATTGTGAAAGACCTCGGAGTTGGAGATAACGGATATGCTTATATTATCGACAAAAGCGGAACCATTATCGGTCATAAGGATATACAGTACGTAGAAGCAGGCATCAACATGATCGCCGCTGCGCAGCAGGATCGCAGCCTTTCGGATATTGCCGGTATACATAATCGTATGATAAACGGCGAAACAGGCTTCGGAGCATATGAGCTTTTCGGTGATAAAAAACTGGCCGGTTATGCGCCTATCGGTGGGATCCAGGACTGGAGCGTCTGCATAGAAGTCAGTCAGCATGAATTTAAAGCATCGCTTGATACAAGCATTATACTGATTTTTATCGTGACAGCTGTTGTCGTAGCAGCGGCATTCACGGTTACGGTAAGGCTTGCGGGAGCAATCTCCGATCCCATAAAAGCCTGCGTTGCCCGTCTGGAAAGCCTTGCAGACGGCGACCTGAAATCGCCTGTTCCGCATTTCGCCTCTGAGGACGAAACGGAGGAGCTTACAAATGCGCTTGATACGACTGTCAATGCGCTTGCGGACATGGTAAGCGATGTGTCGCTCCACCTGAGTCAGATGGCTGACGGAAACTTTACAGAGGGTATCAGCGGAACATACAGGGGCGATTTTGAGGATATAGAAAAGTCTGTGAGATCCATTCATTCCTCTCTGCGAAATATGCTGAGCCGGATAATGCGATCCGCAAAATCGGTCGCTGTCAGCGCAGAACAGGTTGCAAGCGGTTCGCAGTCATTGAGTATGGGCGCTGCCGAGCAGGCCGGATCGGTTCAAGAGCTTGCGGATAAGATAAACGATATTTCAAAAGATGTCGGAAATAACGCCGGAACCGCTCAGTCCGCCAATTCCCATGCTCACAAGGCAAGCACCGATATTCAGGAAAGCAGCATTAAAATGCAGCAGCTTGTTTCAGCGATAAATGAGGTAAGCAGCGCATCGGACAAGATCGGCGAAATAATAAAGACCATCGAGGATATTGCCCTCCGGACAAATGTTCTTGCGCTTAACGCGGCTGTGGAGGCGTCCCGTGCCGGTGAAGCCGGAAAGGGCTTTGCATTGGTGGCTGATGAGGTTCGCTGTCTTGCCTCAAGATCCTCCGATGCTTCTAAGAATACCGCAGTTCTCATAAAGGAATCGCAAAGTGCCGTCGAAAGGAGCATTGCGCTGGCAGACGAAACAGCCAAATCCCTGCTGCAAACTGTTGACAGTGTAAACGAAGTAATGGAAATGCTTGAACAGATCTCGGCAACGTCCGAAAGGCAGTCCGAATCTATTGTGCAGATAAGCAGGGGAGTGTCGCAGATCTCGGGTGTGGTACAGTCAACCTCCGCTGCGTCGGAAGAAAGCGCCGCAGCTTCAAGGGAGCTTTCAACTCAGTCGAATATTATGAGCGATATGGTAGATAAATTCAATCTTAAATAATTTTTACTTTTATCGGAATTTCGGCAAAAAGCGGTTAAACAAAAAAATCTGCACAAATAAGGTCACAGTAAAGTTTAGGTCAAGCCTTTTCAAAGGCTTGCGTGTTTCCAAAGGGCAGCGCCCTTTGATATGACCAAGCTTCGCTTGGTCAACCTCCGCAGAGGGCGAAATTCACTTTTTATCAAGAAAACGGTGAAAAGGGTGAGAAATGCGACAGCATTTCGAGGGAGAGCGGAAACGATCGCTCTCCCTTTTTAAGGCAATACCGAATAAAGACTGCGCATCTTCAGCGCAATCTTTATTCGGTATTGCCTTAAAAATTTATTCAAAATAAAACCTTCCAAACGTTCCGGTGGAACGTTTGGAACAAAGCAATACCATTACACTATTTGGGAACCTCTATAAACCTCCTTCACGGCAAATTCTCTATTGGTTCGGTCATCT
>CAZDJG010000176.1:0-4448 GCA_964505695.1 uncultured Ruminococcus sp.
GAACCAATAGAGGATTTGCCGTGAAGGAGGTTTATAGAGGTTCCCTAATGTCAATTCAGGAAAACGACCGCAGGCAGGCTTGCTGCCCGGCAAGGGAGTTTGACGACGAGTGGCATTATTACAGCCGGCGGATTTATCTGCAGTCCGGTGAAAGATTAGTATAGATGAGGAGTGTGTTCACCTATGGCAGATAAGAGAGATTATTACGAGGTGCTGGGGATCGGAAAAAGCGCCTCGGATGATGAAATAAAAAAGGCATACCGTGCCTGCGTAAAGAAATACCACCCCGACCTGCACCCCGATGATAAGGAATGCGAGGAAAAAATGAAGGAGGTCAACGAGGCATACGAATGCCTGTCAGACCCCGACAAAAAGTCAAAATATGATCAGTTCGGCTTTGCGGGCGTGGATCCGAGCTACGGCGCAGGTGGATCAGGCGGGTTCAGCGGATTTTCCGGCTTCGGAGATATGGGCGATATCGGCGATATTTTCAGCAGCTTCTTCGGAGGAAGCGGCTTCGGCAGTTCCCGGAGCAATCCCAATGCACCGAGGCAGGGTCAGGATATCCAGACATACGTTACCATTGATTTTATGGATGCCTGCAACGGCAAGAAAGCCGATATCAGACTCAACCGTATGGAGCAGTGCCCGGACTGTCACGGTACGGGTGCGGCAGCAGGCTCGGGCAGCGAGACCTGTCCCGAATGCCGCGGTTCAGGCTTTGTCAAGACTGCGCAGAGAACGCCGTTCGGTATGATATCATCTCAGCGACCCTGTTCACGCTGCGGAGGAAAGGGAGAGATCATCAACAATCCCTGCTCCTCATGTCACGGTTCGGGAAGAGTTTCTGTTTCAAAAAATGTCAAGGTGACTATTCCCGCAGGTATCGACGACGGTCAGACCCTTCAGGTGAGAGGACAGGGTCACAGCGGAATAAACGGCGGTCCTTCGGGAGATCTTCATGTTACCGTTTCCGTCCGTCCCGACTCCTTCTTTGAGAGAGAGGGCTACGATATTCGTACGGAGATCCCCATTACCTTTACCCAGGCTGTCCTGGGAGATGAGATCACCGTTCCGTGTATCGACGGCAAGGTAAAGCTTACAGTTGCCGAGGGAACGCAGTCGGGTACGGTATTCCGTCTGAGAGGCAAGGGCATTAAAAAGCTCAATCGCTCCGACAGGGGAGATCAGTACGTTACGGTAAATGTTGAGGTGCCGAAAAATCTGAATAAGGCTCAGAAGGAGCTGCTCAGAAAATTCGAGGACAGTCTCGGCGAGAGCAATTACAACAAGCGCAAAAGCTTTTTCGATAAGGTAAAGTCTATACTTAAAAGCGATATATGATCATGAAAAAAAGGACGTCCGGCAAAGCTGCCGGGCGTCCTTTCAGCATTATCATAAAACTCATAATATTTTTTTAATTTTAACAAAAAATACAGACAAACAGGAAAATTTATGGTATAATTATACTAATCATAAAATCATTCGGAAAAGGAGATGTTCTACATATATGACCTATGAAAAGTCCTGCGGCGCAATAGTGTACCGAAAGCACCATGGGAACACGGAAATACTGCTGATCAAGCATATAAACAGCGGTCACTGGTCTTTCCCGAAGGGTCACATTGAACAGGGCGAGACTGAGGAGGAAACAGCCCTGCGTGAGATCAAGGAGGAGACGGGTCTTGACGTTATGCTCGATCCGACATTCAGGGAAACCGTAACGTATTTTCCGAGAAAGGACACTCAAAAGGTCGTTGTTTATTTTATAGCAAAGGCAAAAAGCTTTGAGTATATCCCTCAGGAGGACGAAATTGCAGAGATACGCTGGGTCGATATCGGTCATGCGGTGCAGATGCTTACCTATGAAAACGACAAGACCATAGTAAATAAGGCAAAAACGGCGATATGTCTTTAATACTAATCTTCATTTAAACTCAGGAAATCTTTGCAAAAATACTGCACCGCTTTCTTCGTCAAAGAACCTTGCCAGGCAGCAAGCCTGCCTGCGGTTCTTTTCCTTGAAATCGGCACAGCCTTTTTGCAAATCTTTTCCTTCGTTCAAACGAAGATTAGTATAATACCGCAAAACGGGGCTGCTTCGGAAAGCAGTCCCGTTTTAATGGGATATAGACTTATTTGGTCTGTTGTGTGAGAGTAAGCCCCGACTGCATGGTTTCTTCAAGGAGAGGCTTTGTAAAACCGTTTTCGGCATCATTGTATGTAATGTCTGCCCCTATCATGCGGTGACCGTCAAACAGGAGGTTTACCGTTACATTTTCGGGATAGTCGGGGTAATTTAGGATCTTATAGCTGTACTTGACAGCTTCCTTGCCGGCATACGGAAGCAAGTCGAAGCCTTGCCGCTTCTGAAGCTCGTTATACTCCTCGTATGCCTTGTTGAACTCGGCAGGTATGGTTATTTTTTCATTTTCGGGATCAGGCTCGACGATAAGTCCCTGCTTGTTGAGAAATTCCACCCTTTCCGCATTGCACTCAAAGGTGAACATCTTATCCCGCTGAGCCTCGTCCTTTGCACTGTACACAAAAAGAGCCAGACCGCCCAGTATTATCAGAGCCGCCGCAAGAAATATCCATTTTGCTCCGCCCCTGCGTTTTGCTCTTTCCTTTGACAGTTCGCTGCCCATAAATACATCATTCCTTTCAGAGGTTGTACCTTTTTTTACATTTTTATGTGCTTATGCCTTATGTTAGAACTTTTTCAATGCTGTTTCATATTGCTTTTTTTGTATTTTCAATGACATATCACATATTTTACACATTCGGGCATTATTATATAATCACGGAAATAAAAAAAGCACCGTGTCGAGTTTGGAACAATTTATATTGATAGCTTTGCATATGAAAGGAAGATTTATATGTACGAAAATAATTATAATTACATTGACGCTCCCGAGGATAATAACGGCGGCAAAAAGCATGGCAGTGCAGGAAAAACAGCAGCAATGCTCCTTGCGGTCGCTCTTGTAGGCGGAGCGTCTGGCTTCGGCGGAGCTTATCTTCAGAACAGCATGGATCAGAGCAGCATTGCGGCTCAGACCGAGGAAACGGAGGAAACTCACGCAGTCGGCACTACGGCCGACAAAATAACGGAAACCGCCTCAAAGGACGACAGCAGCATGGTAAGCACTCTGCTTAATTCGTCCTCATCGTCGGGTACTCTTACCACAAAGCAGATAGTTGAAAAGGTAACGCCGTCTGTGGTAAGCGTTCACTCCACCTTTGAAACTCAGTCAGGCACGTCCTCGGCTACAGGCACAGGAATCGTTCTCAGCAGCGACGGATATATTATCACCAACGCTCACGTTGTTCAGACTGAGGTAAGTGAGTCCTCGGGAAACAATGGTCTTAACGGTTTCAATAATTTCGGAAACGGCGGCTATGGGGACTTCTTCAATTACTTTTTCGGCAGCGATAATACTTACAAGTCCACGCTTAAAAATGCAACAAAGGTAAGCGTTGTTCTGTCCGACGATGAAGATACCGAGTACGAAGCCGAGATAATAGGCGCAGACGAAAACAGCGACCTTGCGGTACTTAAAATAGACGCTACCGGTCTTAGCCTCACTCCCGCAGAGTTCGGAAATTCCGACGAGCTTACCATGGGCGACAAGGCAATTGCCATGGGATATCCTCTCGGTCTGGGTCTTTCCACCTCAGAGGGAATAATTTCCGGTCTGAACAGGACCCTTAACGTTGAGCTGTCAAACGGAGGAGTCGCTTCCATGACCCTTATCCAGACCGACGCAGCCATCAATCCCGGAAATTCGGGAGGCCCGCTTATCAATGACTGCGGTCAGGTCATCGGAATAACCTCTTCAAAAATGGCTGATGCCTCCATAGACGGACTTGGCTTTGCTATCCCTATTTCCGACGCAATGCCTCTTATCAGCGACCTTATGAACAAGGGCTATGTAATTACCCCTCAGATCGGTATCACAGGTACGGATATAAACAGCGCAATGATGAGATACTATAATCTCCCCGTAGACAAGGGCGTTATGGTCGCATCCGTTGCAGAGGGCGGCGCTGCCGAGGCAGCGGGCATCTGTGCAGGCGATGTTATCGTTGCGGCCGACGGAGAGAATATTACCTCGATGTCAGAGCTTACCGCCGCTAAGGCCGGAAAACATATCGGCGACGAAATGGTTCTCACTCTTGCAAGGGCTGACGGCAATATTGACGTTACAATTATCCTTGCAGGTGACGAATCCAATCAGACCGAGAAAAGCTGATTCAAGCCATCTTCTATTTTCATTTCATCCCCATCCTGAGAGCCTGTCCGTATAGGAAAATACGAAAGTATGAGCCTATACGGGCAGGCTCATATTTTGAAACGGCTTGATTAAGATGAATTGGGGATGCGGAGCCAACTAATACTAAAAACCATTTAAACTCAGGATATCTTTGACAAAAATCCGCACCGT
>CAZDJG010000177.1:0-4312 GCA_964505695.1 uncultured Ruminococcus sp.
AGATGACCGAACCAATAGAGGATTTGCCGTGAAGGAGGTTTATAGAGGTTCCCGTTTGTTATTCATTATGAATGGACGGCAGACAAACAGTAATTCTTGTACCGATATCCTTGTAGGATATTACCTCGAAATGTCCGCTGTGCCGTTCGACTATCTGTTTGGCAATGGACAGTCCCAGTCCCGTTCCGCCCGTTTCACGGCTGCGTACGGGGTCGGAGCGGAAAAATCTGTCAAAAATAAGAGGAATATCCTTTTCGTCTATCCCTATACCCGTATCCTGCACCTCAAAGCAGCTCTCGCCCGATTCGTTTTTCATCACTCTCAGGGTAATGCTGTTTCCCTTGGGGGTATATTTTTTTGCGTTGTCGCAGAGAATACGTGCAGTCTGCTTCATCATTGAAATATCTGCGGTTATATCGGGAGTATCCTTTATTTCAAGGATATACTCATGCTCGGAATCAATCATTTCCGCCTCGGAGCAGACCTCCGATATCATATCCGAAAGGGAAAAGCGGGTCATATTTACAGGCTGCCTGCCATTGTCGCCCCTTGCAAGAAACAAAAGCTGCTCCACAAGCTTGCTCATGTTTTCCGACTCGTTCTGTATGGCGGCGATACTTTCGTCAAGTATCTTTTCATCTGACTTTCCCCATCTTGCAAGCATATTTGCATATCCCTTGATAACTGCGATAGGCGTTCTCAGCTCATGGGACGCATCGGAAACAAATCTTGACTGGCTGTTGTATGCCGCCCTCATTTTATCGAGCATACCGTTTACGGCATTTTCAAGCCGTTTAAGATCTCTGTTTCCCGTTGAGATATGGACGTTTGATTCCATGGGGTCAATGCTGCCGATAGCCGATTCTATATCGTCGAAATTATACGGCGTCTGATGAGCCGCCTCGGTAAGCTCTGTTGCCGTAAGGGCAATTTTATTGAGAGGACGCAGCAGCTTTTTCGCTCTGAAATACTCGGGTATACAGCTTATTATCCACATAACCGCCTGAATTATTCCCAGTCCGCACAAAGCGCACATAAGCACGGAGGCAAAGCTGCCGCAGTCAGCGGAATATTCGCCGAATGTGTAAACACCCGTTTTAACGATCTCCCGGAAGTCTCCTGCCGTCTCGTCAAACATGATATTCCTGTCAAGGGAAAGCTGTATCGGGTCGTAATAGCGCGACTCTGCCGCCATACACCAGCTCAGTACGGAAAACAAAAAAAGCATAAGGTCGGTAAACAAAAATCCGCCCAGCCGTTCAAGCTGTCTGTGTGAGGCGATCTGTCCTGCTATTGAGCTGCTGTCCGCAGGTTTTTTAGGCATATAGTCTCACACTCTCCTTCGGGTCACAGCCCCTTATCCTTCAGATCGTTCAAGAGATCGACGTAAAATCCGGTCATGTCGGAAATATCCCCGTCTTTTTTTCCCGAAAATCTCATTCGCCGCATATCTGCCTCATCGCAGTGTGAAATACCTCTGCCGCCCGTTCCGTAAAAAAACCTCTTGAAATTACGCTCTCGGAGCAAGCAGTCCGTCGTTTTCACCCTCGAACCGGTTTACGGCATGCCATGTCGTACTCATAAAAATATCAAAGGTCGTTTTTTCACCGCAAAGCATTTCCCTCAATGCTGCCGTTGCTGTCCTGACCGCCTTTCGGATCACGCTTTATTTGATGACATATCCAACGCCTCTTACCGTCTGGATATATTTAACGTCGGAAACCTCCTCAAGCTTTCCTCTCAGATATCTTATGTAAACGTCCACAACGTTTGTTTCGCCGAAATAGTCATAGCCCCAGACCCTTTCGAGAAGCTGCTCACGGGTAAGAACTATCGAAATATTTTCAAGCAGTGCCTGCAAAAGCCCGAATTCCTTGACGGTAAGCTCCAGAGGAGTACCGCCGCATGTAACGGTGTGACGTGCGGTGTCCATGGAAAGCTCTCCGAAGGTAAGCACGGCAGAGTCCCGGTTTTCCTCAGTGTCCTGTCTGTGCTGCCTCAGAGCCGCTCTTATCCGGGCAAGCAGCTCCTCTATTGCAAAGGGCTTGGTAATATAATCGTCTGCGCCCATATCAAGTCCGGAAACCTTATCCATGACCGAATCACGGGCGGTAAGCATTATTACGGGAGTATTGCTGCCGCCCTTTCTGAGCCGCCTTAAAACCTCAAGACCGTTAAGACCCGGCAGCATTATATCGAGAAGTATAAGGTCAAAATCTTCCTGACCGGCAAGGGCAAGACCGTCCCTGCCGTCGCCGGAAACAACGGTTTCGTATTCCTCGTGTTCAAGCTCAAGCTGAACAAATCTTGCAAGCTGAGGTTCGTCCTCAATAATAAGAATTTTCGGCATTGTTTTTCCCCTTATGAAATTTTACGGATATCGTAGCTGAATCTGCCTATGAGAGATATTATGACCGCCGCAAAGACAATACCTGCAGTGCAGCAGACAAGAAATATTGCCAGGATAAGAGGGAAATTCAGCACTTCCCTTCCGTCCCTTGAAACGACCACCTGATATTTTAAAAGACCGCGGCAGGCGGCGCATATTTTCTGCCATGCTATCCTTACAAATTCGCCGAAGCTTTCCGCGTCCGCCGCAGATTCGTCATTTGTGGCTGTAAAGTTCTGCATGATGCCCGTTGAATATTTATTTATCCTGTTTCCGAGCTTTCCTCTGCGTTCAAGGATGATCATTGCCTCAAGAAGATCGTAATCCGCCTCTTTGAGTACCTCTCCCGCTTCCTCATAGCTTATTCCGCACTTTTCCACAAGTCTTTCAGCCATTTCGTGACGCTCCATGGGACGACCTCCTTTCCGCTCTTATACAAAACAATTCATACAAATTATACCATATATTTTCCGTATTTACAACATTTACAACAGATAAAAATGAAAAAAATGGAAAAGCTCCGCCCGTGAAAATGATACTAAAAGCCGTTTGAACGAAGGATAAGATTTGGCGCAGAAAACGGTACGGATTTTCGTCAAAGATTGCCTGAGTTTAAATGGTTTTTATACTAAAAACCGTTTGAACGAAGGATAAGATTTGGCGAAAAGCCGTGCCGGTTTCAAGGAAAAGAACCGCAGGCAGGCTTGGCGCCTGGCAAGGTTCTTTGACGCAGAAAACGGTGCGGATTTTCGTCAAAGATATCCTGAGTTTAAATGGTTTTTAGTATGAGTATATACGGGCGGAGAAACAGAAAATATCCTGTTACTTTTTTGTAAAAAAGCCGTTGTCGGTATTTTCCGTCGGCTGAACATATGTGTACCGGGCAGGCTCGGAGGGCTGCGAATTAGGTCTTTCAAAGCCGATCGTAAAATCCTTTGAGATATCCGGACCTGTAAAGGTATATCTTATTCCGCAGAAAAGGGAAATAATGAATGCGGGAATACAAATTCCGCTGAATATAAGCACTATGAGCAGCGCTGCAATAACAGGAATGCTGAAATATTCCCTGCCGCCCGTTATTTTCACATTATTGCGGCAGAGCTTTGAAAGGAAACCGCCTGCATAGCCTGCGGCTGTTTTCGTATTCTGCTTAAAGCTTTCCCTTGCCTTATTCCATGTTTCGTGATAATTTGCGCTTGAATTGCCCTTGCCGCGCGCCTTTTCAAGCATTATTGCTGCGGCGAGCATATCCTTTCCGCAGGCTTCGTATGCATATCTTGCTTCTTCATAGCTTGCACCCGTCTGATTTACCAGCTTGCTTACATTTTCAAAATCATCCATGATACATTCTCCTTTTTTGTTCTCTGAACTACAGTATACCCTGCCTTGATTAAACATAATTGTAAGAAAGATTAAAATTGCATTAGAACCTTATGTCTGAGGGCGGAATGTTATTTTTATTTCCTTTTGGATATCCTCTCCGCTGAAGGTATATTCAACTCCGCAGAAAAGGGAAATAAGGACGGCGATGAGGGATATCTTCCAAAGAACCAGTGCAATAGCGATAAAAGCGATTATCGGCATATGAAAAATCTCTCTCGTTCTTGAAACGGTAACATTATTTCGGCAGATCGTGAGAAAAAAGGCTTTGATCTTTTCGGCTGCATTGTTTTTATTCATGTTGATTTCTCCTTTATTTGACGGTTGTGTTTTTATCCGATGTATATATAATACATCTTCCGGATTAAATCGTCTTTTAAGGAGCATTAAAAACGAATTAAGGCAATACCGAATAAAGATTGCGCTGAAGATGCGCAGTCAGATTTTTCGTCAGGTTGCACGAAAAATTCGCAGGCAGGCTGTCGCCTGTCAAGGATTTTTTGTGTAATACTAAAAACCGTTTGAACGAAGGATAAGATTTGG
>CAZDJG010000178.1:0-4297 GCA_964505695.1 uncultured Ruminococcus sp.
GGCGGTACTATATGAGCTATTGGAACAATCGTCGGATATGTTCTGCAAACGGCGGACTGCCTCCGGCGGTTAAGCGAAGGATATATTATCGGTTGCAGATCGTTGCCGCCTGAACGGGCTGCAATCGAATCGCAAGTAAGTTCCTCCTCTTGATTTTTAAGGCAATACCGAACAAAGAGCGACTTGCGTCTTTGCACCGAATCTGCTTGCAGTTTTTTCGTCATCTTACACAAAAAATCCTTGACAGGCGACAGCCTGACTGCGAATTTTTCGTGCAACCTGACGAAAAATCTGACTGCGCATCTTCAGCGCAATCTTTATTCGGTATTGCCTTAAAATTTTTGAGAAAATGTGTCAAAAGATATTGACAAATTCATATCGAGGATAAATGCGTAACCGAAAAATTAGGAGTTAATCAGTATATGATTTCCGTTCGGAAAGCAATTATGGCTCGCTTCGGCAAGAAGATAGATTCTGTGGATTGCTATAGCCAGAGCAAAGCAGGAAATTTTGTGTATTGACAATAACTGTAAAAAGTGTTACTATAATTACATACAGGTGTTAAGTTAAAACTGTAACTCAAGCAGGTTTTTGTCAGTGCCTCAGCGATGCATTGAGAATATGCCTGAGAAGGAGGGTTTAAAAGTTTCCTGTAGATTAAGTATGAAGGGACTGTTTATATGGATTTTTCAAAGCTTAATTTCGGAGTGGACGGCGACAGCATTACCGCAGGCGAGCAGTGGTCATATCACGTTTATAAGGAGCTTGGTATGGCGTCGCATTACAATGTTGCGGTAGGCAGCTCGGTATGGTATAAGCGCACGATTAAATACAGCGGCGGAACGGTTACCACTCAGGATTACGGTTCTCCAGATTTTGCGGGAATAAGCGACGGATGGGAGGAAACCGATGATCCTGAGGAACTGCAAAAGAGGGCGAATAACTGCGCTGTTGTACATACCCAGCGTTTTATTGACGCTGTAAGGAACTCGGATGCACCTGTTCCTGATATTTTTGCATTTGCAATGGGAACAAATGACAGCGAGAACTGTCTCGGCGATCCCGAAAAGGCTCTTGAGGGAAAAAGCCTTGAAAATAACGGCAGCATAGATCTTTTTACCGAAGCAGGAGCGGCAAGATGGTGCATACAGCGTATTATGGAGGAATTTCCCCTTTGCCGCGTTTTTGTTCTTACACCGATTCAGACTGCAACTCCCGAACACAACAAAAAAATCGAAAAGACCATAGATATCTTGAAAAAGGTTGCGGGCGGAATGAGCGCACAGATAATCGACTGCTTTAACGGCTGCGGAATATGCGAGAAATTCGAGGTTATAGGAGGAACGGGAAAATACCTCAGAGACGGTCTGCACCCCGACGTCCCCGGTCAGACTCTTGAGGGACATTTTGCGGCAAAGGAGATCAGAAATAATATGTTTGCATGATTATAGGCTGTAAAATTCCCGTGAATATTCGCTTCTGATGCGTTTTCTGCGCTTTAGCAGTTCCTTTTCTTCAGCCTTTGCTTTGGCTCTCAGCCAGCCTGCTGTAAAGATGAGCATCCCCATAAATGCCCCGTAAAGGGCAATAAAATAGCTCATTATCAAAGGATCCTCCGAAAGCGAAATTGATGTGAATTTTGCTGTTACGGCGATATCCGCAGCTAGACAAAGAGCGGCGGCAGCGGGGTATTCCTTGATTATTGATGATATTTTTTTCATTTATACATCTTCCTTTCGATTATTTTATGATTTGATTATATCAAATTATCTGTGTAAAAAATCGGACAGAAAACCTTTGATTTTGACAATAAAAATTGTTAAAAATATGTAAAACGCCGAATTCCTATTGGCAGATTTAAGAAAATATGATATAATAGGTTTAACGTATTTGCAGAAATGCCGTAAAAGTCGGTAAATATTTAATGAGGTGATCAACAATGAACGAAAAAGAGCTTTATTCTCTCTGGTGTGAAAAGGCTGTTGACGATCCCGATCTTCAGACCGAACTCAAATCCATCGAAAATGATGATGAGGCGATCAAGGACAGATTTTACCGTGACCTTGAATTCGGTACGGGCGGTCTGAGAGGTGTTATCGGCGCAGGCGCATACAGAATGAACGTATATACCGTCAGAAGAGCCACTCAGGGTCTTGCGGATTATGTAAACGATGCATTCAAGTCTCCGTCGGTAGCAATTTCATATGACAGCAGGATCAAGTCAGATGTTTTTGCAAAGGAGGCTGCGGCTGTTCTGGCAGCAAACGGTATCAAGGTTCATATCTATACCGAGCTTATGCCCACGCCTATGCTTTCCTATGCGGTAAGAGCGCTTAAATGCAGCGCAGGTATCATGATCACGGCTTCTCATAATCCTGCCAAGTATAACGGCTATAAGGTTTACGGCGCTGACGGCTGTCAGCTTACGCTTGGAGCTGCTGAGATCGTTCTCGGAAATATCGAAAAGGTTGAAATGTTTGGAGGTCCAAAAACTATCTCATATGAAGATGCTGTTAAGGACGGAATGATCAAATACATTTCACAGACTGTTATTGACAACTATCTTGACGAGGTTTCCAAGCAGGGAATCCATATCGATCTTGTCAAGACAAGCGGTCTTAAAGTCGTTTACACTCCACTTAACGGCACGGGAAACAAGCCTGTAAGAGCGATACTTAAAAAGATAGGCATAGAGAATGTTACCGTTGTTCCCGAGCAGGAATATCCCAACGGCAATTTTCCTACCTGTCCTTTCCCCAACCCTGAGATCAAGGAGGCTCTTTCGCTTGGTCTGAAGCTTTGCGAAACGGTAAAGCCCGACCTTCTCCTTGCCACCGATCCCGATGCGGACAGAGTGGGAATAGCCGTTCCGTCCGATAACGGCTATGAGCTGTTTACGGGCAACGAGGTCGGCGCTATGCTTCTTGAATATATCTGTTCAGAAAGAACTAAGATGGGTACAATGCCCGCAGACCCCGTTGCGGTCAAGACTATCGTAACTACCGATATTGCCGCAAAGATCGCCGAGGAATACGGCGTCAAGATGATAGAGGTCCTTACAGGCTTTAAGTTTATAGGAGAGCAGATCGGATTTCTTGAAGATAAGGGTCAGGAGGACAGATATGTATTCGGCTTTGAGGAAAGCTACGGCTATCTTGCCGGAACATATGTAAGAGATAAGGACGCTGTGGTTGCGTCAATGCTCATCTGTGAAATGGCTGCCTTCTATCGTACAAAGGGCATTTCCCTTATCCAGGCAAGAGAAAATATGTATAAAAAATACGGCGTGTATGTTCATACTCAGTCCTCGTTCGTGTGCGAGGGCGCAACGGGCATGGAGAGAATGAAGGAGATCATGTCAAATCTCAGGGTCAATACTCCCAAGGAGATCGGCGGTCTTGCCGTTACACGTTTTTCCGACTATCTTGCAAGCACCTCTGTTGACTGCGCAACGGGCGCTAAGACAATGCTTACGCTTCCCAAATCCGACGTTCTCGCATTCAGGCTTGAGGGCGGCGCAAGCGTAATTATCCGTCCCTCGGGTACAGAGCCTAAGATAAAGGCATATTACACAACTACCGGAGAAAACAAGGCAGATGCATCGGCTCTTGAAAAAACCATTTCTGCTGATTTTGCCAAGCTCCTTGGGTTTTGATAAGAATGATCATTAAAAAATCGGCTGATGCAGCTTACACTGTATCAGCCGATTTTATGTCGTGAATTATGGAACCACTGATTAAATCCGGTGCGCAGATTGCGAAGACAGAATTTTCGTCAGGTTGCACAAAAAATTCGCAGGCAGGCTGTCGCCTGTCAAGGATTTTTTGTGTAAGATGACGAAAAATCTGCAAGCAGATTCGGTGCAAAGGCGCAAGTCGTTCTTTGTTCGGTATTGCCTTAAGTGCAATATGAGGGAAATTATACAAGCAAGATGTGTGCCAAGCCGTAATGCGGCGGGATTTAATCAGTGATTCGATATATCGGGGATCGTCTGTTTTCTTTAAAGCTGCAAATTGCCATAAAGTCTTCGGGATGATTTTTACACCAAAGGTTTACTTTTTCTTCAAGCTTATCTGAATAATCTTTCATCTTTTTTTCCCTTTGTTTGGAAGTAAGTGAATCCAAAGAAGCGTATATATCGCCCGCTTTTATCATAGACGGCTTGATGACAGGCGGTTTTGACATAAATTCTCACCTCAGATAAGTTTATTCACATATGTGCTTGTACGTTGTATGTCCAATATAATTAGTGTCTCCTCAAAAAGTCACCATCCACGCAGTATAGACAAAAAGGGAG
>CAZDJG010000179.1:0-4264 GCA_964505695.1 uncultured Ruminococcus sp.
CGGCTTGTCCGAGCCGTAACGCTCCATAGCCTCGGTATAGGTCATTCTCGGCAGCGGCAGCGGGATATCCTTGTCAAGTATATCCTTAAACAGGCGGCTGATAAATCCCTCCGCCATTTCCATAATATCCTCCGTTTCCGCAAAGGACATTTCAAGGTCTATCTGAGTAAATTCGGGCTGCCTGTCCGCACGGAGATCCTCATCTCTGAAGCACCTTGCAAGCTGAATGTAGCGGTCAAACCCTGCTATCATAAGAAGCTGCTTATATATCTGGGGCGACTGGGGAAGCGCATAGAATTTTCCCGGATGAACCCTTGAGGGAACAAGATAATCTCTTGCGCCTTCGGGAGTTGATTTTATCATCATGGGCGTTTCTATCTCTATAAAGCCGTTTTCAAAGAAATAGTCCCTTGCGGTCTTTGCGATCCTGCTGCGCATGATGATATTATCCTGCAAGGGTTTTCTTCTCAGGTCGAGGTAACGATATTTAAGACGAAGCTCCTCGTTTGTGTTTGTGTTGTCCACTATTTCAAAGGGGGGTGTCTGAGCCTTTGCAAGTATTCTCAGGTCATTTACGAAGATCTCCACACGTCCCGTGGCGATCTTGTCGTTTATGCTTTCCCTTTCTCTTACTTCGCCCCTTGCCATCAGAACGTATTCCGAGCGGCAGGAGGCTGCCTTTTCAAATATCTCCCTGTCGGTAGTTTCGTCAAAGGTAAGCTGAACCACGCCTGTTCTGTCCCTGAGGACGATAAAGATAATACCGCCCTTGTTTCTGACCGTATCCGCATAACCGCCTACCGTTACGGTTTCTCCCGCTTTCAGCACTTCGCCGCAGTAATGCGTCCTTTTAAGGCCCTTCATATTATCTGCCATTTTAAAAACTTCCTTTCAAAAATCTTTGATACTAATCTTTTATTTTATTAAAGTAATCCGTAATTTTTTAGGCAATACCGAATAATTATTTCCATGCAAATGCGCCGTCAGATTTTTCGTCAGACCGTATCAAAACTACAAAGAAACACACTCATTCACCCGAAAACATATCCGCAGTATGGAACAAAGCCTTCTCCCACGGGTATCTCGGTTTCCTCGCCTGTCGTCATGTTTTTCAGCCTTGCAAAGCCCTTTTCAAGCTCGTTGTCGCCGATTATGACAGAAAACGCCGCGCCGATCTTGTTTGCATATTTCATCTGAGCCTTAACTCCCCTGCCCATAACGTCGCACTCTGCATAATATCCCTCGTCCCTGAGAGCCTTTGCAAGAGCCACAGCCTTTGTCTGCGCCCTGTCTCCCATTGCGCCGATATAGATATCGCAGCCGCGGGGGGCATCAAATTCACAGCCCTGCTTTTCCATAGTCATTATCAGCCGTTCAAGACCCATTGCAAAGCCGAGAGCGGGAGTGGGATTTCCGCCCATCTCTTCGATAAGACCGTCGTATCTTCCGCCTCCGCATACCGTACCCTGTGCGCCGATAGAGGATGTAATGAACTCAAAAACGGTTTTGGTATAATAATCCAGTCCCCGCACGATTTTGGGGTCTACAGAGTATTTAATGCCCATTTCGTCAAGGTAGCGCTTTAAGGTCTCAAAATGCTCTTTGCATTCGCCGCACAGATAATCCGTCATAAGAGGGGCGTCCGTTCCTATGCTGCGGCATATCTCGCTTTTGCAGTCAAGTATGCGCATGGGATTTTTTTCAAGCCTTGACCGGCAGGTATCGCAAAGCTTGTCCTTATTCGGCTCAAAAAATTCCCTGAGCTTTTCGTAATATTTTGAGCGGCAGTTAGGACAGCCGATGGAATTGATGTGCAGCTCCACATTCTTCAGACCGAGTCTTTCGATAATGCTCCCCGCCATGCAGATCATTTCCGCATCTGCGGCAGGAGAGGGACTTCCCGCCATTTCCGCACCGAACTGGTGAAATTCCCAGAGTCTGCCTGCCTGAGGCTTTTCATGGCGAAAGCATGAGAGGATATAGAAAACCTTCTGCGGAAGTGCGTCGTTTAAAAGACCGTTCTGCAGGATCGCCCTGACAGTGCCTGCCGTACCCTCGGGACGGAGCGTGAATTTGCTTTCCCTGCCCGAAACGGTGAACATTTCCTTCTGAACAACGTCCGTAGTCTCGCCTACCGAACGTACAAAAAGCTCGGTATTTTCAAATGTCGGGATACGTATCTCCCTGAAACCGTATGCAGCAGCGGTATCTGCGGCGACACGCTCGACCGTCTGCCATTTGCGGCTTTCGGAGGGAACAACATCCTCCATTCCCTTGATCCTTGTAGTAATAAGCTCCATAATATCTTTTCCTTTCATAAAAAAAGCCGTCTCCAAATGTGCAAAAACACATTCGGGACGACTGTAAAACCGTGGTGCCACCCAAAATTTGCCGCATAAGCAGCCTTTATTGTCCTGTAACGCAGGTCATACGGACGGACTTATCATGATCCGCCGGCTCATCGGATGTCCTTTGACAAAAAGCACAGTAAAGCGGTCGCAGCAAATCCGCCTCTCTCTGAAAACGCGCCTGAAGCTACTCTTCCGAATCACAGCCGTTCCGGCTATTTTTTTATTATATCCCAAACTTACCCTTTTGTCAATGGCAAGTCCGATTTTAATCTATAGGATTAAGTATCTGCCTCCAATCCAGATCTCCTCTTTCGAGAGCGTGGATAAGAGCCTCGGCAGTAGCAATGTTGGTAGCTACCGGAATGTTATGAACATCGCATAGCCTGAGAAGATTCATTTCATTCGGCTCATGGGGCTTTGGAGTAATGGGATCCCTGAAAAACAGCAGCAGATCTATTTCGTTGCATGAGATCCTTGCGCTGATCTGCTGATCTCCGCCCTGGGAACCGCTTAAATATCTTTGAATACTGAGCCCGGTCGACTGTGAAACGATTTTTCCCGTTGTACCCGTGGCGCAGAGAGTATGTCTTGACAGGATCCCGCAGTAAGCGATGCAAAACTGTACCATAAGCTCCTTTTTGGAATCATGCGCAATAAGTGCAATATTCATTTTAATCATTCCTTTCTCTGTAAAGTCTCAGATACAAAATTACTGCAAAAGTACCTTAAAGCTCAGCGGGATATCCTCGCCCTTTATTCTCTTGGAAATAGCGTCAAAGGCCTTGAACGCAAGAGAAGTCGAAGGAAGAGGCTCACCTCTGGAGGTAGCGATAACGACCGCATCATCGTCGGGGATAACGCCGATAAGCTGAACGCCTACCGTATCTATTATCTCATCAAGGTCGACAATAAGATCGGCTTTGAACAAATCGGGATTTACCTTGTTGATAATAAGCCTCTGCTTTTTGTTGCCCCTCTTGTAGAACTCATCTGACATGGTTCTTCCGTCTCTTACGCATACAGGGTCGGGAGTAGTGTTGATAAGTATAAGGTCAGACTGCTCAACAACATCAAATACGCTGGCATTGGTACCCGCTGACGTATCAACTATAATATATTCGTAATATTTTCTCATTTCCTGGCAGATGTTCTTTATTGTTTCCGCATCGACTCTCGCAAAGGGATCCTCGGGAGCGCAGACGATGCTGAGGTTTGTGGCGATCTTTACTTGCGTGGTAGCCTTGTAGATATCGCACTCTCCCTTGAGAACGCTGCCCAAGTCGTATTTTATATCGTCCTTTACGCCCAGCATGATGTCAAGGCATCTCAGACCGAAGTCAAGTTCAATAATAAGCGTGCGATGTCCCTGCTTTGCAAGGGCAAAACCCAGCTCGGAGCAGATGGAGGATTTTCCCGTGCCGCCCTTACCTGAGGTAACAGCAATAATCTTGGACATAATAGCTCCTTCTCCGCATTGATAGAATAAAGGTCAAGCGCCCGAACGCGACGGAATTATGCGGACAGACCGACAGCGAAAATATATTTACCGAACGGAAATATAAAACAAATATGCCTGTGGGAGCGTATACACCCTTACAGATGAATGTACTTCCGCAAGCAATCAGGCACATTACCGATTACTATTATTGTACCATAAAATTGAAAAAAGTCAAAGACTTTTTGACGCCTTTGCACAATTTCGTTATAGTGTAATTAAATAATTCAACTTATTTGTGCATTTTTAACAAAAGCTTCAAAAAAATGCGGCTGTTGCAGCGCAAGCTGCAGCAGACCCTCTGTTACCTATGGTGATACCTTCCCTGCCTGGTTTCCCCTTTGGTTCTCTCTTACGAGATAAAGTAAAGGGGTTCTCTATAAACCGGGACACGAGCAAAGCCTCGTCCATTGGTTCG
>CAZDJG010000180.1:0-4258 GCA_964505695.1 uncultured Ruminococcus sp.
TTCGTCATCTTACACAAAAAATCCTTGACAGGCGACAGCCTGCCTGCGAATTTTTCGTGCAACCTGACGAAAAATCTGACTGCGCATCTTCAGCGCAATCTTTATTCGGTATTGCCTTAAGATATTTTCTGATATTTTATTCTTTTTCGCTGCGGTTATCGTTCACAACAAGCTCTTTAAGAGATGAGGCAAGCCCTGCAAGTCCCTGAATTTCGGAGGGGATAATGATCTTCGTTGCCTTGCCGTCAGCCGCCTTCTGGAATGCCTCAAGGCTCTTGATAGCAATAACGCTCTGTGAAGGATTTGCCTCGTTGAGCTGTCTGATAGTATCGGCGAGAGCCTGCTGAACGTTTCTGATAGATTCAGCCTCACCCTCTGCCTCAAGTATCTTCTGCTGCCTTACGGCGTCTGCACGGAGTATCATAGCCTGCTTCTGCGCCTCCGCCTGTAAGATAGCCGCCTGCTTATCGGCCTCTGCACGGAGTATCTTGGATTCCTTTTCACCCTCTGCAACAAGCACCTGGGATTTCTTTTCACCCTCTGCCTGAAGGATTTTTTCACGGCGCTCACGCTCAGCCTTCATCTGCTTTTCCATTGCGTCCTGGATCTCACGGGGAGGAAGTATGTTTTTAAGCTCCACACGGTTTACCTTTATTCCCCAGCGGTCAGTTGCCTGGTCGAGAATAGCTGTTATCTTGGTATTGATAACATCTCTCGATGTGAGCGTTGCGTCAAGCTCCATTTCGCCGATGATGTTTCTGAGAGTGGTTGCGGAAAGATTTTCAATAGCGGAAAGGGGTCTTTCAACGCCGTAGGTGTAAAGCTTTGCGTCGGTAACGGTGAAAAATACGACCGTATCTATCTGCATGGTTACGTTATCCTTTGTAATAACGGGCTGAGGCTTGAAATCCACTACCTGCTCCTTGATGGACACCTTTTTTACAACCTTGTCGATAATGGGGATAACATAGTGCGGACCTGTGTGGAGCGCGCCCATAAACGCTCCGAGACGTTCAACTACGTAAACCTGCGCCTGGGGAACGATCTTGATTCCCGAAATGAAAATGATTGCGACAATAATGATAATAACAGGGATGATAAATTCCATAATGATGATCTCCTTTTAAATAGTTTTGGTCAGCCCGACCGTTACATATGCTGCGCCTTTTTCCTTTATTATGACTGTTTTACCCTCGTCTATAACCGATCCGTCCGAAGATCTTGCGCCCCAGTCAACGCCGTCGATACGCACTCTGCCCGTACCTGCTGCGGGATCGATCCTTTCGATTACCAGAGCGCTTTTGCCGATATCAAGCTCGCCGTTTGTCGGGGTATACTTTTTCGGCATTATCCTTCTGACCACCGGACGGGTAAACGCAAGGGTTATAACGGAAACAGCTAAAAAAACTGCGATCTGCACAGCCATATCCGCTCCCACAGCCGCTGCGATCAAAGCCGCCAGCGCACCCAGCGCAAACCATACGGATATGAGGGTAAAGGTCGCAGCCTCAGCAAGGATCCCCGCTACGAGGACTATTATCCAAATAATGTACATTTTAACGGTTACTCCCTTCAAATGACTGTTTCGGTTTATTCTATACCGTATTTATATTCTATCATATTTTTCTGAAAAAATCAATGATTTTATTTAAGGCAATACCGAACAAAGAGCGACTTGCGTCTTTGCACCGAATCTGCTTGCAGATTTTTCGTCATCTTACACAAAAAAACTTGACAGGCGACAGCCTGCCTGCAAATTTTCGTGCAACCTGACGAAAAATCTGCCTGCGCATCTTCAGCGCAATCTTTATTCGGTATTGCCTTAATTTTAATCTGTTTTTTACCGTAACCGCACAACCGAATACCACGGCAAATATGCCGCAGGGCTATCTGTTCCTTGACATATATTGATTTGCATGATATAATTATTGGAAAATACCGCCTGTGAGCGGATACAGCAAAGGAAGTAAAATTTTTTATGGGGTTCTCTATAAACCGGGACACGAGCAAAGCCTCGTCCATTGGTTCGGTCAGATGCAAGGCATCAGACCGCAGTAATACTTGCTGTCTTACAAGGTCTGATAACGAAGCAGATGAACGAACCAATAGAGGATTTGCCGTGAAGGAGGTTTATAGAGGTTCCCTTATGAAAATCGCAGCAACCTGTGATAACGGAAACATTTTTCAGCATTTCGGTCATACCGAACAGTTCAAGATCTACGAAACGGAGGATAATAAAATCGTACGCTCGGAGATCGTCGGAACAAACGGCAGCGGTCACGGCGCTCTTGCGGGATTTCTTGCCGAAAAGGGCGTGAGCGTGCTTATATGCGGTCATCATGACGGTCATCATAACGACCATGGCTGTGAGGGTCATAGCTGCGGCAGTCATTGAGTGCACAGCGAAATTCAAAAAAGCGTCTGCCCATGCGGCAGGCGTTTTTTTGTCATATTTATTCAAATATGCTTTACGGAGGATTGATTTTTTATGTTTGAGCCTGCTATGGAAACCGATCTCAGCGTCGGAAAAAAGAAATATGCCGCCCTGTACGCGCGGATATCCCGCGAGGACGAGGCGGACGGAGAAAGCAACAGTATTGTGAATCAGCGGCGGATATTGTACCGCTTTGCAGGGGAAAACGGCTTTACAAGCCTGCGTTTTTACTTCGACGACGGCGTTAGCGGAACTACCTTTGACCGCCCCGGCTTTAACCGCATGATATCCGATATCGAGGACGGCGAAATATCCGCCGTTATAGTAAAGGATCTTTCCCGTCTGGGCAGGGATCATATAATGGTGGGATATTACACCGAAATGTATTTTCCCGACAAGGATATACGGTTCATTGCCATTCACGACAGCGTTGACAGCAGTGCGGGGGACAACGAATTTGCCCCCTTTAAAAATATCATCAACGAATGGTATGCAAGGGACACCTCAAGGAAGGTCAGAGCGGTGCTTAAATCAAAGGGAATGTCGGGGGGGATACTCAACACCGTTCCCGTTTACGGATATAAAAAAGACCCCTCGGACAAAAATCACTGGCTCGTTGATGAGGAGGCGGCTCAGGTGGTGCGCATGATCTTTTCGATGTACATAAACGGAGACGGCTGCTGCAAGATTGCCGGAACGCTTTGCAAAAAAGGCATTCTCACCCCTGCCCAGTACTGCTCGAGCAAGGGCATGGCAACGCGCAGACCTACCGATAAGCGCGACTGTATGTGGTCCGGAACTACCGTTAAAAATATCCTTTCAAGGCGGGAATACTGCGGAGATATCGTCAATTTCAAGCTGACGCGGAAATCCTATAAAAATCACCGGATAATAAAAAATCCTCCGGAAAAAAACGTGATATACCGGGGAGTAAACGACCCCGTTATATCCGGAGAAACATGGCGGCTGGCTCAGGACAGACCCAGAGAATATAAGCAGTATTCATGCGAAGAGCCGGATATTTTCAAGGGCTTTTTATTCTGCTCCGACTGCGGAAAAAGGCTTTCCCCCGTAAAGGCTCACGGGAGAAACGGCGCGTATTATATCTGCAACTCCTATAAATACAGCAGTCTGCGCTGTTCGGCGCATTATGTCAGACGCAGCCTTATTGAAAAAAGGCTTGCAGACAGCATAAACCTTATCATCGGCTTTTGCCGCACGGACAGGGAAAAATTCATAAGCTCCCTTTACAGCAGCGTGAGCAGGAGCGCAAACGAAGAATATCAGAGGCTCAGGGGCGAGGCGGAAAGGCTTTTAAACAGCTCCGCCGCACGGGATATATCCGCCGCAAGGAGGCTCGGAGGATATATGACCGCCATGCACAGGTGCGAAAGAGCGGGCAGCGGCATAGATTATTTTATCAGAACAGTTTCAAGATATTCCCCCGTAAGCTCGGTAACGCCCGCCCTGCTTTTTGAGCTTGTGGACAGGATAGTCGTTTTTCCCTGCACGGAGGAGGGCGAACAGCGGATAGACATTTACTTCAAGGGAATAGGAAAATGGGAGCATACGGAGGGCGCGCCGCCTGCTTTATAACTTAGGCAAAGATGTTCCCTTCTCGCCTGCCGGCTCGGTCGGTGCTTCTGCCTGCGGCAGAGGTTGCCACCGGCGGCCCGCATCCTCTAAGGCGGCGGGGGCTCTCCCCTTTGGATCTCTCTTACAAGATAAAGCAAAATCAATCGGCGATAATGGTTAATTTGCCGTGCTTGAATATAATTTTGCTTTAAGCCTTTCAAGAGTGCCAAAGGGGGGAAACAAGGGGGA
>CAZDJG010000181.1:0-4228 GCA_964505695.1 uncultured Ruminococcus sp.
ACCGAACCAATGGACGAGGCTTTGCTCGTGTCCCGGTTTATAGAGAACCCCATATCTTAGTTTTTTTGGAAACAAACTGTCCGTCGGAGGTGCTTGTGTGAATACGGATTTTCCCCGTATAATAACTTTGCTTCGTAAAGAGCGTAATATAAGTCAGAAGCAGGCAGCTTCCGACCTTGGAGTTTCACAGGCTCTGCTTTCCCATTATGAAAAGGGTATAAGAGAGTGCGGACTTGATTTTTTGGTTAAAACTGCCAATTATTATAATGTTTCCTGTGATTATCTGCTTGGAAGATGTGCCGAGCCTATGGGCAAGGCGGAGAATGCTCCCGATGCGGCATCGCCGCTTGAAAAGGGCGATTCCCTTACAAGCCTTCAGAAAATGCTTATAGATTCCCAGAAGCTTATTTTTTCCATGCTCTCCTCCAAGGACGGAGGAAGTCTTGAAAAGGAGGTCAGGGAGTATCTGAGTCTTGCGGTATACAGGATATTTCGTGTGATATATTCTGCAAATCCAAAGAACGACCGCAGGTTTTTTACAGTGGATCCTCCCGGTGCGGACGGATTTACCTTGTCGGTTATGGAGCTAAAAAAGGCTCGTGCGGAGGCGGCGGCTTTAAGCGGCGATATGCAGAATACGCAGATCACCACAAACACCATTGCGTCGGATTATCCCGAATATGCGCCGTCGCTGCTCAATCAGATAAAGCAGTGCGAGGAAAATGTCAATGATATGCTTTCCGGACCGGAAAAGCAATAAAATGCGCCGTTTGCATAGTGCAGGGTGCTTTTTTGATTGTAACCGATCATTCGTTTTCATTGTGCGCAGATGACTGACAAACTGTTTACGTGTCTTGTTATAGTATTATAAATATTTTTTGTGGATATGTTGGCTTGATGCTGTGAATAAGTGGTTAAAAATATGTAAATATATAAAATCAATTGATTTATAAAGCAAAATAAAATATACTGTAGATTGGGAATGAGGTTCTCCCTTGGATCAAAGTTTTATCCTAAACCGCTTATCAAAGCTGATGACTTCTGCGATTTCAGAGCGCAGGAGCCGTCGGCTTTTCTGCGTAATATGGAGGAATTTAATATGCTTATAAGTATTTCCGTAATTATGGTTTCGGGGCTTCTATTCGGCCGGCTCTGTAAAAAGATACGTTTTCCCGCTCTTTTCGGTATGATCGCTGCCGGTATTCTGGCGGGATCTTATGTGCTGGATTTTCTGGACAGCAGTATTTTGAATATATCAGCCGAGCTTCGGCGTATCGCTCTTATCATCATTCTGATTCGTGCAGGGCTGAAGCTTGATATCGCCGATCTGAAAAAGATAGGACGACCTGCGGTTCTGATGTGCTTCGTACCTGCCTGCTTTGAAATTATCGGTATGCTTATTCTTGCACCCGGATTATTGGGGTTGTCGCTGCTTGATTCGGCGATACTCGGCTCGGTTGTCGGAGCGGTATCTCCTGCGGTGGTCGTTCCTCGCATGATAAAGCTTATTGACGAAAAACGGGGCACAAAAAAGGGAGTGCCTCAGATGATACTTGCAGGAGCTTCCGTGGACGATGTTTTTGTTATTGTAATGTTTACTGCTTTTACCGGACTTGCGCAGGGAGAAAACATATCGTGGCTCAGCTTTGCCAATATTCCGCTTTCGGTTGTTATCGGCATTGCTGCGGGAATAATTTCGGGATATCTGATGTATTTGTTTTTTGAAAAGTGTCATACTGCACTGACGGTACGGGTCATTATTGGGAACCTCTATAAACCTCCTTCACGGCAAATCCTCTATTGGTTCGTTCATCTGCTTCGTTATCAGACCTTGTAAGACAGCAAGTATTACTGCGGTCTGATGCCTTGCATCTGACCGAACCAATGGACGAGGCTTTGCTCGTGTCCCGGTTTATAGAGAACCCCTATTGTTTTTGCGGTCAGCTTTGTTCTGGACTGGGTTGAAGAGGCGGCATATTTCATTCCGTTTGCGGGACTTATCGCCATTATGGCGGTTGGTACGGAAATAAAAAGAAAAAGCCCCGAAACGGCAAAAACGCTTTCCGATGTTTTCGACAGGCTGTGGGTCCCTGCGGAGATATTCCTGTTCGTCCTTGTTGGAGCGTCGGTTGCAATAGACAGTGCAAAAAGCGCAGGCATTGCCGCAGTGATGCTTGTTCTCGGCGTTTTGCCGTTTCGTATGCTGGGCGTATTTCTTTGTGTTTCGGGGACAGGCTTTTCCGCCAAGGAAAAGCTGTTCTGTATGCTTGCTTATATGCCCAAAGCAACCGTACAGGCGGCGATAGGCGGTCTGCCCCTGGCAATGGGTCTGGAGTGCGGAGAAATTGTGCTGACTGTATCTGTTGCGGCAATTCTGTTAACGGCGCCGCTGGGAGCGCTTGCAATTGATGCGTCTTACAGAAAGCTGCTGACGGAGGACAAGGGATAGGATTAAGAGCCTGTTCAGCATCTTTCAGCACACGTCTTTTCGGCAAATTTTGTCGCTGACTGCGTTAAAAATCCTTGCAATACAGCGATCCGTAAGGATCTATTATTTCTGCGGATTTTTGCCTTGTCAGCTACAAAATTATGCTCGAAAATCCGCACACTTCAAGATATTGAACAGGCTCTAAGACAAAATATGTGCATATACAGCTATTGTAATAAAATTCAATAAAAATCAACAGGAAAATTTGACTTATTTAACAACAAATGTGAACATTTTGTAAAAAGCATTCCTGAAGTGAAATTTTTTGACCTCCAAAATCGTTTATATATCAGAAGCGCAAAAACCCCTGCGGCTTTGCGATATACTGACCGCTGCAGCAAATCGCGCAGTATAAATTCATTCTCTGATATATAAACCCGAACAGGAGGAAAGCTTATGTCATTTAATATATACGCGTCAAAAAGCGGCATTACAAGCATTGAAAGCCGCCCGAATGTTATTATTGCATATAACGGACAGGATAACAGGACCTCTGCGGAGCAGCTTGCAAAGCTCCTTATGAGGGAGGAAATAAACGTATGCACAGGTGAAAACGGCGGAGAACGGATCAAAGAGCTTTGCCCGTGGGGAAACTGGCATATGATGATAATAAGGGACGGAGGACTTGCAGCGCCGTCCTTCGATACGATAGACAGCGTAAGGCGCATTTCGGATATCCCGCTTCTTACGGTTTCCGACGGCTGCGACGAGATATACAGGATTATGGCTCTTGCAAAGGGCGCAGACGCCTGCATGAGTGCGGGAGAGGACTTCGGAAGCTTTGAATTCAAGGCGAGGGTGGTTTCCATGCTCAGGAGATATCTGGGTACCGCTCCTGAAAGCCGCTGTGCTGTTATGACAGGCAGCGATACTCTTGTAAACGGAACAATTTCCGTTGACCGCCGCAGGAGAGAGGTCTTTTCGGGAGGAGTGCTGATAAAAATGACAGCCATCGAGTACGGGATAATGGAGTACCTTATGGAAAACTGCGGCGACGTTTGCTCAATTGACGATATTTACCGCAGAGTATGGAGAGAAAATCCCTATTCCGTCCGCAAGACCGTTGTTGAGCATATCAGGCGGATACGCAGCAAGATAGAGCCCGATCCCCATAATCCCAGCTATATCAAGGTGGTTTTCGGAGTAGGCTATAAAATGGAACGGGCGGTTTGATACATAATGAAAGGTTCTGCGGCAAAGATTACTTTGTCGCAGAACCTTTCTGCTTTCAGTACATAAAAAATTTACAAACAAGAATTGCCCTGATCCCTTGACAAACATAGGAAACACTGGTATAATGTAAAGGTCATAAGCTTTACAAGGGCTTGATACTTTACAGCTTTTGCGGGGTGTGTGCTTTGAACAGCGGGAAAAATCTGAGAGTAGCTTTGCTGCTTGATTATTATTCAGCCATGCTGACCGATAAGCAAAGGGATCTGATAGATCTTTACTATAATGAGGATCTGTCCCTTGCCGAGATAGCGGAGCACGAAAACATCACACGGCAGGGCGTGAGAGACGGGATAAAAAGAGGAGAACAGACTCTCTTCGGTCTTGAAAACGCTCTCGGTCTTGCGGAAAAATCCGTAAGGCTTATGAAAATTGCGGAAATGCTTGAAGGGAAAGCCGATGAAACCGGCGATCCCGATATAAAAAAAGCCGCAGACAAAATTAAAAATATACTGTCATACTAAAAACCGTTTGAACGAAGGATAAGATTTGGCGAAAAGCTGTGCCGGT